>DATJBA010000357.1:0-14349 GCA_035515675.1 Mycobacterium sp.
AAGTCCCCGTTGAGCGCGGCCGGGTGCTCCATGCACGTCCGAATACCGCGAGCCAGATCGCCGCCGTAGGTGTAGTGTCGCACTTGGGTGCCATCCCCGAGGATGTGCAGCGGATCTTGGCCCTTCGCCACCTTCTGAATCAAATCCGGGACCACATGACTCATCGCCAGTTTCACGTTGCCGCTTGGAATTTCACGCCCGCCGAGCGCCCGCTGTTCACCGGTGCCCACACAATTGAAAGGGCGGATGATCGTGTACGGGAGACCGTACTGCTCGTAGGCGCCGTGGGCGAAGTACTCACAGGCCAGCTTCTGGAATCCGTAAGTGCTTGTCGGAGGCGGGCATTCGGTGATGTGCTTCTCCGGCGTCGGGAAGATAGTCGCGTTTTCGAACACCATCGACGAACTGATCACGTTGATTTTCTTGAGCCAGCCCTTGCGATACGCATAGATAGCAGCATCGAAATGAGCGGCCGCGATGCGCTCATTCTCGGCCAGCAGGTCGTACGCGTACTCGTGGAAGTAGGTGATGCCGCCGATGCGGGCCGCGCTGGCCACCATCTGATCGCATCCCTCGATCAGGCGAAACATCAGATCAAGGTCTTTGACGTCACCCTCGACGAACTGATAGCGCGGATGGTGGTCATAGCTTTTCTTGACAGGCCCGTACTTCGAGAAATTGTCAATGCCCACGACGTCGTGACCGGCCCGCAGCAGCTCGTCGACGACATAGCCGTTGATGAATCCCGCGCTGCCGGTAACCAGAATCCTCACGGAGCCAACCCCTCAGCGGCCAGTGTGGCCAGTTGCGCGTTCAATGCGTCGTCGTCAAGCTCGCTGACATCCACGCATCCCCAAACATCCTCGACGATCTTGCCTCTCGGTATGCGCAGGCCTCGGTACTCGCCGTGGGGCACGCCGATGACCAGGACATCGGCCCGTTCGAGGACGGTATCAAGCGGGTAGTAGTCGGGGCCTTCGAGGTAAGGATCGTGCAGCATCACTGCTTTTGCTTCGAGCATCAGCAGCTTCCTGAGCTTGAAGCTGAGCGAGTCGCGTGTGTCGTCACAGTCGGCCTTGAATGTCATGCCCAAGATGCCAACGGACTTGTCGTGCAGGTTGACCCGACGCTTGAGCATGTTGACAAGAAACTGTGGCTGGCCTTCGTTGATGAGCATGGCCGAGTGGCCCAGCATGAAATTGTTGTTGCTGAAAGCCGCGAGCTGCATCGTGTCTTTCAGCAGGCACGGACCGGCCGCGAGTCCGGCCCGTGGCAGGCTATCGACGCGTCCGTTCTTGTATGTCGCCGCATGATGGACACGCTCGAAGTCAAGCCCGGCCTCACGGCTTATCAGATAGAACTGGTTCGCAACCGCGAACTGGATGTAGCGGTAGCTGTTGCAGAACAGCTTGGCCAGCTCGGCTTCCTGCGGCTTGACCTCAATGATCTCGCTGGTCACCCGCGAGAAGAGCTCGCGGACCACCCGAAGCCCCTCGTCGTCGAATCCACTAATGATCTGAGGAATGATCCGCAGCTCGCGAAGCGAATAACCCTGCGCGATGCGCTCGGGACAGAAGGTGACGTGAACATTGATTCCACGATCCTGGAACAGCTCGTGGACGCGCTGGCTCAGACCCGGGTAGACGGTGCTTCGGAGGATGAGCGTCTGCCCGTCCTGGAAGTGCGGACTGATCTCCCCCATAACCCGATAGAACGTGTGCGCCTGCGGCGTCAGGTACTCGTCGACCGGCGTCCCGATAACGCAGATCACGATGTCGGCTGCGTCGACTGCCGACGCATCGCTGGTCGCGGCGAGACGCCCGGTTGGCAATAGACGCTTGAGGAGATCCTCGGCTCCATTCTCGATGAAAGGCATCCGCCCGGCCTTGATGGTTTTCAGGGCTTCGGCGTTGGTGTCCAGGATGTCGACGATGAAACCCTCGTCTGCCAACACCAGCGCCAGCGGTAGCCCGACATGTCCGGCGCCGCCGACGATGCAGATGCGCTTATTGGGTTCAGTTGCCACGCGAACCACCTCCTCCCCTTCGTTGTCCCCGGCCTCGCCTGATTTTTGGCGCAATCAACCTGTCCCTCACAATCAGGGTTCCTTTGTGTGCAGCGTACGAGATCCCTGCTAAAAGAGGCGGCGTTTCTGGCGAATACCAAGATCGCCGATCCCTGGCTGCGGCGACGAGCACGGCCTCTTGGTTGGTGGTTAGGAATCCGTCAGTAGCTCTGTTTGGCATAACGGGCTTTCTGCAGCAGTATGAGGCGACTCCTCACGACCGGGCTGCCGCTCACCTGACTGATCCGAGTTGCGCGAGTACGAGACGATCATTGCCACGCGCGCAACAAGCCAGAGGATCGGCGCAAGGGTCGCTGCGGTGTCGACCAGGAGCGCGCTGACGCCCTCACCCTTCGGAGCAACTCTGGGCTATCCTCAGCCGCGGCTAATTCAAGGAGATGCAATGAGCAATCACACCTACCGCGTGATCGAGATTGTCGGAAGCTCACCCGACGGGGTTGACGCGGCCATCCGGAGCGGTCTGGCTCGAGCGGCACAGACCATGCGCAACCTGGACTGGTTCGAGGTGGAGTCGGTCCGTGGCCATCTGGTGGACGGAGCCATCGGCCACGTCCAGGTGACGATGAAGGTCGGCTTTCGCCTGGAAGATCCGTAGTCCAGGTAAGTCCCGCGTCAGCCGGCGACCGCTCCCGGCTCGTAGAACGGCGCCCCGAACTCAGTTACCGGCCGCAAGCCGCGCTTGCGGGCCTGCGCGGCGGCCTTACGGATCAGCGCATAGATTCCGACGAACGCGGCATGGTCGGTCATCACAAACGGCGTCAGCAGCCGGTTGTGCACTAACGCGAACGCCACGCCACTCGCCGGATCGGTCCAGCCCAGCGAACCGCCCAACCCGACATGACCGAAGCCCGGCATCACGTCCCAGAAGGGCAGGCTGTGGTAGCCCAGGTGGAAAGCCAACGGCACGAACAGGTTCCGGTCCGGCCGCAGGCTCCGCCGACCCGTCAGGCCCGCAACCAGTTCAGGTGACAGGAACCGGGTGCCGTCGACCTCACCGCCGTTGGCGATGGCCCCGTACATCCGCGCCAGCGCGCGGGCGGTCACTACCCCGTTGGCTGCCGGGATCTCGGCGTCCAGCAACGGAATATCACCTTGGACCGCAGCAACCACGCCCGGGAAGTACATGGAGCGGAATCCGCCGGACAACTGGTTGGCGACCGTGCGCGTCACACAGCTGAGGACCGGATTGACGATGATGTTCTGCGGCATGATGATCTCGGCCACCCGCGTCGGCGCTTCGGCCGGCGGCCGGCCCAGGTGCATACCGTCGGTGCCCAATGGCTCGGCGAGTTCCTCACGGAAAAGCACACGCATGCCTTTTCCGGTCACGGCCCGGGCCAGCCCGGACATCAGCCAGCCGAAGGTCAGCGCGTGATATGCCGATTTGCCCAGCAGCCGTCCGGGAGGCGCCGCGGCCAACCGTTCTTCCATCACGACGTGATCCAGCAAGTCTTCCTTGGCGGCGCCTCGCAGGCCCGACAAGCCGGCGTGGTGTCTCATCACCTCGCGCACGGTCAGGGCGGCCTTGCCGTTGACCGCGAACTCCGGCCAGTACTCGGCAACCGGAGCCTCGTAGTCGATCAGCCCCCGGTCAGCAAGCCGGTGGATGACCGTGGCGGTCATCCCCTTGGTTGCCGAGAACACCGCTGCGGCGGTGTCCGCCGACCACGGCACGTGCCCGCCCCGGTCCGCCCAGCCTGTCCACACGTCGATGACGGGTTGGCCGTCGAGATACACCGCCAGTGCCCCGCCGCCGAACCGGCGCGCGGGGAACATGGTGGCAAAGCTACGAACGACGCAAGCAAAGTGTGAGTCCGCCGTGCCGGACACACGATGACCTGCGTCAGGGGCATCGTGGGCAGGGACCCCACAGCGATCGACTCCGTTGTCAACCTTCACGCTTTTGAATTTACTTGGATATCACACGATCCAGGGGCAAACGTGATTAATTTGTCTGTAGCGTGCCGCAGCACATGGGCATGCGTTTGCCGGTGGCCCTGCCGGGCCCAGCCGCGTTGGTGGAAAACCGCGGTCCTTCGAGCTGTACGTACTGTGTGAGTACACTGACTGTCATGGGTTCTGTTGAGCAGTGTCGAGGCCGGATCAACCTGCGGGTCGATCCCAATCAGGAGGCTCGTCTGCGCGCTGCCGCCGAGGCCAACGGCGAGACGCTCACCGGGTTCCTATTGACGGCTGGGATTGAGCGTGCCGAGGCGGTCCTTGAGCGCGTGGGGCGGATCGCCGTGAGCGCGGCAGCTTTCGAGCGGTTCGTCACCGCGTTGGACGCCAAGCCGGAGCCGATGCCGATCCTCACCCGGTACGCCAAGGAGCCCAGCCCGATCCCGTCCCGGTGACCGCTGGGGACGACCTCCAGCCGGTCGAGCTACTGTCGGTCGGTCATGATCTCAGCCGGTTCGATTCCAAGGTTGCCGTGTTGGACCGGTGGCTGCGCAATTCTGCTCACGTTGCCCGCTCGGCCGGCACGGCGGCCACGTACGTGCTGTGCCGGGGTGAGCGGGTGGTCGCTTACTACGCGTTGGCGACGAACGCTGTCACTCACAGAGCAGCGCCTTCCCGGTTGCGTCGCGGGATGCCAGACCCGGTACCTGTCGTCTTGTTGGCACAGCTGGCTGTGGATCGTAGCGAGCAGGGCCACCGCCTGGGCGGTCACCTGCTGGTCGATGCGCTTCGTCGCTGCGTGCGAGGTGGCCGAGAGTTCGGCGCTCGGGCTGTGGTTGTCGACGCTATCGACGAGCGGGCTGCGGAGTTCTATCGGCACTGCAACTTCCGCGACCTCGACCACGGCCGCCTGTGGCGGCGTCTGGGTGACATCGCCGCCGCGCTCGGCGAGTGAAGCTGCGGTTAGCCTGACGGGCCAACAACAACCGCGCCGCTCAACGCGGCCTTCAGTATTTGCTGGGCCGCCAGCGCGGGGGTCAGCTCCCCCGCCTTGACTTGGCGTTCCACGTCGGCGCGAATCTTGCGCACGTCCGGGTTGGACAACACCCGGTCCAGGACCGTGTCACGGACCAGCTGCCAGGTCCAGTCGACTTGCTGGGCCCGCCGGCGCGCTTCGAGCTCCCCCGCCTCGGTGAGCACCTGACGATGACGCTCGATGGTGTCCCACAACTCGGTCAGGCCGGTCCCCTCCATCGCACTCATCGTGAGAACCGGTGGCCGCCAAAGCGTTTCACGCGGGTGGACCAATCTGATCGCCGCGGACAGTTCCCGCGCGGCTGCCCGCGCCTCCGCGAGATGCTCCCCGTCGGCCTTGTTGAACACCACGATGTCGGCCAGTTCCAGCACACCCTTCTTGATGCCCTGCAGCTGATCGCCGCCGCGCGCCAGCGTCAACAACACGAAGGTGTCCACCATGTTGGCCACCGCCACCTCGGACTGGCCGACGCCGACGGTCTCGACCAGGATCACGTCAAACCCGGCGGCCTCCAACAGGACAATTGTTTCCCGGGTGGCCTTTGCCACCCCGCCCAACGTGCCCGACGTCGGCGACGGCCGGACGTAGGCCTCCGGGTGTACAGCCAGCCGCGCCATCCGGGTCTTGTCGGCAAGGATCGAGCCGCCGGTGCGAGTCGACGACGGGTCGACGGCCAGCACCGCCACCCGGTGGCCTTGTTCGATCAGGTGCATCCCTAGTGCCTCGATAACGGTGGACTTTCCCACCCCCGGGATTCCGGTGATGCCCACGCGATGAGCGTTCCCAGAGTCCGGCAGCAACTCCAGCAGCAGCTGCTGCGCCTTTTCGTGATGGTCGGCGCGGGTAGACTCCAGTAGCGTGATGGCTCGCGGCAGCGCCGCGCGATCACCGGTGCGGACAGCCGCGGCGAACCCTTTGACGGTGTCGGTCTTCGCGGAGGTCATCCCGGCTCTCCCCAGAGGTATTTCAGGCACTGTGCCCGCCTTCGAGACAATAGCTCCCGCAGGATTGACCGGAACTCTCGTGGGCGCAAGATCCGTCGCCCGCCGGCGCCGCCCGCTGTCTTTGGCCGTCACGACTCGAACCGTGCCAGCCATGCCGTCATGCATCCTTGCATGACAGGATGCAGCTATGCCTAAGACGGTTCAAATTCGAGACATCGATGACGATGTGTATGCAGGGTTATTACGTCGGGCGGCGGAAGAAGGGATCACGGTGCCCGAGCTTCTACGCCGGGAAGCGGTGCGCTTAGCGTCGCGTCCGTCGATCGCCCAGTGGTTAGCACGGATCGGCCGTCGCCCGTCGACTGTTTCCACTGCCGACGTGCTGGCCACATTGGATGAGTGGCGGGGCGAGTGGCCTGATGCTGGTCGTTGATGCGTCGTGCTTGTTCGAGGTTGTTGCCGACACGCCTCGATCTGGTGATATCGCGGCCCGTCTTGCCGCCGACGTTGAACAGGCCGCACCGCACGTGATCGACGTGGAAGTTTTGAGCGTGATACGCGTTCAGCACTTGCGCGGTCGACTTGACAGCACCGGCGCGTCGCAGGCAGTAGCCGATCTTCGGGATTGGCCGGGCGAACGGGTCGGGCATCGCTGGCTACTTGAGCGGGCGTGGCAGTTACGCAATTCGGTGCGTGGCTGGGATGCGTTTTACGTCGCACTTGCGGAGGCGTTCGAGGCGACACTGCTCACACTCGATGCACGTCTCGCCCGCGCGCACGGGCTAACATGCCGCATCGAGGTCCTCGACTGAGATCGCGGCAGGGTGTGGCGCTGTGGCGTGAAGCGCCTCCCGGCGCTTGTTGATAGCGTCGACGATCGCCGCATTGGCGCTGCGGGATCCGCCTCTCACGATGTCTTGGAGGCGCTGGCGAGTCTCGATATCGAGCCGCCCGGTCATCGAGTGATCGCGCATGCCGACGCGCTACCGAATAGTGCAACTGAAATATGGTGTCGAAATCCGAACCCAGGTGATAACCGGCCAATACGCAGATGCCAAGGGCGGCATGTCGATCGGTGCGCCGTCGTACCGTACCTGGAATCGGCCTTCTCGACGTCGAAGACGAGTTGTTCGGCATGCCATCGGCGATCGCGTCCTACCGGCCGAGAAGCCCTTTCGCAAAGCGGTCTCTGGGTACTGTGTTTACTTGGTTATCTTGTTTTGGACCATGCTTGAGGCATGGCTGTGAAGACCCGGGCGACACCCGCGAATGAGACGCGACCTCGGCGTCAGCAGCGCAAGTCGCGAGCCGCGACGGCTCGGCAGCCAGCCACACCGCTGTCGGCCGTGGAAGTGAGTTCGGCGGTGCACGCTGTGCTGGAAGCGGCGCCAGCGTCGGTCAAAGTGGGGTTTGTCGATGCCGTCACGAGGACAGCGCGGGAGCGCGACCTACATCCTCCCCCGCCTGAAGGCGTGGAATTCCCGCGTGCCGATGTCCGGCTGTCTCGGAGCCCAGCACAGCAGCACCGCCATAAGCCGGGCTGGTAGGTAAATCAAGGTGATCACGGCAGGCGTAACCACGGGGTGGACCGAGTGGAGCCGGGTCAGGTTATGACAGTGTGTATTTGGGGTGTTACGCGGCCGGTTCGAGGCTGATTTTGAATCGTTGGGACTGGTACTCGCGCTCGCAGCAGCAATCGGGGGACATCCGAAGAAGTCTTTAGTCCAGCGGGTACCCCAGCCGCTCGGCGAGCTTGTGCAGCAAGCCGATTGCCGCATTGGCGATCACCGTCCCGGGCGGGAAGATGGCGGCGGCCCCGGCGGCATACAGCTCGTCGAAGTCACCAGGCGGGATGACGCCGCCGACCACGATCATGATGTCCGGCCGTCCCACCTTCACCAGCGCGCCGCGCAGTGCCGGCACCAGCGTCAGGTGGCCGGCAGCCAGCGAGGACACCCCGATGACGTGCACGTCGTTGTCGGCGGCCTGGCGGGCCACCTCCTCGGGCGTGGAGAACAACGATCCGACGTCGACGTCGAACCCGATGTCGGCGAACGCCGTCGCGATCACCTTCTGCCCACGGTCGTGGCCATCCTGGCCCATCTTGGCCACCAGAATCCGGGGCCGGCGGCCGTCGGCCTCGGCGAATTTCTCGACTAGTTGGCTGGCGGTTGCCATGTTGGTGGCCTTTCCGGCTTCGTCACGATAGACCCCGGCGATGGTCCGGATCTCCGCCCGGTGACGCCCATATACCTTTTCCAGCGCGTCCGAGATCTCCCCGACGGTGGCCTTGGCCCGTGCCGCGTTGATGGCCAGTGCCAGCAGATTATTGCCCAGCCCTCCCCCGGAAGCGGGGCCGGCGCGGCCTTGGGCGGCAGCGGCACGAGACAGCTCGGCCAAAGCGGCGTCGACCGCCTCCTGGTCCCGGTTTGCCCGCAGCTCTTGCAGTTTGGCCAGCTGCTCGGCGCGCACCCGGCTGTTTTCGACCTTGAGTACCTCGATCTTCTGGTCCTCGTCGACGTGGTACTTGTTGACCCCGATCACGGGCTGCTGACCTGAGTCGATGCGAGCCTGGGTGCGCGCGGCCGCCTCCTCGATGCGCAGCTTGGGGATGCCGTTGCTGATGGCTTGCGCCATGCCGCCGTGCTCGGCGATCTCGGCCATATGGACGCGCGCTCGCTGCGCGAGCCGATGGGTCAGCCACTCCACGTAGTAGGAGCCCGCCCACGGGTCGATCGGCCTGGTGGTGCCTGATTCCTGCTGCAACACCAGCTGGGTGTTGCGGGCGATCCGGGCGGAGAAGTCGGTGGGCAGCGCCAGCGCCTCGTCGAGTGCGTTGGTGTGCAACGACTGGGTGTGGCCCTGGGTCGCGGCCATCGCCTCGATGCAGGTGCGCGCGACGTTGTTGAAGGCGTCCTGGGCGGTCAGCGACCAGCCTGAGGTCTGCGAATGTGTGCGCAGCGAAAGCGATTTGGGATTCTTGGAGCCGAATCCGGCGACCAGTTCGCTCCACAGCAGCCGGCCTGCGCGCAGCTTGGCGACCTCCATGAAGAAGTTCATCCCGATGCCCCAGAAGAAGGACAGCCGGGGCGCGAACTTGTCGATGTCCAGCCCGGCGTTCAGGCCCGCCTTGATGTAGTCGACGCCGTCGGCCAAGGTGTAGGCCAACTCCAAATCCGCTGTGGCGCCGGCTTCTTGGATGTGGTAGCCGGAGATCGAGATGGAGTTGAACTTCGGCATTTTGGCGCTGGTGTAGGCGAAGATATCGGAGATGATTCGCATCGACGGCTTGGGCGGGTAGATGTAGGTGTTGCGCACCATGAACTCTTTGAGGATGTCGTTCTGGATGGTGCCGGCCAGTTTCTCCGGCGGCACCCCCTGCTCCTCGGCGGCCACCACATACAACGCCAGGATCGGCAGCACGGCACCGTTCATCGTCATCGACACGCTCACCGCCGACAGGTCGATGCCGTCGAACAGCTGGCGCATGTCGAGGATGGAATCGATTGCCACGCCGGCCATTCCGACGTCGCCCTGGACGCGGGGGTGGTCGGAGTCGTAGCCGCGGTGGGTGGCCAGGTCGAAGGCCACCGACAGGCCCTTCTGGCCGGCGGCGAGGTTGCGGCGGTAAAACGCGTTGGAATCCGCGGCGGTGGAGAACCCGGCGTATTGCCGGATTGTCCAGGGCTGGTGGACATACATCGTCGGATACGGTCCGCGCACAAACGGCGGCTCACCGGGGAAACTGTTCAGCGGATAACCGTCGGCCTCGACGGCGGCACGGTCGGCGGCGATGTACACCGGTTTGACGTCAATGCCTTCCGGCGTATGCCACTGCAGCTGATCGGGGGTGTACCAATGCGCCGACGCGGCCGCAGCGACGTGCTTTTCCACCGCGGCTTCGGTGGGCGGCTGCACTTCGCGATCGCTGTGCAGCGGGATATCGGAGAAACTGCCGACTGCAGGTGTCGTCGTCGTCATAGCGGCTACGCTCCCAATCGGGTGAGCAGATTCGACAGGGCTTGTACCGCATCGATTTTCGCGGTCAAGAACTCGTCGGGTCGGTGCCCGGCGTCCGCCGGCGCTTTCTCGGGTCCGGCCAGGTAAACCCTCGATACGCCGGCATTTCGGGCCGCCGCCACAATGCCTGCGGCCTCGTCGCGGTAGCGCTTGTCGGTACCGCAGATGACCGCTACGGTCGGCGATCCCGCCGCAGAAAACTCCGACACGGCCTGCGCAACCCCTTCCGCATCGACCGTGCCCGGGTTGACCGCCTCGATGCCACCCGAGGCCAGCAGGTTCGCCGCGAACATCGCCCGGACGTTGTGCTCGGCGAGCGGACCCAGCGGCAGCAACAGCGCCCGCGGACGTGAACCGGTGCGGGCCAGGTAGACGTCCGAACGGTCCCGCAACGCTTCGAACCCGGCCGCGTAACGCGCGACGGTCGGTACCGAATCCCCTCGCGGCAGAGCAGGTTCAGCTAGGTTCGGGTATTCGCTGACACCAGTGATCGCGGTCCGGCGATGGGCAATGTCGTCGGTGCGTCGGGCAGCTATTTCGGCGATCTGGCCGGCAATATAGTCACGGGCGTCGACGAATCCGCCGCGGGCCTCGACGGCTTGGAAATGCTGCCAGGCCTGCTGCGCCAGCTGCTGGGTGAGGTCCTCGACGAACCACGACCCGGCGGCCGGGTCCAGCACGCGGCCGACGTGCGACTCTTGCAACAGCAGCAGCTGGGTGTTGCGGGCGATCCGGCGCGCGAAACCGGTTGCCACGCCGGGAAATCCGCCCGGGATTGCCAAGTCGAATGGGAACACCAGCACCGAGTCGGCCCCGCCGACGCCGGCGCCGAATGCGGCCAGCATGCCGCGCAGCATGTTCACCCACGGGTCGCGCTGGGTCATCATCGGCAGCGACGTCTCCGCGTGCAGGACAGCGGCGCCGCCCTCCGGGTCGCCGACGACTTCGGCGACCCTCGCCCACAGTTGACGCGCTGCCCGCATCTTGGCGATCGTCATGAACTGGTCATCATCGGCTGCCAGCCGGAAACTGATTCGCCGTAAAGCCTCGCCGACCGAGAGCCCAGATTCCGTCAGCACCCGCAGATAGGCCACCGCGGCCGCGATGCTGCCGGCGAGCTCCCACGTCGCGTTGGCGCCCAGGTTGTGGAAGGCCGGCCCGTCGACGGTGATCGCCCGTACGCCGCGATCTGTGGCCACCCGCTTGGCGACGGCGACGACTTGCCCGATCGCCGGGGATCCCCGGCCGCTCAGCTTCGCAGTCAGCGGGTCGGCTCCCAAATCTATCGACAGTCTGGCGCGCTGGTCGGATTCCACCTGGGCTACCAACGCCAGCATGGCGTCGCAGGCCGCCGGGTAGTCGGCGCCGGCGTCGAGGATTACCGGCGCCATGCTCAGGTACACGCCCGCGAGCACCCTCTCGAGCTGGTCGGCTGCCACGCCGGACTCCCCCACCCGGATCAACAGCGCGCTGACCCCGTCGTCGAGCGCGGCCAGCACAGCGGCATTGACGTCCTCGGCGACGGCTCCGGCGGCGGGAAATGCCTCGGCAACCTTCCACCCGGATTTGACGTCACGCAATGCGTCACCGCCGCGCAGGTAAGGCCACTCGCCCGGCAGCGGCGGCTCCGGCAGCTCGTCAAGCGCGGTGTAGAGCGCCCGGATGGCGATCCCCTCATAGGTCGATGTTTCCAGCAGCTGCTCGGGTCGGTCCCCCAACTCGGTGGGTTCCTTGCGGGTGCTTCTGGCCAGCACACCGGCGACCGCAGCGCGCCAGCGTTGGCGGGCTTGCACCAGGTCTTGCTTACTGGCTGCAGGCTCGGCGGGTACGTCAACGGACACCGACTGCTCCTGTTGTCGCAGCGATACTGGCGATACGCAAACCCATATCGGGAACGCCACTTGCTACCAGGTTAATTGATGGAGCTCGTCGCTAAAAACGGTGATTGGGGCAGGTTGGTCGCGAATCGCCAGCCATGGGAAACGAGTTATTCATCTGGGCCTCGTACCCTTACAAGACGTGACGGTTTCCGCCACCTGCAAAATCACCGACACCCTGCGCGATCTTGGCTGCGCGATCGGCGCGGCTGCGCGTCAGGTATCCCGGCCGCGGATCATCGGGATAGTGGTCGGCATCACAGTCCTGGTTGCGGTGGCGCTGCTGGTTCCGCTGCCCACCCCGGTGCAGCTGCGCGACTGGGCAGAATCCGTCGGCCCGTGGTTCCCGTTGGCGTTTTTGATGACGCACGTCGTTGCCACCGTGGTGCCGGTCCCCCGCACGGCGTTCACTCTGACCGCCGGGTTGCTGTTCGGCCCGGTGTTGGGTGTTGCTATCGCGGTGGTCGCCAGCACTACGAGCGCGGTGATCGCCATGCTGGTGGTGCGTGCCGCCGGTTGGCGGCTGAACCGCTTGGTTCGCCACCGCTCGATCGACACGGTGGACGAGCGCTTGCGGAAACGGGGCTGGCTGGCCATCTTGTCCCTGCGGTTAATTCCCGCCGTGCCGTTTGCGGCACTCAACTACGCCGCCGGCGCGTCAGCCGTGCGGGTGCTGCCGTATGCGTTGGCGACGCTGACCGGCCTACTCCCCGGCACCGCCGCCGTGGTGATCCTTGGCGACGCGCTCGCCGGTCATGTCAGCCCGTTGCTGTACCTGGTGTCGGCCTGCACGGGCGCTTTGGGGCTGGCAGGGCTGGTTATCGAGATCCGCCACTACCACCAGCACCACCACCGCATCCATCGGAGCACCTCGCGCGGCGACGAGCCTGCCCCCGAGCCGATCATGAGCTGACTCGTTCACCCGTGGGTCCCAGGCGCGGGCGAACAGCGCAGGTATGGTTGACCAAACCTTCGCGTACTGCCATTGTGAGTACATGACCACCATGAAAGATAGCCGTCTGCAGCTGCGCGTCGACGCGGCGTCGAAGCGTCGGCTGGAGGAGGCTGCCAGCGAAGCGCACCTGAGCGTGTCGGCGTTTGTGCTGCAGGCTGCCAGCCAGGCTGCCGACGACCTGCTAGCAGAGCGGCAAACCATTCGTCTCTCCCCCAAAGCGGCGGCCGCGTTCGCAGAAGCATTGAACCGTCCGGCGCAGGTGAACGAGCGGCTGGCGGCCGCGTTGGAGCGATCGACGGAATTCACCTGGCTCGACTGAATTGGACTTCTACCGGCCGACGCTGCTGGACCCGGACAAGCACCAGCGTGACGAGTTCACCTCGGGCGAGCCGTCACTGGACGAGTGGCTGCGCCACTACGCGGGCCAGAACAGACGCGGCAACACCACAGCAGTTTGGGTGATCGCCGACCGCGACTACAAGGTGGCCTGCTACGCAACCTTGTCGATGACCTCGGTGGATCGATCGGCGAGCCCCGCTCCTCTCCCGAAAGGCGCCCCGGTGCGAGTTCCCGCACTGCTCGTAGGCCGACTGGCCACCCACACGCGCGTGACCGGACTTGGGCTCGGCACCCAAATGGTGCAGCACATCCTGGCCACCGCAGCCGAGCTGAACCTAAAAGCAGCATGCCGAGCGGTCGTGGTCACTGCACTCAACCCAACCGCCTTCAGTTGGTGGCAGCGATTCGGCTTCGAACCGTTCGATTCGGACGACTCGACAAACCTCGACCTCTATCTGTTGACCAAGGACATCAGCGCCACGCTTTCCCGGCTGTGACACCGCCGATAAGGAGCCGGAGCGCACGTCGACCGGAGGTTCACGCGGCGGATAAGGACTCGCGGAGCGACCCCTGCATCACGACTTGCCCGCTGACGGTGAGCTGTGGCGCCAGCATGGCGCTTCGGTCGGCTTCGGCGTCGACTATGGCGGCCAGGTCGACGTCGTGCAGATCCAGCGGCAGCCCGGCGTCGATGAGACTCAGATCCACAGGTCGGCGACGGGCCGTCCGGCGCGGCGGGCATCGGAAAGCAGCAGGCTGGCGCGGCGGTGCTGACGCCGCGCCGCGGCGTCGTTCTCCTGCCGGCCGGCATTGCTGGCGAGTTGTTCGGCGGCGGCCGGGATGCCGGCGATCGGGGTGCGCAGCTCGTGCGCCGCGTCGACGAGGAATCGCCGGGTCGCCGTTTCAGCGCGACGGGCGGCATCCGCGGCTTGCTGGGCCCGCCGCTCGGAAGTTTCCAACGCGTCGAGCATCCCGTCGAAGGCGCTGGCCGCGCGGCCCAGTTCGGTATCGGTGCGCTCCGGACGCAGTCGACGGCCGCGGTCCCCGCTCGTGATGTCTTTGGCCACCGCGGTTAGCCGGTCCAACGGCCCTAGCGCCACCCGGCTGGCGACGGAAAGCAACAGCGCCGCCGTCAACACCACGCCCGCACCGAACATCAATTCGCGCAGCTGGCGAGTCACTTGCGTGGTCTG
>DATJBA010000358.1:0-19351 GCA_035515675.1 Mycobacterium sp.
GCCAGATGCGGTCGACCTCCTCGGGGGTTGATACGCCCTCGGCGACAACCATCAGGCATTCGCGCCGGGTAGCGTGCCAGATGCGGTTGAACAAGAAGCCGACGCTCTCGCGCCTCACGGTGAAGGGCACGAGCCCGTAGCGCGGCAGCCGCTCGACGAGGGCGTCGATGACCGCGGCGTCGGTCCTGCCGCACGACATAAGCTCGACCGCGATCAGCTCGGGCGGTATCTGGAAGTGGACGTTTAGCAGCCGCTCTGGGGACCCGACAGCGTCGAGCAGGCGGCTACTGGGATACGACGACGAGTTCGTCGCCAGGACCGCGTCGGACTCGGCGAGGCGGTCGAGTTCGCGGAACACCTGCTTCTTGAGCGCCAGGTCTTCGGACACCGCTTCGATGATGAGCCACGCCGTGGCCACGGCGGGCTGCAGCGCATCGAAGAACTCGCCGGTGCCCGGCGATCTCGCGGCGAGCCCGAACTGCTCGCGGACAGAAGACGCGTGCTCGTCGACGAAGCGTTTCGCCGCCTCGCGCGAGTCGGCCGAGCGAGAGAACAGTTGTACCCGGCTGCCACCGGCCGAGAACATCATGGCGATGCGACGACCGAGCGTCCCGCCGCCGATTACCGAGATCGGGCGCTGGTCCACGTCGCCGGGAAGGACGTAAGACATGGTCTCCATGCTCGCCCACCGCCGCAGCTGATTCAATCGGCCGAGGCACCCGAGATCATCGACACCGTCCAGGCCGGCAGCCGCTAGCCTCCTACTTTCACCGCTGGCTCGACGCTATTCAGCAGCTTTGTGTCGAAAAGGGAGTACTCACCCAAGCCGAAATCGATCACATCATGGCATCACCGCTGGAAACGTTATGACCTTCACGCCAGGGCAACGAGTCCGCACTCGGGTCAACGAGACCGACGGACACACTCGGCTTCCCGACTATGCGCGCGGTCGTGTCGGCACTGTCCATCGCCACCGCGGGGACTACCCGGTGCCGGACGAACTTGTGGCTCAGGGCCACACGATCCACAAGCGCTCCACAGCATCTACGTCGAAGCACGCGACGTCTGGGGCGACGATGCCGGTGATCACCGCGTCGACCTCGACCTGTAGGAAAGCTATTTGCAGCCACTAGAAGGCGAGATACTGTGAGCCCCAGTCATAGCGCCCATACCGATCCACGCCGCGCACAAATTACCTCGCAGGTCGCTGCGCGGCGCTTGGTCGATTCGTCGGCTTTGGCGAGTACCCCCGAATCAAACGGCGGCTGCGGGTCGTATTCAATCATCAGCTGAGCGGCGTCGGCCGCCTCACGGTCGACCAGCAGTTCAACAAGCCGACGCGCCATGTCGATGCCGCTGGAGACTCCGGCGGCGGTCAGTATGCGCTCCGGTAGATGCTCAACGACACGCTGCGGCACGTAGGAGGCGCCTAGCTTGCTGAGGAGTTCGACGGCGCCCCAGCGCGTGGTGGCCCGGTCAAGCCGTCCAGCAGGCCGGCGGCAGCCAGGACCAGTGCACCGGTGCAGACCGATGTCGTGAGCTTGGTGTGGGCGTGGCAAGATTCTGTTGTCGCGCAACAACTCCTGACCGGCGCCGCTGCGCGTCGACACCGGCGGGATCGATGACGCGATCAACCCCGATGCCGTTGGTCAGCGACTGCACCACCTCGACGGGGTCTTCACTGTTGAAGTCGATCGTTTCGGCGTTCTGTCGTCGTTCCGTGTCGAGGCGATCTGCCTTAGCCGGGCAGGTTCTTCTTGATAGCGGCATCCTGCGTCTGAGCGACCCCGTTGGCGAAGTCGGACGGCACGACATCGCCGGGGGCGCCGTCGAATTCCAGCGTGACGAACGCCTTGCCCTCGGTGAACAGCAATACGGTCACCGCTTTGGAGTTATCCGGCGACGTGCCCGAAACCATCGTTCCCCCGTTGCCAACCGAAACTGGTTGCGGGTTTCCGCCGGTCACCGTGTTGCCGAGCGAGGCTACCGACCCATTCATCGCGTTGGCAGCGCCTCCGGCGTCGGGCAGGATCAGGACTGTGTCGCGGATTCGGTTGCTGTCATCTTGGTTCTTGAACACAACCGCCGCCCCGGGCATCCCGGTGGGGTTTTGAGTGGGCGGCTCCGCAGGGGTGAAAACGTCGGGCGGCGTCCCGCTGATGTCGCTGCCCTGAATCAACAGGGTGGTGTAGTCGGTGGGCGCGGCCAATGCTGACGTCGGCGTCGCAGCGCCGGCGCTCGTTGAGGTCGCCGACGACGTGTTGGAACTGCTGCTACAAGCGGTAACCAACGTGCCCAGCGCTGTCGCCGCTGCCACGCTCACGATCGCGATCGTCGGCTTCTTCATCCGCGCTCCCATCTTGTTGTTGCGGACGGGGTCAGCGGCGAGCGCAAGCTATTCGAGGGCGCCACGCACGCCAGCTAGCGGGCCGCTTTTTTGCGTTCGATATCGGCCAAAGCAGCGGCCAGTTCAGCGCGGTGCGCGGCTGAGTTCTCCCAGGACAGCTGCCGATTCTTGACCACCTTGGCCGGTGCGCCGACCGCAATCGAGTAGTCCGGGATAACACCGCGGACCACGGCGTGCGACCCCAGCACGCAGCCGCGGCCGATGGTGGTGCCGCGCAACACCGTCGCCTTCACTCCAACCCAGGTGTCCGGCCCGATCCGGACCGGGGACTTGATGATGCCCTGATCCTTGATCGGGATGTTGATGTCGTCCATGCGGTGGTCGAAATCGCAAACGTAGCACCAGTCCGCCATCACCACCGAGTCGCCGATCTCGATGTCGAGGTAGGTGTTGATGACGTTGTCCCGGCCCAGCACCACCTTGTCACCGAACCGCAGTGAGCCCTCGTGCGCGCGGATCGTGTTCTTGTCCCCGATGTGCACCCACCGGCCGATCTCCAGCTGCGCCAACTCGGGTGTCGCGTGGATCTCCACACCCTTACCGAGAAACACCATGCCGCGGGTGATGATGTGCGGGTTGGCCAGCTTGAACTTCAGCAGCCGCCAGTAGCGCACCAGGTACCACGGTGTGTACGCGTGGTTGGCCAGCACCCACTTCAGCGAGGCCAGCGTGAGGAACTTGGCCTGGCGTGGGTCCCGCAGCAGTGATCCGCGCCAGCGGCGGTGGAGCGGGGCACCCCACATGGTCGTCATGGCCGGAAAGCCTACGCGAGGCACCACGGGTTACCCTCACCTGTACTCGATCGCTGCTCATGCCGAACGGCCGGGCCCGCCCTTGAGCGACCCGCGTTGGAAGGATTTGGGAAACCGAGGTGCTTGCCCGACATCTCCTGCGTGGGCTTCGGCGTTGGTCGTTTGCGGTGCTGGCGGCTGTGCTCACGGTTGGGCTCGGCGGTTGCGGCAACACCGACTCGTGGGTGGACGCGTCCGCCTCGCATGGCTGGCCCGCGCAATATGGTGACGCGGCCAACAGCAGCTACACCACGACGAGCGGCGCGACCAAGCTGTCGTTGCAGTGGACGCGGTCGGTCAAAGGAAGTTTGGCGGCCGGTCCGGCGCTGAGCGCACGTGGTTATCTCGCCCTGAACGCGCAGACCCCGGCCGGATGTTCGCTGATGGAGTGGGAGAACAACGACAACGGCCGGCAACGGTGGTGTGTCCGGCTAGTCCAGGGTGGCGGCTTCGCCGGCCCGTTGTTCGACGGCTTCGACAACCTCTACCTCGGCGAGCCGGGGGCTTTCCTGTCTTTTCCGGTGACACAGTGGACGCGGTGGCGGCAGCCGGTGATCGGGATGCCCACCACCCCACGGTTTTTAGGACACGGCCAACTGCTGGTCGCCACGCACCTGGGGCAGGTGCTGGTGTTCGACGCCCACCGCGGCATGGTGGTGGGCAGCCCGCTGGACCTGGTGGAGGGCATCGATCCCACCGACGCGACGCGTGGGCTGGCCGATTGCGCACCGGCCCGGCAGGGCTGCCCCGTCGCAGCCGCCCCCGCCTTCTCGACGGCCAATGGGACGGTGGTGCTCGGCGTCTTGCAGCCCGGGGCTGCGGCCGCGGGGCTGGTCGGGCTGAAGTACCACCTGGGCCAGACCCCGCTACTTGCCCGGGAGTGGACCAGCGATGCCGTCAGCGCCGGTGTCATTGCCAGCCCGGTGTTGTCCGCCAACGGGTCGACCGTATACGTCAATGGCCGTGACCAACGTCTGTGGGCACTCAACGGCGCCGACGGGAAAGCGAAGTGGTCGGTGCCGCTGGGATTCCTGGCGCAGACGCCGCCCGCCGTCACCCCGCAGGGACTGATCGTGTCGGGCGGCGGCCCCGACACCCGGCTCGCGGCGTTCAAGGATGCCGGTGATCACGCCGTTCGGGTCTGGCGCCGCGACGACGTCGTCCCACTGTCGTCGTCGAGCCTGGCTGGCACCGTCGCCGGCTACGCGGTGGTCAGCGGCCCACCCGCAGACGGCGCACCCGGCATGTCGGTGCTGGTCTTCGATCCGGCCAACGGTCATACGCTCAACAGCTATCCGCTCCCGGCGGCCACTGGATATCCCGTCGGGGTCTCGGTCGGCAACGATCGCCGGGTGGTGGCCGCCACCAGCGACGGTCAGGTCTACGGCTTCGTGCCGACCTGAACCCGGCCTCGTCCCAAGGCTCGTTAGATAGCCAGCGGCGGGATGGCGTTGCGGGGCGCCTGGGCTTGGATTGGACCGGCAAACGCCGGCAGCATCTCACCCGGGGCGAAGTAGAAGATCAGCTGGTCATCGGTGATGGCAAAGTTCTGATAGTGCGACGGGTCAAGCCCGGTCGAGGGCAAGATCGCTGCACCCAAAGCGTTTTGACGTTCCAGGTCGCGCTGAACGATCGGGAAGATGCTGTCCAGCGGCGTAGTGCCGGGCGCAAACAGATTGTCGAAGGTGATGGGCTGCATTGCCCCGAGGTTGTAGTTGAACGCTTTGTACCAGGTGGACGGATGCGCTCCGCCGAGGTCCTGGAAGAACTTGAGCACGACGCTGCGGGTGTTGTGTGGCGGCTGACCGGAAGTGTGTTGCTCGGTGGTGGCTTCCATTTGGTACGGCTGGTCACGCGGCCCCGAGGTCTGTGCGACATTGACGAACCCGTCGCGGTTTTTCGTGATGTAGTCGGTCAGCGCCTGTTGGTCGGGATAGTCAACCGGAAACGTCATGTTGATCGTGTAATTGGGGCCGGTGGCGTGTACATGACACAGCTGCCCGGCCTCGATGGTGCCGTCCAACCCGGCACAAGACGCTGGCGCGGCGGTCGCCGGGCAGCCCAGCAGCACCGCGGGTGCCAGCACCGCGGCCGCTATCAGATAACGCATCGTCGAATTGTCCTCGCAGACTACAAAGGCGGGGCACGATCGCAGCCAGCGTACCGTTACTGACGGAGTTGGCCGTTGTTGGCCGTTGCCGGGTAACGGTTGCCCGGCGCGATAGCCGTGTTCTTGTCCGGCCGGGCTGACGGAATTCGGTTCCCCGTGTCCCTGGTCGGTGGCGGCTATCGGTCACCCGCTGGCCATCGGACACGGCCTGGTTGGTAGCTCTCACGACGCGATCCTCCGGTCGCGTGCGTGTCACACCTTCCCGTCGCCGTGCCTAAAAACCGTGGGCGCGACGCCCGATCACGGTAGCTGCTGCTCCCCCGCAAGCGGGTGGTACCCCCAGGTGTCGGGTGACGTTCTTATAGGGTTTGCGCCAGTGCTGCTCCCCCAGGCACTGGTGTAGGCGCCAGTACCGACCAACAAAATCGCCAGCTGTTCTCAGCCCGGGACTATCGCGAGGGACGGCAAACGAACACCGTCGCATGACCGGCAGGCCCCGAGCCGATGCGGGTGATGACCACCGACAGGGGCCGGCTGCCGCGCAGCCGCAGCCGTCGCCGCAGCGCGTCGGGGTCAACCCGCACACCGCGGACCAGGATCTCCAGCGCCCCGCAGTCCAGCGCCGACAGTGCCTGCCGGAGCCGGCGCTCGTCGAACACTAACTGCTCGAGCACCTCGAAGCCCCGGACCCTCGGTGGCAGCCGATCCCCGGACAAGTAGGCGATGTCGGGGTCGAGTTGCCACAGCCCGTGCCGCGCGCCGTAGTGGCGCACCAAGCCGGCCCGGACCACGGCGCCGTCGGGGTCGGCGATCCATCGCCCGGCCGGCCGCACCGGGCAGTCGTCCGGTTCGGTGTCGGTGATCTGTTCGCCCCGATCAAGGACGCTCGCCCGTCTGCGGACACCCGACTGCGCCAACCCGGCCGACCATAGGCATGCTTCCCGGACCGAACCCCGATACGACGTCACCTCGATTTCGCCGTCGAAACCGAGGCGCCTTACTTGATCGAAATCTATTCCGGGAGCGCACTTTACGACGAGATCCCGGCCACGGTAGGTGTCGATTAACTGGCCCAGGCCGGGCTGGTAGTCGTCCGGGCTCACGCGCCGCCGCGAGCCAAGACGGTGTGCGGGGTCGACGATGACCACCGCGCCGCGGGTCACCGGATGCAGCGCGTCGGCACGGCACAGGTCGGCGGCGGTCCCCAGGTTGTGGCGTGCCATCGACAGCCTTACCGGGTCGATATCGCTGCCCACTGCTCGCACGCACGAGCCGCGCAGCGCGGCCAATTCGGTGCCGATCGAGCAGGTCGCATCGTGCACCACGACTCCGACGCCGGCCAGTCGCGTGGCCCGGTGCAGGGCCACGGGCGCCGCGGTGGCTTGCTGCAGCGCCTCGTCGGTGAACAGCCAGTTCGACACCTGAAAATTCGGGCCCAACTGGCCCAGCTTCCCTAATTTTTCGGGGGCCCTACGGCGCAGCAGCGTGGTCTCCACCAGCATCGGGGCCCGGTCGCCGAATCGGGCACGCACTGCGGCAATATCGGCGATCCGGGTACTGTCCGTCAACTCGAATTGAGCGACCGCTGCAAGCGCTGCGGCACCCGATTCCGACCGCAGGTAGCTGACGTCATCCGTGCTGAAGGTGAAACCGACGGTCAGGAGGGTTTGACCCCGGTAATCATCACGTTGTAGAACCAGCTCTTCGGCACCACGTGGCGCCATACGTTGGCATCCACCCAGCTCAGCGTCTTCCAGCTGGTGAAGGCGAACTTCGCCCAGCCCCAGCCCAGGCGCTCGGGCGGTACCGCACATTCAAACGTGCGAAGCGGCCATCCCAGCATCGCGGCGGTGAACTCCACGGTGGCGGTATGGACCTGGATCGCGCCGGCGTTGGCAGCCATCCGCTCCAGGTCACTCGGTGTGAAGGTGTGCAGGTCGACGAGAGCCTCCAGCGCCGCGACGCGCGAGGACTCATCGAGGTCGGCCTGCGGACGCCGCCAGCCGGTCAGACCTGGCAACTTGGTGGCGTTGGTGATGATCCGCCAGGTCAGCGTGGACAGCGAGCGTGCGTAGCCGTCGCCGACGGTAGTCGGCTCACCGGCGAACACGAACCGGCCGCCAGGCCGCAGCACCCGGATCGCCTCACGCAACGACAGCTCGACATCGGGAATGTGATGCAGCACGGCGTGCCCGACCACCAAATCGAAGGTGTTGTCGTCGTACGGGATGCCCTCGGCGTCGGCGACCCGGCCGTCGATGTCCAGACCCAGCAACTGCCCGTTGCGGGCGGCGACCTTGACCATGCCGGGTGAGAGGTCGGTAACCGACCCCCGCCGGGCGACTCCGGACTGAATCAGGTTGAGCAGGAAAAAACCGGTCCCACAACCCAATTCGAGGGCCCGCTGGTAGGGCAGCTCCCTGATGACCTCGTCGGGCACGACGGCGTCGAAGCAGTCCCGCGCGTACTCGATGCAGCGCTGGTCGTAGGAGATCGACCACTTCTCGTCGTAGGTCTCGGCTTCCCGGTCGTGGTAGAGCACCTGGGCGAGCTTACTGTCATGCCGGGCGGCTTCCACCTGCTCAGCGGTCACACGCGGGTTGGGGACCGCGTCGCTCGAACTCCTCGTCACCATGCAGGGCAGCCTAACCGCCGTCTGGATCGGCGCCACAACCGTCGGGGCCGGCACCGCTGTGACCAGCGGCGAACACTTCGGCGTAACGCCGCCGTTCGGCGGCGAGTCGGTCGGCGGATTCCAGGCCGAAGCCGTCTTCAAAGACGGCATTGATACCGGCCTTGGCGGCGGCCAGCGCATGTTGCGGGCCATCGAGGAAACGCTCCGCCCACGCCACAGCGGCGTCGTACACGTGGTCCGGGGCGACCATCTCGTCGATCAGGCCTAGCGCCAAGGCCTCCTCGGCGTCGAAGAAGCGGCCACTGAACACCAGTTCCTTGGCCTTGCTCGCCCCGGTCGCGTGAGTCAGGCGGGCCATTCCACCGCCGTCGGGGATCAGGCCGGCCAGGATCTCGGTCGCCCCGAACTTCACGTTGTCACCACTGACCCGCCAATCGGCGGCCAGGGCCAGCGTGAGGCCGGCGCCTAGCGCGTATCCGGTAATCGCGGCCACGGTCGGCTTGGGGATCGCCGCGACGGCGTCGACCGCCTCGCGGCGGACCCGAGCCGCGGTATCGGCCTCCGGGGCCGTCAGTGTCCGCAGCTCGGGTATGTCGTCGCCGGCAGAGAAGATCTCGTGGCCACCGAACAGGATTACCGCGGCGACGTCATCGCGCGGTGCCAGTTCGGCGGCCGCGGCCGCGATCTCCCGGTAGAACTGCCGGGTCATTGCGTTGGTGGGCGGCCGCGACAACACCAGGGTGGCAACCCCAGCAGAATCGGCGCCGTCGCGGACCACGACGCTGACAAACTCGCTCACAGCGGCCACCCCATAGATCCGCCCGATTTCCGTGCCCGGTGGTAGCGGTCGGAATCGAAGAACTCGAACACCCAGTTGTCGCCGTCGATCTCCAGGCGCGGCTGCACCGTGACGATCCGGCGCTCGACGGCCAGCACATCGGCGATGGTGCGACCGGCCAGCGAGTCCAGCTGGGTCCAGGTCGGTGGCAGCAGGAAGCTACGACCAGCCGCGAAGTCGTCGATGGCGGCCTGCGGCGTCGTCCAGCCGGCGCGGTCGGATTCGGTGTTCTCACCGTCGGCGCGCTGACCCTCCGGCAGGGCTCCCACAAAGAAATAGGTGTCGTAACGGCGGGTGCGCTCGGCCTTCGGGGTGACCCAGTTGGCCCACGGCCGCAGCAGGTCGGATCGCAGCACCAGGTTTTCGCGGCGCAGGAAGTCCGCGAATGACAGCGATCCCTCCGCCAGCGCGCGGCGGGAGTCGCCGTAAACCGAGGCATCGGCAACGATGCCGTCCGGGTCGTCGGCCGGCCCGGCGAAAAGCACTCCCGATTCCTCGAACGTCTCGCGGGCGGCGGCACAGACCAGCGCCTCGGCCAGTTCGGCTTCGATGCCGAATCGCTGCGCCCACCACTGTGGCGGCGGCCCGGCCCACGCGATATCGGCGTTGCGGTCGCGGTCGTCGACGCCGCCGCCGGGAAACACCATCACCCCCGCGGCAAATTCCATCCGTGCGTGCCGGCGCATCAAGAAGACGGCCATGCCGGCCTCCGTGTCGCGGACCAGCATCACGGTGGCGGCCGGCCTCGGTGTCAGAGGGGGCGGCTCGCGTGGTGAACTCATAGGTGCCTCCGGTGAGCTGCGCGGGTGCGAACTCGCCGGGCGAAATAGCGCCCGTCGACGACGTCCAAGGCGATCGACTGGCCAAACGCGGTGGACAGGTTCTCGCCAGTCAGCACGTCGGGCAGCAAACCCGCGGCGACCACCCGGCCCTCCGACAGCAGCATGCAGTGGCTGAACCCGGGCGGAACCTCCTCCACGTGGTGGGTGACCAGCACCAGGGCGGGCGCGTCGGGGTCGGCGGCCAGGTCGGTCAGCCGGGCCACCAACTCCTCACGGCCGCCCAGGTCCAGGCCGGCGGCGGGTTCGTCGAGCAGCAGCAGTTCCGGGTCGGTCATCAACGCGCGAGCGATCAGCACCCGCTTGCGCTCACCTTCCGACAGCGTTCCGTAGCTACGGTCCGCGAGGTGCTCGGCGCCGAGGCTCTCCAGCATATCGATCGCCTGGTGGTAGTCGACATCCTCGTAGCGTTCCCGCCATCGGCCCAGCACCGCATAGCCAGCCGAGACGACGAGGTCGCGCACCAGTTCATCGCCGGGCACCCGCTGCGTCAGAGCCGACGAACTCAGCCCGACCCGCGAACGCAACTCCGAAGCGTCGACCCGGCCCAGCCGCCCACCGAGCACAAAGGCGACGCCCGACGACGGGTGCTCGGTCGCCGCGGCGATACGCAGCAGCGACGTCTTGCCGGCTCCGTTGGGGCCGATGATCACCCAACGTTCGTCGAGTTCGACCGCCCAATCCAGCGGCCCCACCAGGACACGCCCGTCGCGGCGCAGTGAAACGTTTCTGAAGTCGATCAGCAAATCGGGGTCGGCTGACTCGCTTCCGTTTTCGGGCACCCGATCATCGTGCCGTACCGCGACGCTGTGACACCTGCCGGGTCGTCCGACCGCGGTGTTCGCCGGGCCCTGCCCGGCCCCCAGACGCAAAAGCCCCATTTTCGATATGAAATGGAAGCTTTTGCGTTCCCCCGCAAGCGGGTGGGGTCCGCGCTCCGCAGAGGAGTGCCCCCAGCTCGCCCACCTAATTGGGAGGTATCTCCACGCGGCGCACCTCGCCGTCGACCGCGTCGGCAGCCTCGATCTCACTGCGTGTCACACCCAGGAGAAACAGCACCGTGTCAAGATATGGGTAGCTCAACGACGCATCGGCGACCTCACGCAACGCCGGCTTGGCGTTAAACGCCACACCGAGCCCAGCCTCCGCCAACATGTCGATGTCGTTGGCGCCGTCGCCGACGGCGACGGTCTGCTCCATCGGCACCCTGGCCTGCGCTGCGAAGTCCCGCAGGGCCTTGGCCTTGCCGGGCCGGTCGATGATCGGGCCGACCACCCGCCCGGTGAGTATGCCGTCGACGATCTCGAGATCATTGGCGGCGACAAAGTCCAGCATCAGCTCGTGTGCGAGCGGATCGATGATCCGCCGGAAACCTCCGGAGACCACGCCGCAACGAAATCCCAGCCGCCGCAGCGTGCGCAGCGTGGTCCGGGCGCCGGGCATCAGTTCCAGCTGATCGGCGACCTCGTCGATCACCGTGGCCGGCAGGCCGGCCAAGGTCGCCACCCGCTGCTGAAGCGACTGCGCGAAATCCAGTTCACCACGCATCGCGGCCTCGGTGATCGCGGCGACCGTTCCCTGAGCGCCCGCCCGCGCCGCCAGCATCTCGATGACCTCGCCTTGCACCAGCGTCGAATCGACATCAAACACGATGAGCCGTTTGGCCCGCCGTTCCAGGGTGTAGTCCTCGACTGCCAAGTCGACGCGCTCGTCGCAGGACACCCGGTTCAGCGCGGTCCGCAGTAGGCCATCGGCTCCCGACGGCACCGAGACCCGCAACTCCAGGCCGGTGACCGGGTAGTCGGAGACACCGCGGATAAGGTCGATGTTGACGCCCAGCGCTGCCACCTCCCGGGCCACCGCGGCGAACGCCCTGGCGGTAATCGGCCGGCCCAGCACGAAAATGGTGTGGGTCGACGGTTCCCGGATGATCGGCACGTCGTCGCTGCGCTCGATCGTGACGTCGAGGCCCACCCCGCGGATGGCGGCCTCGACGTCGTCCCGTAACGCGGCACTGTCAGCGACTTCCGGCGGGCAGGACACCAGCACGCCCAGCGTCAGCCGCCGCCGGATCACCACCTGTTCGACGTTGAGCAGCTCGACTCCGTGCTGCGACAGTGCCTCGAAGAGCGCCGACGTCACACCTGGTTGATCCACGCCGGTGACGGTGATCAGCACCGACACCTTAGACGCTGTGCTCACGTGCGACTCACCCTCGATTGGGGCCGCTACCGCCCATTAGGTGCGAACGCTTACGTGGTCGGCGGGGGCGTGGCTACGCCCGACGTGCGCCTCGGCGCGAAGCCGTTCCACCATGTGCGGGTAGTGCAACTCGAATGCCGGGCGCTCCGAACGGATCCGGGGCAGCTCGGTGAAGTTGTGCCGCGGTGGCGGGCAACTGGTCGCCCACTCCAGCGAATTGCCATAGCCCCACGGGTCATCGACGGTCACGACCTCGCCATAGCGCCAGCTCTTGAAGACGTTCCATGCGAACGGGAACATCGACGCACCCAGGATGAAGGCCCCGATCGTCGAGATGACGTTCAGGCCGGTAAAGCCGTCGGTGGGCAGGTAGTCGGCGTAGCGGCGCGGCATACCCATGTCGCCCAGCCAGTGCTGCACCAAAAACGTGGTGTGGAAGCCGATGAACGTCAACCAGAAGTGCAGCTTGCCCAGCCGCTCGTCGAGCAGCCGTCCGGTCATCTTCGGGAACCAGAAGTAGATACCGGCGAAGGTGGAGAACACGATGGTGCCGAACAGCACGTAGTGGAAGTGCGCGACCACGAAATAGGTGTCGCTGACGTGGAAGTCCAGCGGCGGGCTGGCCAGCAGCACACCGGTCAGACCACCCAACAGGAAGGTGACCATAAAGCCGACCGAAAAGAGCATCGGCGTCTCAAAGGTCAACTGGCCCTTCCACATAGTGCCGATCCAGTTGAAGAACTTGATCCCGGTCGGCACCGCGATCAAATACGTCATGAACGAAAAGAACGGCAGCAGTACGGCTCCGGTAACGAACATGTGGTGTGCCCACACCGCCACCGACAACGCGGCGATCGACAACGTCGCGTAGACCAGCGTGGTGTAGCCGAAGATCGGCTTGCGGGAAAACACCGGGAAGATCTCCGAGACGATCCCAAAGAACGGCAGCGCGATGATGTAGACCTCGGGGTGGCCGAAGAACCAGAACAGGTGCTGCCACAACAGGACTCCGCCGTTGGCGGGGTCATAAACGTGGGCCCCCAGGTGGCGGTCGGCGGCCAGCCCGAACAACGCCGCGGTGAGCAGTGGGAACGCGATCAGGATCAGGATGGACGTCACCAAGATGTTCCAGGTGAAGATCGGCATCCGGAACATCGTCATCCCCGGCGCGCGCATGCAGACCACCGTGGTGATCATGTTGACCGCACCCAGGATGGTGCCCAGACCCGCGACGGCCAAACCCAGGATCCACAGGTCGGCGCCGGCACCGGGTGAGTGGATGGCGTCGGTCAGCGGGGTGTAGGCGGTCCAGCCGAAATCGGCCGCCCCGCCCGGCGTGATGAAGCCGGCCGTCGCGATCGTGCCGCCGAACACGAACAGCCAGAACGAGAGCGCGTTCAGCCGCGGAAAAGCCACGTCGGGGGCGCCGATCTGCAGCGGCAGCACCAGGTTGGCGAAGCCGAACAGGATCGGGGTGGCATAGAACAGCAGCATGATCGTGCCGTGCATGGTGAACAGCTGGTTGTACTGCTCGTTCGAGAAGAACTGCAGACCAGGCGTCGCCAACTCGGCGCGCATAAACAGCGCCAGCAGTCCGCCGATGAAGAAGAAGATGAAGCAGGCGACGCAGTACATGATGCCGATCATCTTGTGATCGGTGGTGGTGACCAGTTTGTAGACGAGGTTCCCTTTGGGACCGGTCCGGGCCGGGTACGGACGGATGGCCTCGAGTTCTCCCAACGGGGGCGCTTCGGCTGTCAACAGCTCCTCCAAACATCCAGATCGGACAGGGGCCAGAACCCAGTAATGACAAGAATCTTAGCCCCCCACCATGTCGACGGCAGGGCTGGTCCTACAAACTGTCGTAAATGGCCTACCCGTTGCCGGCGTCGTTTCGGCAGACCAGTCCGAGCTGGCCGGATGTTAGCGTCGGACGCGTGCAATTCGGCGGGATCCGACCCTTGTTCATGGCCGTCGCCGCTCTGGCCGCAGCGGTGGTCGTGGCCTGCAGCGGTTGCGGGTCCGGAAAAGACACCAAAGCGTCGACCCGATCGCTGATCACCCCCACCACCCAAATCGCCGGCGCCGGGGTGCTGGGAAACGACCGCCGGTCAGACGAGTCATGCGCGCGGGATGCCGCCGCGGCCGATCCAGGGCCGCCGACACGACAGGCCCACAACGCGGCGGGAGTCAACCCTGGCGTGGTCCAGGTGTCCGCGGAGCCGCAGCGCATCGTGGTGCTCTCCGGTGACCAGCTCGACGCCCTGTGCGCGCTCGGGCTGCAATCGCGGGTGGTCGCCGCCGCATTGCCGGACGGCTCGTCGAGTCAGCCCTCCTATCTGGGCGAGGCGGTGCACGGCCTGCCAGGTGCCGGCACCCGCACGGACCCTGACCTGGGCAGCATCGCGGCGACTCACCCCGATCTGATCCTGGGATCGCAAGGGTTGACACCGAAGTTGTATCCGCAGCTGGCCGTGATCGCACCGACGGTGTTCACGGCGGCACCCGGCGCGGCCTGGGAAGACAACTTGCGTGGCGTCGGCGCCGCCACGGCACGCAGCGCTGCCGTGGACGCAATGATCAACGGCTTCTCGCAGCGGGCCACCCAGGTCGGGGCCACGCATGACGCAGCCCACTTCCAGGCATCGATTGTTCAGCTGACCACCAACACCATCCGGGTGTACGGGGCCAATAACTTCCCGGCCAGCGTGCTCACCGCGGTCGGGGTGGACCGGCCGGCGGCACAGCGGTTCACCGATAAGCCTTACCTCGAGATCGGCGCCACCAATGCCGACCTCGCGAAGACGCCGGATCTCCCGGATCTCTCAGTGGCCGACGCCGACATCATCTACGTCTCGTGCGCCTCACCTGCCGCCGCGGAGCGCGCCGCCACCGTCCTGGACAGTGACCCGTGGCGCAAGCTGTCCGCCAATCACGACAACCGGGTTTTCGTCGTCGACAACGAGGTATGGCAGACCGGCGAGGGATTGGTCGCGGCCCGCGGCATCGTCGACGACCTGCGCTGGGTCAACGCCCCGATCAACTAAGAGTCGGGTGACCGGACTCTCGGCTCTCGCCGAACCGGTGCGGAGATAGGCTTTTCGGGTACCCCCGACCATGAAATCGCGCGCAGTGAACCGAAGAACGAAGAGGTATTTCTAATGAGCACTGTTTCGGCGTATGCCGCCACCTCGGCGACTGAACCGCTGACCAAGACCACCATCACCCGTCGCGACCCTGGTCCGCACGACGTAGCGATCGAGATCAAGTTCACCGGGATCTGCCACTCAGACATCCACACCGCCAAAGCCGAGTGGGGGCAACCGAATTACCCGGTGGTTCCCGGCCATGAGATCGCCGGGGTGGTGACTGCGGTGGGCTCTGAGGTCACCAAGTACAAGGTGGGCGACCGCGTCGGGGTGGGCTGCATGGTGGACTCCTGCGGTGAATGCAGCAGATGTCTGGCCGGGCTCGAGCAGTACTGCAAACCGGGAGCGACCTTCACCTACAACTCGATCGGCAAAGACGGCCAGTCGACCCAGGGCGGCTACAGCCAAGCGATCGTCGTCGACGAAAACTTTGTGGTGCGCATCCCCGACGCGCTGCCGCTGGACGCTGCGGCGCCGCTATTGTGCGCGGGAATCACGCTCTACTCACCACTGCGGCATTGGAACGCCCGGGCGAACACGCGGCTCGCGATCATCGGCCTGGGCGGGCTGGGTCACATGGGCGTGAAGCTGGGCGCGGCGCTGGACGCCGAGGTGACGGTGTTGTCGCAGTCGCTGAAGAAGATGGAGGACGGCCTGCGTCTGGGCGCCAGCCACTACTACGCAACCGCCGACCCCGACACCTTCCGCAAGTTGCGCGGCAGCTTCGACCTGATCCTGAACACCGTCTCGGCGAACCTGGATCTCGGCCAGTATCTGAACCTGCTCGACGTCGACGGCACGCTCGTCGAACTGGGCATACCCGAGCACCCCATGGAGGTGCCGGCGTTCGCGCTGGCCCTGATGCGGCGCAGCCTATCCGGGTCGAACATCGGCGGGATCGCCGAAACTCGGGAGATGCTGAACTTCTGCGCCGAACACGGCGTGACGCCCGAGATCGAGGTCATCGAACCGGATTACATCAACGAGGCCTATGAGCGTGTGCTGGCCAGCGACGTGCGCTACCGCTTCGTCATCGATATCTCGAAGTTATGAGGCGACCTCTGAGGGCTCTTCGGGTTCGGAAGCTCGTGACGCCATCTGTTCGGCTGCCTCCGCGTATTCGTCGCCGGGAATAACCTCGCTGACGTCGATAGCGGCCAGCGGCCACCCGGCAGCGGCCAGTGTGCTGGCCACCCGTGCGATGTTCTCCGGCCCGGCGTCGTAGTGGGTCATGTCGGAGATGAATTCGGCGATCTCGTCACGGTCGATCGCGTGGTCAACGATAGCCGGGGACACTTCCTCCGAGGTGATGTGGCGCACCACCTCCCGGATCTGATCTTCGGTCAGCGGTGTGCTGCGCAGCAGAGCCAGCAACGGCACTCGGTCCGGCCCGGGGACGCCCTCGGGGTATCCGGCCGTCAGCCAGCGCACGACTGAACGGCAAAAATGGTGGCGATGATCGGCGTGAGAGGAGGAGGTTTTCGTCACCCCACCAGTCTCACGGCAGTAGCGCCACCCGCGCCACCGCCGCATCGCGCCATCCCGACAATTCATATGCCGTTCATAACCCGAACATAGGGCCCACGTCGGGAGATCCCGCTGGGGCGGGGTGACCGCTTAGAAGTTCCAGTCCTCGTCCTCGGTGACGACGGCCTTGCCGATCACGTACGACGAGCCCGAGCCGAAGAAGAAGTCATGGTTCCAATCCGGTACCAGTTGAGACGGCTGAAAACGGCTCTACCAGCCAAAAGACATCAGGATGATTTACACTCCGTCAGGCTGTTCTGTGGTCAAGTGTGGGCAAAATGTGGGCACCGATGCCTGCCACAGGCCCATCTTCGGGTTTGCCAAAACCGCTACCGACGCCCGTCGCGGATCTGATAGACCCGCGGCACGGACAGCCCGGCTGCCTCGGCGAGCTTCTCACCAGAGATGCCCTGCTCGAATCCCTCGCGGATCAGGCGGCGTAGCTCGGCGTCGGCGTCATCGAGCGCCGCGCGGCGTCGCTCGCGTGACTTAGCCGCGCGCCTGATGAGTGCCAGGTGATCCACCCGCTGAGTATAGCGCGCTAGAAAATTCTCCCGGTCTTTCTCTTGCGGCGGGTCTATAGCGCGCTATAAATTTGATTGCTGCGGGCAACGACATTTGCGGCCAGGGGCCGTTTCTCGGGATGGGCTGGTGTGGTTACCTGGCCGACTCACGCTTCGTCAGCCGGCCGGCGTCCAAGCACACCCACCCGCCGGTTTCGTCGGTCAGCCACACCGTGCCGCAGCACGGGCATCTCCCGGTTGTCCGGTCCCGCCCGTAGAGCACGGTGGTGCCCGGCTCTAGGCGCACCGGGCGGGCCAGGCAGTAGCCGTCGCCGAGCAGCCATTGCGCCACACCCCAGGCTGTTGCAATGCTGCCGGTTCCCGCTGCCCGTTGCGACCCGGGGGGTGTCGGCGCGGAGGGTACGGGTTAGGATCGGAGCTTCGACCCCAATTCGGCGGGACGTAGGCGTCCGGAATTGGGTCTAATCCCGGCAGGACGTGGGCGTCCGCGGCTCATATCAAACTCCCTTGGCCAAGAAAGCTGCCATGAAAAAGTTGTGTGATGACCTGCGCCAATTCGCCATTCAGGTGCGCCAGCTCGCATATTCCCTCAACGGGGGCGTGGGGGAGCGGGAATGCCTGGAGCTCAGTGAACGCATGCTCGCCGCGGTTAAACAGGCTGAGGCCAGCATGGCCAGCGCTGAATCCACCCCCGCTCGTCGCGGCTGAACGTTAATCTCAGCTTCCACTGCCAAGGAATGCTTTGCGATGACTACTCAACCACTTGGACTAGGCCGCCGGGTAGTTAAGGGATCGGCTCGGTGGTCCAAGGTGACACGCGGGGCATGTGTGATGAATGTTGTGCGTGTTGCCAGCGATATAGGTGCGACTCCTGGTAGAAGAGCGGTCGACCAAGACCCCAGTTCTGCCACCGAGGAGTCGCGGTGTCGAATTCTGTCACTCCGGCGCGGTCGGATGCACCTGACCGCGCCGTGTTCGCCCCCGGGCATCTGGGCGAGCTGACCTGGCAGGTCCCGGTTGAGCTCGTCGACGCGGTGCTGGCCGAGACGAAGATCACTCAGCGGCGGCTGCGTGATCTGCCGTCGCGAGTGGGTGTGTACTTCGTGCTCGCCTGCTGCCTGTTCCCGGCGCTGGGCTGCCGCAAGGTGTGGGCCAAACTCACCGCCACCCTTCGCGGCCGAAAGGCACCGTCGGAGAAAGCCTTTCGCGACCTGCGTCGCCGGATCGGCGCGGCGCCGATGCGGGCGCTGTTCGAGGTACTGGCCGGCCTGGTCGCCGTGCCGCAGGACCTGATAACCGCCCGGCTCGCCGCGATCGCTGAGAACCGGGCGGTGATCGAGCAGGCCAAAGGTGTGTTGATGGCGATCTACGGCATCGCGGCGGACCGCGCGTTTGAGATTCTGGGTGGCGCTCACAAGAGACCAACCTCAAACTTCGCGAGCTGGCCTTACGATTTATGGCCGTTATCAGCGCGTCGCACATTTCGCCCGAAAGCCGCAGCCACGTCGACCACACATTGCTCGCGCTGAGATAGGGCTGTTGCCGTCGATAGACGTGGCGGACGCGCTGCCGGATGAACGCCTGCGAGTGAGCGAGTGGGCTACCACGCGCGGTGGAATGACCGGGTTAAAGAGCGCAGTATTTCGGTAACGGTAAAGAGAGCAAAAGAGATCGGGTGATGCGATGAAAACGCTGAGGAATCTGGCGGTGGCGCTGATCCTGGCCGCTGGGCTGGCAGTGGTACCAATAGCAGCAGGACCCCCAGTAGCGCACGCCTGCGTTGACGCTCACGGCCGGCATGTGTCCGTGGGCGGATGTCCGGCGACGACATCGCGGGCGCAGCGGTAGTCGGTGGCGAGGTGGACTACAGCGCGCCGCCATGCATCGCGCCCGACGACGGAACGCCGTACTGGACGCCCGACAGCGACCCCCGCTGAGGCGGTGAATGCCCGGCGATGATAGCCGAACCCGCAAAGACGTTCTCTCGCATGTTCAGGGGCTACGATCCGGCAGCGGTTGATGCCTACATCGAGATGTTGATCACCAAGCAGCAGTTGCTGCTCGACGAAGTTGAGAGCCTAAGGGCCCGGCTGAAGGAATCCGGCGATGAAGCAGCCGCGCTGCGGATTGAGGTCGCCGTCCTCACGGATGAGGTCGCCGTCCTCACGGACACCTCACCCTCGCCCCACGCGATGCAACATCGGATGGCGAAGATGCTGCGGCGTGCGGTCGACGAGGTTTCCCAGATGCAGGCCGAGGCGCGGGCCGAGACAGAGGCGCTGGTCGCTACGGCCGAGGCTGAGGCCGAGGCCGCGCAGCGAAAGCACAA
>DATJBA010000359.1:0-16561 GCA_035515675.1 Mycobacterium sp.
ACGTCCAGCCCGGTCGACTTGCGCAATTCCTGCAGCTCGCGGATCCGGTCCTTGGCCCAACCCTCGGCCTCCAGCTCCGGGGTCACCGTGCCGTCCAGCACGACCAGACCAGCCCCGTCGGGCAGCGCCGCGGTGAATTCCGGGTCGGCGGCCTCCAGTCGTGAGCTGTACTCATCGGGTTGCAGTACCGCGGGACCCGCGGTCAGGGTGCCATCCGGATTGACGACGCCTTCGCCGGCCTTGACCGCCTTGATGGCGGCCTGCACATCCTTGCCCAACCGCGGCCCGGCCACTCGGGCGTTGACGGTGAGCTCAAACCGGCCGTAGGTGTCGATCGCGTCGGTCAGTTCGACGCGCTTGACGTTGAGCTCGTCGGCGATCAGGTCGGTGAATTGCTCCAATCGCTGCGGGTTCTCCACTGCCACAGTAAGTTTCGCTAACGGCAGCCGCACCCGCAGCTTGTGCGCCTTGCGCAGCGACGACGCGGCCGAGCACACTTCGCGGACCTGATCCATAGCGGCGACCAGGTCGGGATCCGCGGGCAGCGCTTCTGCATCAGGCCAGTCCGTCAGATGCACCGACCGCCCATCGGTGAGACCGCGCCAAATGACCTCGGTTACCGACGGAAGCAGTGGAGCGGCCAGCCTCGCGGTCACCTCCAGCACGGTGTGCAGGGTATCGATGGCATCGGCATCTTCCTCCCAGAACCGCGAACGTGACCGTCGCACATACCAATTCGTCAACGCCTCGGTGAACTGGCGCAGTTGCTCGCAGGCTCTGGAGATATCGCAGATGTCCATTTCGCGGGTGAGGTCGTCACGCAGCGCGGCCAACTTGGCCAGGATGTAGCGATCCAGCACATGCGCCGAATCGGTGCGCCAGCTACCGACTTTCGGGGCATACAACGCCAAGAAGCTGTAGGCGTTCCACAGCGGCAGCAGGACCTGCCGCACGCCTTCGCGGATGCCTGGCTCGGTGACGATCAGATTGCCGCCGCGCAAGATCGGCGAGGCCATCAGGAACCACCGCATGGCATCAGAGCCGTCGCGGTCGAACACCTCGGTGACGTCGGGGTAGTTGCGCAGTGACTTGCTCATCTTCTGGCCGTCGAAGCCCAGCACAATCCCATGTGCCACACAGGTTTTGAACGCCGGACGGTCAAAGAGCGCGGTGGCCAGCACATGCAGGGTATAGAACCAGCCGCGGGTCTGCCCGATGTATTCGACGATGAAGTCGCCCGGGTAGTGCGCGTCGACCTGCTTGTCAGGGTCGGCGCAGTTGACACCATCGAACCAATCCGCATTTTCGAACGGATAGTGCACCTGGGCATACGGCATCGAACCCGAGTCGAACCACACGTCGAGCACGTCGGGGATCCGCCGCATCATCGACCGGCCGGTGGGATCGTCGGGGTTGGGCCGGGTGAGCTCGTCGATGTAGGGCCGGTGCAGATTGGTGGGCCGCACCCCGAAGTCGCGCTCCAGCTCGTCGAGGCTGCCGTACACGTCGATACGCGGGTAGGCCGGATCGTCGGACTTCCATACCGGGATCGGCGTGCCCCAGTAGCGGTTTCGCGAGATCGACCAGTCGCGGGCGCCCTGCAGCCACTTACCGAACTGGCCGTCCTTGACATGTTCGGGATACCACGTGATCTGCTGGTTCAACTCCACCGTGCGGTCCCGGAATTCGGTGACCGCAACGAACCACGACAACACCGCCCGATAGATCAGCGGATTGCGGCACCGCCAGCAGTGCGGGTAGGGGTGCTCGTAGGTGTCGTGACGCAACAGCACCGCGCCGTTCGCCGCCGCCGGGCCGCTCTGGTTCTTCAGATCGCGGATGATCTGCGCGTTGGCGTCAAAGACGTGTTGTCCCTGGTAATCCGGGACGGTGGCGTCGAAGCGGCCCTTGGAGTCGACCGGGGTGACCGGCACGATGCCGGCCGCTTCGGCGGTCACCATGTCGTCCTCGCCGTAGGCTGGCGCCATGTGCACGATGCCGGTGCCGTCCTCGGTGGTCACGAAGTCGCCCGGCAACACCTGAAATGCTTTGCCCGCCTCGTTTAGGCCCATGAAATATGGGAACGGCGGCAGGTAACGCATGCCCAGCAGGTCGGCCCCGCGATAGGTGCCGAGTATCTCGGGTGCTTCGCCCAACTCGCGGGCGTAGGCAGCCAGCCTCGCCTCGGCCAGCACGAACCGCCGCTCCCCCACCCGCACCTGCACGTAGGTCACCTCCGGGTTGACGGCAACCGCAAGGTTCGACGGCAGGGTCCACGGTGTGGTCGTCCAGATCAACAGGTAAGCCCCTTCCACCGGGCCGCCGACCGCCTTGAACCCCACCGTGATCGCCGGGTCTTGGCGGCTCTGGTAAATGTCGTCGTCCATCCGCAGTTCGTGGTTGGACAGCGGGGTTTCGTCGCGCCAGCAGTAGGGCAGCACCCGGTAGCCCTCGTACGCCAGGCCCTTGTCCCAAAGCTGTTTGAATGCCCAGATCACCGACTCCATATAGGACAGATCGAGCGTCTTGTAGTCGTTGCCGAAGTCGACCCAGCGCGCCTGGCGGGTCACATACGCTTGCCATTCGTCGGTGTAGCGCAACACCGATTCACGGCAGGCTTCGTTGAAGGCGGCGATCCCCATGGCGTCGATCTGGGACTTGTCGGTGATGCCCAGTTGGCGCTCGACTTCCAGTTCGGCGGGCAGCCCGTGGGTGTCCCAGCCGAAACGGCGCTCCACCTTGTAGCCGCGCATGGTGCGATACCGCGGCACGATGTCTTTCACGTAGCCGGTGAGCAGGTGCCCGTAGTGCGGCAGCCCGTTGGCGAACGGCGGTCCGTCGTAGAACACGTACTCCGGGGCGCCGTCGCGGCGGGCAATGCTGGCCCGGAAGGTGTCGTCGCGGGCCCAGTAGTCGAGGACCTCGAGCTCGAGTGCCGGGAAGTCGGGCGCCCCGCCGGCTGGCTTCGGATAAGCCTTGACGGAGTCTACGAGCTGAACCTCGAGGTCAACGTTATCGGTCACGGTCGTCTCCTGTGCCTAGTGCCGTACGGCACTACGCGCCTGTGGTCAGGCCGGGGACGACGACGCGCTACCTGCGCGAGCGCCGCGGTACCACCCCGCTTGCCGCGCTTTCGCGTGGCCGCTCGATTTAAGGCTGTGACGGGCCTACCCGTTCGGTTCTACTGAGCCAGGCCGGCTGTTCTTCCGAAGGCTCCCCGGTGATGGCCGGATCGATGCCGTTACGTCGATTCTACTTAAGCACCGCAAACCAAGGCCGATGGCTCCAAGGGGTCGCCAAGCCGCAGAACTAGGTCTGCAGCCAAGCAACCCCTTGGAGCCGTAATCGCTCACTATCCATCGGACTAAGCCTGGACTTCGAGCAACCCGACCCGCCACAGCGCCGCGTACACGTGACGCACCGGGATGCTCAACAAACGAGCAGCGCCGTCCACCAGCGGGTCACCGCTGGTACCGAAAGGCTGGTTGTAAACCCGGCGCGTCACCTTCTTGGGCGCAGGGGCCGGGATCGTGGCTGCATCGCGCACCACCGTCAGCTTGCGGACGGGCGCTACCATTACCACTTCGTCGTACAGAGCTACAGTCATGATCGCCTCCTAGACGGAATTCCAAACGAGCACTGAATGGACTGACGTGTCCTGTCCCGTAGTGGTTCCGATCCCAGAACGCTTGGCCGATAAGCCAATTAGCGTTACGACGACTCAGCCGTGGACCTCGTGCCGGAGACCGGATCGGGACGAAAATAACCCGGATATCGGTCCGGACTATCGCTGGAACTCATACGTCCCTCACCTCCCTACGGTCACGACGCGTGCGGTTACCCCGCACGATCTACGCGCAGCAGAGGAGCGGAAACCCGACGACTGTCGGAGACCCGCACCCCACTCGTTAGAGCTTTGGCACCACACGACGTGTCCGGTATTCCGGAAGCCACCTGGGCTCAACCCTTAAGCCGGGAGGAGCTGTCCTGACCCGGGGCGTCTTTCGACGTTCAGGGTCAGTGGCCTGTATTCGTGTAGCCGCCTCACCTAACGAGGTGCTTACCCGATTGATGATGCCCGAGGTGTATGACACGGTCAACGTGATCTGTGCCGTGTTCGGCGAATCTTTATGCATCTATTACGCATGCCCGCAGGTTTTGGCCAGCTTCAGCCCCGATGACCCCGCGGAAATGGGCTCACACGCGGTCAAGAATGACCGTCACATTGTTTGTTCGCGCCGCACAACGCCCCGCGGGCGCAGCCCGTCAAGCACCAGCGCGACGACGAAGTCGGCCACCTCAGCTGCGGTGACGTCGTCGTCGGTGCTGAGCCGCCGGTGCGCCAACTGCCCGACCAGCGCCGCCAGCGTGTATGCCACCATCCGGGGCGGGGCGGCCACCACCTCGCCACGTTGTTGGGCGGCGACGATGAAGGTTTCGATGTCGTCGATGAACCGCTCGTAGATCCCGCCGAGGTGCTTCTCGAATCGCTCGCCAAGTGCATAAGAGTCGCGGAGCAGCAGCTTGACGGTGGCCTTGTCCGCTTCAAAGAACTCCAAGGTCGCCTGCACCGAGATTTGTAAGAAGGCCCGAAGCGGCGCCTCTTGCCCAACGTTTTCCGCCGGCCCGTCCAGCGCCGCCAGCGCCGCCGCGACATGGTTACGCAGCGCAGTCTCCTCGACCGCCATCAACGCGTGGAACAGCTCGTCCTTCGAGTCGAAGTACCAATAGACCGAGCCGTAGGCCAGCCCGGCCTGTTTGGCGATGTCGGCGATGGTCGTAGCGTGAAAACCCTTGCGCGCGAACACTTCTTTGGCGGCCGCCATGATCTCGTCGCGTCGCTGCGACTTATCCTCGTCACTGACCGCGCGGCGCCGCCGGGTCGGGCTGCTCACTTATCGACCAAGCTCTCCAGCTGCCCGATGGTGTCGATGAACTCCTCGACCATGTCGAGCACCACCGAGCGCACCGGCCGGACCCGGTCGAGCGAGCCGACCACCTGGCCGACGAAGTAGGTCGCCAGCTCACGCGCCTTGGCCCCCGGGTGAGCGGCCGCCTGGTTGATACGTATCTGTGAGTCGGTGATCAGCGCGGCCTGCAGCGGCATGCCGAGCGGATCGGGGCTGTCCGGCCGCTCCCATTCGTCGGTCCAGGCGGTACGAAGCATGCGCGCCGGCTTACCGGTCAGTGACCGCGACCGCACGGTGTCCGAGGAGGTGGCGGCCAGGAACTTTTCCTTGACCACCGGGGGCGTCTCGGCCTCTTCGGTGGTCAACCACACCGAACCGCACCACACGCCCTCCGCCCCCAGGGCCAGGGCCGCGGCGATCTGGCGACCGCGCGCGATCCCGCCGGCGGCGAGAACGGGCGTCGGCGACACAGCGTCCACGACCTCGGGGACCAAGACCATGGTCGCTACCTCGCCGGTATGGCCGCCGGCCTCGGTGCCCTGCGCGACGATCAGGTCGACGCCGGCGGCCGCGTGCCGCCGCGCGTGTCGCGTGGTGCCGGCCAGTGCGGCCACCAGCACGTCGTGGTCGTGGGCACGCTCGACCAGGTCCGCCGGGGGCGGCCCGAGCGCGCTGGCGATCAGCCGAATGTCGTGGGCGAAGGCCACGTCGAGCAGCGGTTCGTAGCCCTTGGGCGAGATGTTGAGGCCGCCGGACGACGCACGCGGCTCGTCGGTGGGCGCCGCGATGCCATAGCGGACCAATAAGTCGTCGACGAACGCGCGGTGCTCCTCCGGCAGCAGCGCCCGGGCCTGCTTGGCGTCGATCCCACCTTGCTCGGCGCCGACGTATTTGGGCGGCAACAGCAAGTCGACCCCGTAGGGCTTGCCGCCCGTCTGCTCCTCGATCCAGGTCAGCTCGTTCACCAGCCGTTGGGGACTGTGCGCGACGGCGCCGAGGATCCCGAACCCGCCCGCGTTGGTCACCGCGGCCACCACATCGCGGCAGTGGCTGAAGGCGCATATCGGGAACTCGACGCCGAGCAGTTCGGCGACTCCGGTTCGCATTGGCACGACGCTAAGAGTTATTGATTGATATGTCAATCGATTACGGTAATCGGCGATTCATGCCCAAGCCAACGTCGTCGCCCACGCCGTGCAGACCTACCGGATCGCCTGAGACCTACGGCGACTGGCCGTCCGGCGGCCAGCTGGACACGCCCTCTTCTAACGGGACTTTGAGGCTGTGCAGAATCGATGCGACCATTCGCCACGCGCCGATGGCGGCGACGAGTTCGATGAGAACTGTTGTGTCGCCTCGTAATTCGCGTTCGCAGGCCGTCCAGCTCTCGGCACTGATCGCGCCGTCGCGCACCACGTCGTCGGTGGCCGCGAGCACCGCCCGCTCGGTGGGCCCGAACCCGTCGTAACTCTGCCAATCGCGCACGCCGAGCAGATCGTCGGCCGTCACGCCCAGTCCTGACGCAACGCGCCAGTGCCGGGTCCACTCGTAGTCGCACGCCGTGAGCCAGCCGATCCGCATGATCACCAGCTCGCGCAACCGCGAGTCGAGGGCACCATGCCACAGCATGGTGGCGAGCAGGTCATTGACGGCGCGCGCCAGTGGCGGATGGTTCAGCAACACCTGGAAGATACTGAGTTCGGCCATGTAGTCGGGCACGGCCGCTTCGTCGGCGGCGGCTTTGGCCTCGTCGATCGGCAGTTTGGGCACCCGGGCGGTTGTCATGGTGTGAGCACTCCGTACTGGCGGGACACCGTCGCGTTCACCGGCCATGGTAGCGAGCAATTCTTCGGTGTCTTCGAGGCGCACGCAGCGCCGGCGCAGACCAGCCGGGCCCGCATTCAGTTGGGGCTTGACTTGCACTCTTAAAGATTTCAGCGAATCCGCCACGGGGTTTTGCAATAACGCCTAACATAGCTGCATTGAGCATCTACGATGCGCCGTATCGACGTGTCTAATTGGCGGCTGCCTGGCCTTTCGAGGGTTAGGCGATTTTCTGGTGTCGTAACCGGCTGATGGCGCCCAGAATGTGTTCTATATCACCTACACCCGGTGTTACATCGGCTCATCACGCGACGTCGGCTCCCGCGCGGGCCGCAGGTCGCCGCGTCAAAATCGCCGACAGCCTTGGCGGACAGCGCCTCTAGCAGCGACTTTTGCGCCAACGCGACGTGCGGTATCGGCACAAAAGTTATGTGATTCACAGGCAGTCCGGGCTCCAAGTCAGCTAGCTGCTCGTTCGGGCCTTGTTAAATTCTTGTGCGTCCGAACGATTCTTCCACGTGTGTAGAGCTGACCGGCTACGCTGCTGATCGCGCCAAGTCCTTACGTACCGGGGGGGTCGGTCGGTTGTTCATGCGACGCCGCGCAAGTTCGTAGCTCGGATGTAAAAATTCGGTGATATTTCTCGAAGCACTGATAAGAGCTTGCAGCAGTGATAGGACTTGTGGATAGGCAAGGAGAGGTGAAGGACAGTGGATAGGGCAGGCGTTACTCCGGTTGCCGTCATTGGGATGGCATGTCGGCTGCCGGGGGGCATCAACTCCCCTGACCTCCTTTGGGACGCGCTACTGCGTGGCGACGACCTGGTCACGGAGATTCCCGCCGACCGCTGGGATGTTGACTACTATTACGACCCCGAGCCGGGTGTGCCTGGCCGGTCGGTGTGCAAGTGGGGTTCGTTCCTGGATGACGTCGGCGACTTCGACCCCGAGTTCTTCGGCATCACCGAAAAAGAAGCGACCGCGATGGATCCCCAGCACCGGTTGCTGATGGAAACCGCGTGGGAGGCCATGGAGCACGCGGGTCTCACCAAGGACACCATCGCCAAGGACACCGGCGTCTTCGTCGGATTGAATTACGGCGACTACCAATTCGTGCACATCGCCACCGATGCCTTCGATGGACCGTACGGAAACCCCGGCACCATTTCCTGCATGGCATCCGGGCGGATCGCCTACGCGCTCGGCCTCCACGGTCCCGCGTCCACGGTCGACACCGCATGCTCTTCTGGTTTGTTTGCCATCCACCAGGCCTGCCGCAGCCTGAACGACGGTGAAAGCAACCTGGCCCTCGCGGGCGGCGTCAACGTGATGATGGAACCGCGCAGGTCCGCCTCGGCGTCGGCGGGGGGCATGCTTTCGGGCACCGGACACTGCCACGCGTTCGACGTCAAAGCGGACGGCTTCGTGTCCGGCGAGGGCTGCGTGGTCCTGTTGCTCAAGCGCCTCGCGGATGCGCGGCGGGATGGTGACCGGATTTTGGCTGTGGTGCGTGGCACGGCCGCCAACCAGGACGGTCACACCATGAACATCGCGATGCCGTCGGGCGACGCGCAGGCCGAGGTGTACCGCGCAGCGCTGGCGGCAGCGGGTGTGGACCCCGACAGCGTCGGCATGGTCGAGGCGCACGGCACCGGCACCCCCGTCGGTGACCCGATCGAATACGCAAGCCTCGCCCAGGTATACGGCATCGGCAACCGCTGCGTGCTCGGCGCCTCGAAGACCAACTTCGGGCACACGCAGGCGGCCGCCGGTGCGCTGGGGCTGATGAAAGCGGTCCTCGCCGTCCAGCACGGCGTGGTCCCGAAGAATCTGCACTTCGAAGCCCTGCCTGACGAGATGGCCCGGATTGACACCGGACTCTTTGTGCCGCAGGAGGCTACGCCATGGCCGCTGAAGGGTCGCCAACCGCGCCGCGCGGCGGTGTCGGCGTACGGAATCTCCGGAACGAACGTGCACGCCATTGTCGAACAGGCCCCCGCGCTCCTTTCTCGCAACGGCGCGGCAACCAGGCCCAGCCGCGATGGCACCCTACTTTTCCCGCTGTCAGCCAGCTCGGCCGACGGTCTGCGGGACACCGCTGGGCGACTCGCTGACTGGGTCGAGGCACACGCGTCGGAACTGGCGACACCAGATCTGGCCTACACCCTGGCGCGCCGGCGTGGGCACCGGTTAGTGCGGACAGCCGTCCTGGCCAGCAGCAACGCAGAGTTGGTGGCGGCTTTGCGCGAGGTCGCCGTCGGTGACACCCCGTATCAGGAAGTAGCGGGTCAGGATGACCACGGCCCGATCTGGGTGTTCTCCGGCCAGGGTTCACAGTGGGCGGCCATGGGCGCGGACCTGCTGGCGAACGAACCCGCATTCGCAGCCGCCATCGCCGAGGTGGAGCCGCTGATCGCCGCCGAATCCGGGTTCTCAGTGACCGAAGCACTCAGCGCACCCGAGAAGGTGACCGGTATCGACCGGGTGCAGCCGACTCTGTTCGCCATGCAGGTCGCGCTGGCCGCCACGATGAAGTCCTACGGGGTCCGGCCCGGCGCGGTGATCGGCCACTCGCTCGGAGAGTCCGCGGCAGCCGTCGTCGCGGGAGCGTTATCGCTGAAAGACGGGGTGCGGGTCATCTGCCGCCGCTCGCGGCTGATGACCCGAATCGCTGGTGCCGGGGCGATGGCGTCGGTGGAATTGCCTGCTCAGCAAGTGCTTTCGGAGCTGATGGCTCGCGGTGTCAACGACGCCGTGGTGGCGGTGGTGGCCTCTCCGCAATCCACCGTGATCGGCGGTGCAACGGAAACGGTTCGCGAGATGGTAGCGGCGTGGGAGCAGCGTGAGGTGATGGCCCGTGAGGTGGCCGTCGACGTGGCATCGCATTCGCCGCAGGTCGACCCGATCCTCGACGACCTGTACGACGCGCTGGCAGAGATCGAGCCGTTGACGCCCGAGGTGCCGTACTACTCGGCCACCTCGTTCGACCCTCGCGAGGTGCCGTACTGCGACGCCGGCTACTGGGTGGACAACCTGCGTCACACGGTGCGGTTCTCTGCGGCGGTGCAGGCCGCGCTGGAAGACGGCTACCGGGTCTTCGGGGAACTGTCACCCCACCCGCTGCTGATCCACGCTGTCGACCGGACCGCCCGAAGCCTCGACATGAACGTGGCAGCTCTTGCCGCCATGCGCCGCGAACAACCACTGCCCCACGGGCTACGCGGCCTGGTGGGAGACCTGTACGCCACGGGCGCCGCAGTCGACTTCTCCGTGCTCTACCCCGGTGGGCACCTGGTGGACGCGCCGCTGCCGACCTGGACGCATCGGACATTGCTGTTAAACCGCGACGGTCACAGTTCCCGCGCACTGCGTTCCAGCGTTGCGGTGCATCCGCTCATCGGACAGCATGTACGCCTGCCCGAGGAACCCGAGCGCCACGTTTGGCAGGCCGAGATCGGTACTGCGACGCTGCCCTGGCTGACCGATCACCAAGTACACGGCACGGCGGCCCTTCCGGGTGCGGCCTACTGCGAGATGGCGCTGGCCGCGGCCCGCACCGTCTTCGGCGAGGTATCCGGGGTCCGCGATGTGCGCTTTGAGCAGATGCTCCTACTCGACGACGAAACCCAAATCAGCCTTACTGCAACCGCGGAAGTACCCGGCGCCCTCGCATTCGTGGTGGAGACCAACCAGGACGGCGAGCACGCACGGCGCGCGTCCGCGACCTTGCACGCCCTAGACCAGGCCGCAGCAGGCGAGGACCAGCCCGCCGCCCACGACATCGAGGCCCTGCTGGCCGAACACCCGAGCCACTTGGAAGGCGCTGACCTTCGGGACGCCATTGATTTGTGCGGTATTCACTACGGTCCGGCTTTCACCGGCCTGGCCGTTGCGCGCACCGCCGAAGGAACCGGCACCACGGTGCTGGCCGACATCGGTCTGCCCAGCGCGATCCGGACACAGCAAACCAGTTATGGCGTACATCCGGCACTGCTCGATGCATGCTTCCAGTCCGTAGCCGCTCACCCCAGTGTCGCGAACGCCAGCTATGGCGGTCTGCTATTGCCGCTGGGTGTTCGCGAGCTGCGGGTCTACGGCCCAGTTCACACGGCGCGCTACTGCTATTCGCGGGTTACCGCGGCGGCCGGCGGCGCCGTCGAGGCTGACCTGGACGTGCTGGATAAGCACGGGACGATCCTGCTGACCGTGCGCGGACTGCAGATGGGAACCGGCACCTCGCCAAGCGGCGAGCAGGCTCGTGTGATGGGTGAACGGTTGCTGGCTGTCGAATGGCAACAACGGGAACTGCCCGAGGTGGCTGCAGCCGAGACCGGAGCTTGGCTGCTGATCAGCACCTGCGATGCTGCGGATCTGGTGGCGACGACGTTCACCGACGCGCTGAAGCTGCACGACGTGCAATGCACAACCCTGTCCTGGCCGCAGCAGGCCGACCATCCGGCCATTGCCGAGCGGCTGCGTGATCAGATCGCTCGCGGCGGGTACACCGGCGTGGTGGTGCTCACCGGGCCGAAGAACGGCAACCCGGATGAGGAATCTGCTGGCCGTGGCGGTGATTACGTCCGCCATGTGGTGCGCATCGCTCGCGAACTGCCGGAAATCCACGACCAGTCGCCTCGGCTGTATGTCATCACCAGGAACGCTCAGAAGGTGCTTTCCGAGGATCTTCCCAATCTCGAGCAAGGTGGACTGCGCGGCCTGCTCCGGGTGATCGGTGCCGAGCACCCGCACCTGCACACCACCCACATCGACGTTGACGAGCCAACCAGCGTCGAGCAGGTGGTGCGGCAGCTGCTGCTGGCCGGGCCGGAAGAAGACGAGACCGCCTGGCGTAACGACGAGTGGTACACGGCGCGCTTGTGCCCGGCGCCGCTCCGGCCCGAAGAGCGGCAGACCACCATCGCGATCCACGAACGCGACGGCATGCGCATGCAGATCCGCACGCCAGGTGATCTGCAAACAATGGAGTTCGCCGCGTTCGACCGGGTTCCACCGGGCCCCGGGCAGATCGAAGTGGCGGTGACCGCATCGAGCATCAACTTTGCCGATGTTCTGCTGGCGTTTGGCCGCTATCAGAGCGTCGACGGGATCTTGCCCCAGCTGGGCACCGATTTCGCCGGCGTGGTGACGGCCGTCGGACCCGACGTCACCAACCACAAGGTTGGCGACCACGTCGGGGGTATGTCCCCCAACGGCTGCTGGGCCACGTTCGTCATCTGCGATTCCCGCCTGGCCACGACGCTGCCGCCGGGCCTGACCGACGCCCAGGCCGCGGCGGTGACCACCGCGCACGCCACGGCCTGGTACGGCCTGAACGACTTGGCCCGCATCAAGGCCGGTGACAAGGTGCTGATCCACTCTGGAACCGGCGGCGTCGGCCAGGCGGCGATCGCGATCGCCCGCGCGGCGGGAGCCGAGATCTTCGCGACGGCCGGCAGCCCACAGCGTCGACAGTTGTTGCGCGACATGGGTATTGAGCATGTCTACGACTCACGAAGCATCGAATTCGCCGACCAGATCCGTCGCGACACCGACGGTTATGGCGTCGACATCGTGCTCAACTCCGTGACCGGCGCCGCGCAACTGGCCGGGCTCAAACTGTTGGCGCTGGGCGGGCGGTTCGTCGAGATCGGCAAGCGCGATATCTACGGCGACACCAAGCTGGGCCTCTTCCCGTTCCGTCGCAACCTCGCGTTCTGGGGCGTCGACCTGGGGTTGATGTCGGTCAGCCATCCCCAGCAGGTCAGCGCGATGTTGAGCACGGTGTACCGGCTCACGGCCGAGGGCGTGCTGCCGATGCCCGAGAGCACGCACTACCCACTTGCCGAGGCGGCCACGGCCATCCGGGTGATGAGCGCAGCCGAACACACCGGCAAGCTCATCCTCGACATCCCGCAGGCCGGGCGCAGCAGCGTGGTGCTACCGCCGGAACGGGCTCAAGTCTTCCGACCCGACGGCTCCTACATCATCACCGGCGGTCTGGGTGGCCTAGGCCTGTTCCTGGCCGAGAAGATAGCCGCGGCCGGCGCCGGCCGGATCGTGCTCAGCTCCCGCTCGGCGCCCACGCTGAAGGCCCTGGAGACGATCGAACTCGTCCGTTCGATCGGGTCCGACGTGGTGGTGAACTGCGGCGACATCGCCGAGGCCGACACCGCAGAGCGGTTGGTGGCAACGGCAACCGCGACGGGACTTCCGTTGCGTGGTGTGCTGCACGCAGCTGCGGTGGTCGAGGACGCCACCCTCACCAACATCACCGACGAGTTGATCGACCGCGACTGGGCGCCCAAGGTATACGGGGCATGGAATCTGCACCAGGCCACCGCATCTGCGCCGCTGGACTGGTTCTGCTCGTTCTCCTCGGCGGCCGCGCTGCTGGGCTCGCCGGGACAGGGCGCCTACGCCGCCGCCAACAGCTGGCTGGACGCCTTCACTTACTGGCGGCGCGCGCAGGGCCTGGCGGCCACCGCAATCGCCTGGGGAGCTTGGGCCGAGATCGGCCGCGGTGCAGGCTTTGCGGAAGGCAGCGGCACTGCAATCACTCCCGAGGAGGGCGCCTACGCGTTCGAGGAGCTGCTGCGCCACGACCGGGCGTACACCGGCTACAGCCCGCTCATCGGAACACCGTGGATAACTTCCTTCGCGGAACGAAGCAAATTTGTTGAAATGTTCAAGTCCGCGGGGGGAAAGCGTTCGGGTTCAAGCAAATTGCGCGCCGAGCTGGCCGAGCTGCCCCTCGACGAGTGGCCCACCCGGCTGCGGCGTCTGCTGTCCGAGCAGATCGGTCTGATTCTGCGTCGCAGCATCGATCCGGATCATCCGCTTTCCGAGTACGGCCTTGACTCGCTGGGCAATCTCGAATTGCGCACCCACATCGAGGCCCAAACAGGGGTACGCATCACCTCCGCCGACATCACCACCGTGCGGGGTTTGGCGGATCACCTTTACGACAAGCTGACGCCGAAAGAAGACGCCCCCGCGTGATGGAGATCCGGACGGCAATGTGGCCTGTACTGCAAAGGCTGGAATAGAGGAGGGAACGTGTTCATTGGTGGAGGCTCTGAGCATGACCGCCTGCGAGTTGGTAACGCCTACGACTGGGACCCGGGTCCGGGCTCAGTCGTGACTTGGCAACCGACCCCTGCCTGCCTTACGAAGGCCCGGCAAGCGCCCGTGAGTCCGGTGCCGCCAAGTTCTATGCAGACAGGCCATCTTCGTGGCTTTGTCGGGTTCCGGGAGCGGGGGCTCGACTATTCGCGAGCAGTCATGGGCTCCTGGGACGTACCCGGCCGTTGCGATATCCGTGCCATGACTTACGTCATCAACGCACACCTCCGGCGCCACGCGACGTACCACAGCTGGTTCGCATACGAGGATGAGAAGCATATCGTCCGTCACACCATCGCGAATCCCCGCGATATCGAATTTGTTCCGAAACAGTATGGCGTGCTGACACAGCCCGAATGGCAGGACCATGCATTGGCCACGCCGGATCCGCTGCAGTGGGATTGCTTCAGGTTCGGTATTATTCAGTACGACGACCGCTTCTCACTGTATGCAGTTGTCGACCACCTCCACTGTGACCCGATGCTGATTGCCGGGTTGTATGTAGAGATTCTGATGAACTACAACGCCCTCTTGGAGGGCAAAGCACCCGCCACGCTCCCGCCTGCGGCTAGTTATGACGATTTCTGCATTCGGGAGAGCCAGTTCGTGTCTTCCATGACCTTGGATTCCCTGCAAGTGCGCAAATGGATCGAATTCGCCGAAGCCAACGGCGGGTCCCTGCCGGACTTCCCACTGCCGCTCGGCGATCAATCGATACCCTGCGGCGGAGACGTCCACGTGGAGCAACTGTTAGGCCCGGACCAAACAGCTCAGTTCGAGGCCGTATGCCAGCGGGCGGGTGCCCGGTTTAGCGGTGGTTTGTTTGCCTGCGCGGCCCTAGCTCAATATGAGTTGGCCGGCACGGAAACGTACTACGGACTTACTCCAGTCGATAAGCGTAAGAGCCCGGCAGATTTCATGACAGTGGGTTGGTTCACCGGCGTAGTGCCGTTCACCGTTCCAGTCTCCCCAAACTGCTTCGAGGAAACTGCTCGCGCCGCTCAGGCTTCCTTTGATGCGAATATGGACTGCGCGTATGTGCCGTACGATCGCGTGTTGGAGTTGGCGCCTTGGCTGACGAGACATGGACCCCAGTTCACCATGATGAGTTATATGGATGCGGGCCTTCCTCCCCTTTCTGCGGTCGTCGCTACCGCCTTGGACAGGGTGAACGCGATCGCCCTCACCGACGGCAGGAGTCCGGCCTACATGTACATGACGGTGTTCCGTCTCTTCGATGAGGTCACGCTGATGGTGTCCTACCCGAACAATCCGGTTGCGCGAGAGTCCGTGACCCGGTATGCGGAGATGATGAAATCCGTGTTTAGCCGGGTAACCGCGGGCAGCTTGTCGGAGTTGCCGGTACGCGTAGCCAGATAACCAGCATCGAAGCACTTCATTTCCGAGCCTGGGTGGCCGATGCCGCGGAGCGCGCGTCCGCGACACCGGAAGTGAAAGGCTGAGTTTCGCCGATGAAGTTTGTCTTGGCAGCCCATGGAACTCGCGGCGATATCGAGCCCTGCGCCGCGGTTGGTGTAGAGCTGCGACGCCGAGGCCACGAAGTACGTTTGGCGGTGCCGCCCAACCTGGTTGACTTCGTCGAGTCGGCCGGGCTTTCCGCGGTCGCCTACGGGCCGGACACGCGAGAGCAGATAGTCGCGGTCGCGGATTTCATTCATAACGCCTTCAAGATCCAGAATCCGGTCAACTTGGTGCGTGCCGGTAAGGAGCTTTTCGTCGAGGGCTGGGCGGAGATGAGCCGCACGCTTACCTCGCTGGCGGACGGGGCCGACCTGTTGGTGACGGGCCAGACTTACCACGGGGTCGTGGCGAATGTCGCGGAGTACTACGACATTCCGGTGGCAGGGCTGCATCACTTTCCGGTGCGGGTCAACGGCCAGATCGGCCTTCCATTCCTACCGTCGCCGAGGCCTGCGGTCCGCTCCACATTGAAGGCGGGCTGGTGGCTGTATTCGCAGATAACCAGGGAGAACGAGGACGCGCAGCGCCATGAGCTGGGGCTGCCGCGGGCGGCGGCGCCCGCGGAGCAACGGATGGCGGAACGCGGGACGCTCGAAATCCAGGCCTACGATCAGGCGGTATTTCCGCGGCTCGCGGCCGAATGGAACGGCCGGCGGCCCTTCGTCGGCGCGTTGACGTTGGACTTGGCGGCGGATACGGACGACGAGGTCGCGTCGTGGATTGCGGCCGGGACACCGCCGATCTACTTCGGTTTTGGCAGCACACCGGTCCAGTCTCCCGCCGATACGGTGGCCATGATCGGCGAGACCTGTGCGGAGCTAGGCGAACGGGCGTTGATTTATTCGGCCGCAGACGGCTCTGACCACATTCCACATGCTGACCACGTGAAGCTCGTGGGCCAGGTCAACTACTCGACGATCTTGCCGATGTGCCGCGCGGCCGTCCACCATGGTGGCGCGGGTACGACGGCTGCGGGCCTGCGAGCCGGACTGCCCACGTTGATCCTCTGGGACGTGGCCGACCAGCCGATCTGGGCGGCTCAGGTCAAACGGCTGAAAGTCGGCTCCGCCCGGCGTCTGTCGAACATCACCCGAAAATCGTTGGTCGCCAAGCTCCGCAAAATCCTCGCGCCAGAATACCTGGCCCGAGCTCGCGAGATCGCGCCCTGGATGACCAAACCCGCCGTCGGCGTTGCCACCGCCGCCGATCTTTTGGAGCAGACCG
>DATJBA010000360.1:0-5205 GCA_035515675.1 Mycobacterium sp.
GCGCGCCGACCAAGGAGACATGAACGCCAAATGGGCCTGGGCGTGCGACGACCCCCGCTCACTGGAATCGCTGGGGCTGCAAGTCATCGAGTCAACCACCGTCACACGACCCCCCGACAGACTGCGACGCCAACTCCCCATGACATACCGGATAGGGATGCCACTTGCGCAAGCCCTCATGCGTGCGACAAAGACGACGTTCCAATTGACGCTTTTTAAGACCCCGCCAGCGACCTGACTAGGCCCGACACCCAACGCGCCCCAGAACGAGAAGAACACACGCGCTACCGGACATACCTATTGACTGAACGACGACACGCATTGGGCCTGGTTGACGGGCTGCCGCGGGTTTGTTGGTTATGGTCCGGGCTGTGATCGAAGATGAGGAGCAGGCTCGGGACCTGGCGGGGTTGGTGGTGCCGTTGGCGGGCTCGCTGCAGGCGACGGGTGATCGGTGGTTGCCGTTCCGACTGCTCGATCCGGCCGGTGCGCCCGTGGAGCCGGTATCGGCCTACTTTCGGGACCTGCAGGCCGCGGGCCGGTCGGCGGCGACGGTGCGCTCCTACGGGATGGACCTGTTGCGGTGGTTCCGGTTCCTGTGGGCGATCGAGATTTGCTGGGATCGGGCGACGCGAGTCGAGGCGCGCGACTTCTGCCGGTGGATGCTGTTGGCGGGCAAGCCTTTTCGCCCGCACTGGCGGCGACCCAACGAGTCGGCTAAGCGTCCGTCGAGCGGTCCAGCCTACGCGCCGTCGGTGCGGGCGCACGCCGAGACGGTGCTGCGCTGTTTCTATGACTTTCACCTCGCGGCCGGTGACGGCCCGATCATGAACCCGTTTCCGCTGGACCGGTCGCGGCGCGGTCGCCGCGCCCATGCACACCACAATCCGATGGAGCCGTTTCGGCGCGAGCGCGCTGGGTTGTATCGGCCCAGGGTGCCGTCGCGGATTCCGCGGTCGATCACCGACGAGGAGTTCAACGAGATCTTCGTGAAGCTGCCCTCGCACCGGGACCGGGCGTTGGTGGCGTTCTACGTCTCTACCGGCGCGCGAGCCTCGGAGTTGCTGTCGGCTACCCAGGGTGGTGTGGATCCTGGGCGGCAACTGATCACTGTGGTGCGCAAGGGAACCCGAGAGCGCCAGGAGTTGCCGGCGTCGACTGACGCGTTTGTGTGGCTGCGGCTCTACCAGCTGCAGTTCGAGGGTCTGATCCCCAAGGGAAAGCGCCAGCCACTGTGGTGGACATCGCGAATGCCGCTGCGGCCGTTGACCTATCATGCGGCGCATCGAATGTTCGAGCGCGCGGTCGGGCGGGCCGGCGGTACTGCGACGCTGCATGCGTTGCGGCACACCGCGGCCTACCGGATGGCCGAGGATCCGGCGTTGCCGTTGACCGATGTCCAGCTGGTCCTGGGGCATGCCCTTTTGACCACGACGCAAATCTATTTGACCCCGCGCAAGGAGGAGGTGATCCGCCGGGTCTTGGCCCATCACGCCGAGCAGACGCGGCAGGCCACCGAGCGGGCCCGACCGGCTCCTGCTCCCGGGTATCGGCCCGAGACGCTGGAGGTGCTGTTCGGGAGCCGCACGACATGACTGCGGCCGCCGGGACCTCGGACCTCATGACGGAGGTCGTCACGTTTCCGGGGGTGTCGTCTCGACCGTCCAAGGCCCAGCGTGAGTCAGCGCGTACGCGGTTTCCTCCGCGTCAGGTGGCCACCGACTGGCCTACCACACATCAGGAGCGCGCCGAGGTGTGGGAGCGGCTCACGAGTGGGATGTTCGTGCTGGACAACGCCAACAGCCAGGAGCGGCGCGTGCGTGGGCTGGCGTGGCTGCTGGACTGGCTGGGCGACCAGCCGGGTGAAACCTGGCAGCAACGCTGGATGGCCAGCGGCGCCGACGCCGCGGGCGGCGCCTGGCGACAGGTGCCGATCGCCTGGCAGCGAGCGCGTGGTCGGGAGTCGCGGTGGCTGCGCGCCGAGCTGTCTGGAGCGCTGGTGGTGGCGATCTGCGGAGATCTGCTCCGGCCCTCGCTGCGATGCCTGGTGGCCGGCGCCGCCGGCAAGGGGTCCCTGACGCGCAACCTCGCCCGCATCCGCGACCCGCAAGGGTTCACCCGTCTTCGAGCGTTGTGCGACGCCGACCCCCACGTGTCCGGCTATGCCGCGAGCCTGACGTTGCGACGCAGCGCCGAGATCGTCGCCGCCAAGGGAGGCGTCTTGGCCGATATCACCGTCGGCGATGCACTGGAGCTGATGGACCGCGAAGTCGAGATCTTCGCCTGCCCGACAAAGGATCACAAGGTCTTCTACCGGATGCTGCGCGAACTCGGTGTCTTCGAAGACGAAGCGCCGCAACGGCTGCGGGCATTCCGCACCGCGGGCCAGCTCACCCCGGAGGAGCTTGTCGATCGCTACCGGCTGCACTGCCGCCCGGTTCGCGACCTGCTCGTGGACTACCTGCGGGAACGCCAGCCCGCGATGGACTACACCAGTCTGAAGTGCCTGGCCTATTATCTGGCGCAACGGTTCTGGGCCGACCTCGAGCACCATCACCCCGGGATCGACAGTCTGCACCTGAGCGGCGACGTTGCCGAGGCGTGGAAGCACCGCCAGCGGACCAAACCCCAGGTGATCACCGCTATCGACGGGACCAAGTCCGTTGTCATGGTGGAGCGGATCGGCTATTGCCAGTGCCTGACCCCGGTGCGGGCGCTCTACCTCGATCTGTCCCAGTGGGCGATCGAGGACCCCGGCCGGTGGGCACAGTGGGCCGCTCCCTGCCCGGTTGGCCAGGAGGAGATCAGCCAGCGCAAATTCCAGCGTCACCGCAAGGCGCGCATGGACGCGCGGACCCGGGAACGGCTCCCGGTCCTGCCGGTGCTGGTGCGCACCGTCGATGAGCGGCGCAAGAACTCCTCCGCGCTCTTGCAGGTCGCCCGCCAGGCCCCACCCGGGCAGGCATTCACCGCCGCGGGTCACACCCTGACCCGTTCGATCACCAAGACCGCCGAGAAGGTGTGGGCCAACGACCCGGCAACCGGCAAGCGCCGCGATCTCGGCCATGAGGAAGACCACGCGTTCTGGGCGTGGGCCGCCGTCGAGATCCTCCGCCTCACCGGCTGCCGAGTTGAAGAACTGCTCGAGATCAGCCATCACAGCCTGATTCAGTACCGCCTGCCCACCTCCGGCGAGATCGTGCCGCTGCTGCAGATCGTCCCGTCGAAGACCGACGAGGAGAGACTTTTGGTCGTCTCCCCGGAGTTGGCGGACGTGCTATCGACCGTCATCCGCCGAATCCGTAAACCCGACGGGGCGGTCCCGCTCGTTCCCGTCTACGACCGCTACGAATGTGTCTGGCGGCCGCCGTCTCCGGTCTTGTTCCAGCGCCGATTCCCCAGCGAGATCCGCGCGATCAGCGACAGCTCGCTGCGGACCATGATCAACGCTGCTCTTGTCCACACCGGGCTGAAAGACCCCGCCGATGGACAACCCTTGCATTACACGCCGCACGACTTTCGAAGAATTTTCATCACCGATGCCGTCATGAACGGGCTGCCACCGCACATCGCCCAGATCATCGCCGGCCATCGCGACATCAACGTCACCCTCGGCTACAAGGCCGTCTACCCCGACGAGGCGATTCAATCCCACCTGGCGTTCCTGGCACGACGGCGGTCGCTGCGCCCCACCGAGGAATACCGGACCCCCACCGACGAGGAATGGCAGGAATTCCTCGGCCACTTCGAGCGGCGCAAGGTCTCCATCGGCACCTGCGGGCGCGCGTTTGGATCGGCCTGCATTCATGAACATGCTTGTGTCCGTTGCGCACTGCTTTGGCCGGACCCCACCCAACGGCCCCGCTTGGTCGAGATCCGGGACAACCTCACCGCCCGCATCGCCGAAGCCGAACGCGAGGGCTGGCTCGGCGAAGTCGAAGGACTGCAGGTCAGCCTCGCCGCCGCCGAAGACAAACTCGCCCAGATCGACAAACGATCCAGAACGGCCCCTGTCGAACTCGGCAACCCTACACTTCCCACCAATTCCTGACCTGCCAAAGCGAATCAACAAGCAGCCCCGGCTAGTTCAGAGAATTCCACCACCCCGCGATGCGGCTAGATTGGCTGGCAAGCCGCGAATCGCATAGCATCACGAGACAACAAGCGAGCGGAATCTGCATAAGAACTTTTACACCGCTCGCGGGACGCTACCTCAGACCACGCGATCTTGTAGCAATAACCGGGGCGTGGGCACCATGTCTGGAAACACGTCGAGTGTCGGCTTGCACTGCCCCAGGTCGACGTCGCCTACTTCAAGGGAATCATCGGGGATGCGCACCGGCACACGGCAACTACTGACTGACTACGTCGACGCCGTCGATTGGTCCACCAATCCCGCCGTTGACAGTGAAACCTTCACCACCACAGACACCTACGACGCCCTCAACCGCGTCGCCACCACGACCGCACCCGACGCCACCATCACCACCCCCACCTACAACCAACGCAGCCTGCTGTCCGCGGTGACTGCCGACCTACAAGGCAGCCAGAGCGTCACCGACGTGGTCACCACCGTGTCCTATAACGCCAAAGCGCAGCGCCAAACCACCTCCTACGGCAATGGCGCCACCACCACCAACACCTACGACCCCGACACCTTCCGCCTCATCAACATCACCACCAGCCGCCCACCAGTCAACGACACGGTCGTCACGCAAAATGATTAGATGCTCCGGTGGGGGTGACCGGGGTTTGATCGAGAGCGCGGTCAAGCTGTTGTTGACGGCGGCGCCGGAGTGGTCAACCTAGCATAATATACCGATATCGGTAGATACGCTAAGTAGCTGAGCAGCCTTGCGACCGTGGCGGCTGACGTCAAACGGGCGCGGAATTGCCGAAGATGTTGTCGCGATCCACACGGTGGTGTTCGACTGACGCGCGGCTACCGCCCGAGAACTAGCCGGCGAAACCGTCTGCCATCGGGTCGATCCCATGAAACCTGAGCGGCTTCGTTCGCGACGGAGCTTGCGGTGTTCACGGGCGGCGGTACCTGAGTCGTCGGCCACGAAGGCGCTCTAATCGATTGCGCCAGCAGGCACGACCCACTGGCAGGGTTGGCCGGTTACCGCGGAAATGAGGTCGAAGTCTGCGTCGTAGTGCAGGACTGTGAGTCCGTGTTCTTCGCCGGCGGCGGCGATGAGCAGG
>DATJBA010000361.1:0-5840 GCA_035515675.1 Mycobacterium sp.
GCTGGCCGCATCGAGCAGACGCTGCTGATCGCACTTGGACCCCAACCGGTAGCACCGGCCCGAAAACGACGCCACCAGCGCCATGAAATCGTCCATCAACTCCTCCACCAGCGACTGATCGCCGCGATCATCCAACGCCTCAACGCTAACCCCACACACCGACAAGTAGCGCTCAATCCAGGCGGCTGGTCAAACAGCGTGCGGCCTGCCAGCATGGGGCGTTGTGACCATGAACGGCACCCATATCGGGTACGCGGATCAACGCGAGGGCGGACCCTATTTCGACGACCTCTCGATGGGTCAGGTGTTCGACTGGGCACCGGCAACGACGCTGTCGTCGGGCTTGGCCGCGACCCACCAGGCGATCGTGGGAGACCGGCTGCGACTGGCTGCCGACGCGGTTCTGTGCACCGCGGTGACCGGCGTGCCCGGGCCGCTGGCACATCCGGCGCTGGTGTGTGACGTCGCGATCGGGCAGTCGACGCTGGTCACCCAGCGAGTCAAAGCCAATCTGTTCTATCGCGGACTCACCTTCCACCGATTCCCCGTCATCGGCGACACCATCTACACCCGCACTGAAGTGGTTGGGCTGCGAGCCAACTCAGCCAAGCCGGGCCGTGCGCCAACGGGGATGGCAGCGCTGCGGATGATTACCATCGACCAGGCTGATCGGTTGGTGCTCGACTTCTACCGCTGCGTCATGCTGCCCGCCAGCCCGGACTGGCGTCCCGAGGAAGGGCCCGGCGATGAACTGTCGGCCATCGGCGCTGACGCGGCTCCGCCGGCTTCCGATCCGACCGCTCACTGGGACGGCGAGGTTTTCCGAAACCGGGTGCCGGGTCCGCATTTTGACCCCGGTCTGGCGGGTGCGGTGCTGCACAGCACCGGTGACGTGGTGAGCAGCGCGCCCGAACTGGCTCGGCTCACGCTGAATATCGCTGCCACACACCATGATTCGCGACTCGGCGGGCGTCGGCTGGTGTATGGCGGACATGCCATCGGGCTGGCGCTGGCGCAGGCGAGCCGACTGCTGCCCAATTTGGCGACGGTTTTGGGTTGGGAGTCCTGCGATCACACGGGCCCAGTGCACGAGGGCGACACCCTGTACAGCGAGCTGCGCGTCGAATCGGCCGAGCCGACCGACCACGGCGGGGTGCTGGGGCTGCGGTCGCTGGTCTACGCGGTCAGTGATTCGGCGGGCGAGCCCGACCGGCCGGTGCTGGACTGGCGGTTCAGCGCGCTGCATTTCTGAGCCGCTCTGAGCTACGAGCACAATGGTGGGCGTGCGCTCGGCGTTGTCCAAGTGGGGGAGCAGCGGGCTTGCCTGCCTGACCGGTCTGTCCGACGGCCCACCCGACTTCTCCCGCGCGAACGTGCTAACCCGCGCCGAGGACGTTGCCACCGCGGTCAGCAACCGCACGGATGTCGCCATCGACGCGGCCACCTTACTGACCGGACGGGCCGGATTGCTCAGACTGACCCGCGGCGGCCGGGTGTCGGCCGGTGGCGCCACCCGGTTGCTGGCGGCCCGGGATGGCTGGTGCGCGATCACGCTGTCCCGCCCCGACGACATCGCAACTGTTCCTGCGCTGCTGCAGGTCGACGACGTGCCCGTCGACCCGTGGCCGATGCTGCAGCACTGGGCCGCAACACGTCTCGTGTCCGCGATTACCGAGCGGGCGGGTCTGCTCGACATCCCGGCGGCCGGCCTGGGCGAGGCGACGGCCAGGCGACCGCGCCTACACCGCATGGGGTCCCCGGCGCCCGTGCGTGACTTGGCGAGTCTACTGGTCGCCGACCTGTCGTCGATGTGGGCCGGCCCGCTGTGCGGGCGGCTGCTGGCACGCGCCGGAGCAACCGTCGTCAAAGTGGAAAGCCCGCGTCGCCCGGACGGCACCCGAGCCGGCAACCGTACGTTCTTCGACTGGGTCAACAGCGAAAAGCTCTCCTACTGCCTGGATTTCGACAGCCAAGCCGACGAGCTACGCGAGTTGCTCGCGGTCGCCGATATCGTGATCGAAGGCTCGCGCCCCGCGGCGCTGGCGCGGCGTGGGCTCGGGCCCGACCACGTCGCGCCACGAGCGGGCCGAATCTGGCTGCGCATCACCGGGTATGACGAGCAGGAGGGACGACCTGCGTTCGGTGATGACGCCGCGGTGGCCGGCGGCCTGGTGGGTGCCGCCGTCGATGGACCGGTGTTCTGCGGGGACGCCATCGCCGATCCGCTGACGGGGTTGGAGGCGGCCTTGGCGGTGGCCGAATCCCTGAGCCGTGGTGGCGGCGAATTGATCCACGTGTCGATGGCCGCCGTCGCCGCGACCTACGCAGCGCTGCCGACCGTGGCGTCGGTGTCGGACTGCCCGGCGGCACCACCGCCGGTTCCGCCGACGTCTAGCCCGGCGGCTGAGCCAGGCGGAGATAACGACATCGCGCGCCGCCTGGTCTCCGAAAGACGTTGTCTGTCATGCTGATAAAGCAAGCGACCTTGTTCGACGGCACAACGGTCGACATCCGGGTCGGCGCGCAGATCGACGAGGTAGGCACACCCTCCCAAGGCCTGGTTGCCAGGCGCGGGGAGGGTGTGCTCTACGCCGGCGGCGGAACTGTCCTGCCCGGGCTTCACGACCACCATGTGCACCTGCGCTCGGCGGCTTCTGCGTTAGATTCGTTTTTCGTCGGACCGCCCGGGGTCAGTACCAAAGCTCAGCTGACACAATTGCTCTCGAATGCCACACCAGGTCCCGACGGGTGGATTCGCGCCGTCGGCTATCACGAGTCGGTCGCCGGGGAGTTAGACCGGACCGCTATTGATGCCATGGTGCCCGACATTCCGGTGCGCATCCAGCACCGCAGCGGTGCCCTGTGGATCCTCAACTCCGCAGCACTGGGCCGGGTCGGCCTGGCCGAACATCCCGACGGGCGCCTACGTAGCGCCGACCGTGGTTGGTCAGACGCGCTGCTGCGACGCGAAAGCGACCTGGCAGAACTCAGCCGCCGAATCACCGCGACCGGCGTGACCGGCGTCACCGACGCCACCCCCGGCCTCGACGCCGATGACATGGTCTCGCTGTTGGTGGCGCACCGTCGCGGCGAATTTCGGCCACGGCTGCGTTTCCTATCACCGGGCAAGAAAATCCTGCACGATGATCGTCTTGAGCTGGACTCCCTGACGGACTGGATCGCCGATCACCACAGCGCCGGCCGACCGGTCGCCGTGCACTGCGTGACCGCAGCCCAGCTGGTGGTGACCATCGCAGCCCTGCGTGCTGCCGGTAGCCATCCGCTGGATCGCATCGAGCATGCCGCCGTAGTGCCTGACGACAACCTGACCGACCTCGCCGAGCTCGGGGTCACGGTGGTGACGCAGCCCAACTTCGTCGCCGAGCGCGGCGATCAGTACCTCGCCGATATTCCCGCCGCCGAGCACGCTCAGCTGTGGCGGGTCGCGTCCCTGCTGAACGCGACGGTGCCAGTGGCTCTGTCTACCGACATGCCTTTCGGCCACGGCGACCCATGGACGGCGATGCGCGCCGCCGTTTACCGCACCACACCGAGCGGCACGGTTCTCAATGCGAATGAATGTGTTTCGGCGCTAACGGCTTTGACGATGTTTCTGGGCTGTCCCGACCAGCCGAGCCGGACCAGGGCCGTCGAAGCCGGACAGCCGGGGGACCTCTGCGTGCTGACCGAGCCACCGGCGACGGCGCTGGCCGAGCTGGACGCTGGCATGGTGGCGGCCACCATCATCGGCGGTGAGCTCGTTTACTTCGCAATGTGACCGGCCATCAGACCGCCGGGGCGAGCGCAGCGCGCAAACTCTCGCACTGGCTGTCGAAAAACCTCTGTGACACTTGAGCTTTCGGTACCACCAAGTCGAAGCCGTGGAAGGCGCCCGGAACGACTTCGACATGGCACGGCACTCCGGCGTTCCTCAGGCGTTCGGCGTAGGCGAGATCCTCGTCGTGGAAGAGGTCGTGGGTGCCGACGCCGATCCACGCCGGCGGCAGCCCGCTCAGGTCGTCGCGCCGCCCCGGGACAGCGGCCTGCGGATCAGCGTCGCCGAGATATGCCGTCCAGCCGAAGTGGTTACTGCGCGTGTTCCACAGCCGATAGTTGGGGCTCTCGGCAGTCGCGGAACTTCGGTCGTCGAGCATGGGGTACGCCAACACCTGGAATGTCGGGGTGACTTCGCCGCGGTCTCGGGCCAGCAGGGCCAGCGCCGCCGCAAGGCCGCCGCCGGCGCTGGCACCGCCGATCGCCACCCGCTCCCGGTCCACCGCGGGCAGCCCGGCCAGCCAAGTCAACGCCGAGTAGCAGTCTTCCAGCGGAGCGGGATACGGATGTTCAGGCGCCAGCAGGTATTCCACGGACGCGACGGTGATCCCCAGCCGTGTGCTGAACCGGCGGCATAGCCGGTCGTCCTGTTGCGCGGTGCCGATCACGTATCCGCCGCCGTGGATCCACAGCAGCGCGGGCGTGGGTTCGGTCACGCCGACAGGGCGGAACAGCCGAAAGCTGGCTCCGGAATCCAGGGTGATCACCTCGACATCGCCGGGTTTACTAAGGCGCCCCGTCAGCGCACTCAGAGCCCGCATTATCGGCAAAATCCGGGGACCGATCATTCGCCGCGGGGCGATGCGGGCGATTCGGCGCAGCTCCGGGTGAACATCGTCGTTTGGCACCGGTCCAGTATCACCGACGCGAACACATCAACACGGACAGTGCCGTGAGCCTGCGGTAGTCGTCCAGACAATCCGCGGAAATACCTCCGCAACACACGCGCCGTAACTTCGGGCAGTGAAGGGCCGATCGGGAGGCGACATGGGAGGACTATTGCGCAGAGCCAGTCGGATGCGGGCCGGCTCATCAGCTAAGCGGTGATCGCGATGGCGTCGGCACCGACCAAAACACACTGTCCGTACTGTTCTTTGCAATGCGGGATAACGCTCGACGTGTCGGGGGCCCACGTCAAGCTTGCACCACAAGACGATTTCCCGACTAATCGCGGCGGATTGTGCGCTAAAGGCTGGACCGCGGCCGACCTGCTGGCGCATCCAGAACGGCTGACCAGCCCGCTGACGCGCGACGCGCGTGGCTCCCCGCTGCGTCCGACAACCTGGAACGAGGCGCTGGAAAGGGTCGTCGCAACCTTCCAAAGCACGCAGCAGAACCACGGCCGGGATGCGGTGGGATGTTTCGGCGGGGGCGGTCTGACAAATGAAAAAGCCTATCAATTAGGAAAATTCGCGCGTGTCGCGCTGCGCACCTCCGCGATCGACTACAACGGCCGGTTTTGCATGTCATCGGCGGCCGCGGCATGCAACCGCTCGTTTGGTATCGACCGTGGGTTGCCTTTTCCGCTCGCTGACATCGCGCAGGCCGATGTCATTCTCATCGTCGGCAGCAATCCCGCCAGCACCCTGCCCCCGGCCATGCAGTATTTCGACGAAGGCCGCGCCCGCGGTGCCAAACACATCGTGGTGGATCCGCGGCGCAGCACGACTGCCAGCCGCGCCGACCTTCATCTACAGCCCGTCCCCGGAACCGACCTGGCCTTGGCCAACGGCATGCTCAATGTCATTGCCCGTGAGGGACTTATCGATCGCGAATATGTCGCCGAACGAACCACGGGATTCGAGGCGGTGCGCCGCGTGGTGCGGCTGTACTGGCCGGATCGGGTCGAACGGATCACCGGCGTGCCCGAAAACGACATCGTGGCCGCGGCCCGGATGCTGGCCAGCGCCGACCGGGCGATGATCCTGACCGCCCGCGGCGCCGAGCAGCACAGCTGGGGCACCGACACCGTACAGGCCTTCATCAACCTGGCACTGGCACTCGGA
>DATJBA010000362.1:0-37668 GCA_035515675.1 Mycobacterium sp.
CGGATACGGGTGCTAGTCAATTCTGATACTCCCGTGGGACAGAAGTGCCGTTGCTTGCTGACGGCGGCTTGAACCGCGAATGCTGCGCGTTACGGCCTCGCACAATGTAATGATCGCCGATATTGCGATCATCGCAACACGCGGCCTGGTTCCGTCGCCGGCCACCACTCTCTCGGATGCCCGCAAACTTGATGTATGCCGTCACGACAGATCGGCATACTGCGGGCAGTACACACGCTCGGAAACGGCGACAAAGTACCCGGCACTGGCGGCCTCGGACCATGAGATACAGGGTGGTGAAGACCATGCCGGTGAGCCTGGACGCTGGAATGCCCTGGGTTTCACAGGCTTTGCGGAAGGTCCGTCTAGGCCCGCTGGCCGGCCAGCCTCAGCGGCGCGCACTGCCGTCGGGTGATGTGGGTTGGACGAGTTCGACGAGCAGGCTGGGGATCTCGAGCCGCGGCAAGACCGCCTCGACGAGCACCATGCGGTCTTTGCGCTCCGCGGCGGCGGTAAATGCATCGTCGAGCTCACCGTAGGTCTGGACGCGGAACGCCAGGTGCTTGGCGACTCCCAGCGCGTTGGGGATGTCAGTCCAGCTCCAACTGGCAATGTCGTTGTAGGGTGCCGTCTTTCCGTGGATCGCCCGTTCGATCGTGTAGCCGTCGTTGTTGACCACCACGATGACGGGGGACAGTCCTTCGCGGTAGAAGGTGCCGAGCTCCTGGACGGTAAGTTGCGCGGCGCCGTCACCGATCAGCAACACGGTCCTGCGGTCCGGATGTGCCACCCCAGCCCCTAGCGCAGCGGGCAGCGTGTAACCGATTGAGCCCCACAACGGTTGGCCGATGAAGGTGACTCCCTGCGGCAACCGGTGGTCGGCCATGCCGTAGTAGGAGGTGCCCTGATCGGCGAGCACCACGTTTCCCGGTGTGAGCGATTTGCACAGCCGGTCCCACAGCATCTGTTGGGTCAGCGGTCGGTCGCGCGCCGGTGTTTCGGCTGTTTCCGCTGGCGGTTTGTCCGGTGGCGACGCCACGGGCGGTGAAGTGATCCCGCGCCGCACCAGGATCTGAGCCAGTGCCTCGAGCGCGGCGCCCATTTCCAGCGGCGCGAACACCTGGCCGGCCACGCTGCTTTGGTATTGCCCGACGTCGATGGTCCGCGCGGAGTCGATCCGCTGGCTGAAGAAGCCGCTGACCATATCGGTAAACACCACCCCGGCGGTAACCAGAACCGGTGCATCCTCAATGGCGGTGCGTACCGCCGGGGTGCTGGCCGCCCCGGCGTAGATCCCCAGGAAGTTGGGCGAGCTTTCGTCGAGCAGACTCTTGCCCCACATCAACGTGGCATACGGCACCACATCGGCGGCCAGTAACGCCTCGAGCTCCTTGACGGTTTGCAAGCGGTGAACCAGCAAGTCGGCGAGCACGGTCAACTGGTTGTCGGCGATCAGTTCAGTGGCGGCATCGATGAACAGCGACAGCGCGCGGGGGCTGGTGCCGCCGGTGTAGCGGGGCAACGGGTCCCCGGGTGGTTCGGTAGGGAAGCGTGCCACGTCGGTAGACAGCAATATGTATCCGGGCCGCCTCTGCTCGCGCACCTCGCTGAGCACCCGGTCAATCTCTCTACAGGCCGTAGCCGGCATGAGATTGGCCTGGGCGCAGGTGATTTCGCGGCTGATCCGGAAGAAGTGCTCAAAGTCCCCGTCGCCGAACGAATGGTGCAGCGCACGCCTGGTGCCCTGCGCGTCTTTGGAGGGGCCGCCGACTACATGCACGACGGGTACGTGCTCGGCATAGCTGCCAGCGATCGCGTTGGCTGCCGAGAGTTCACCTACCCCGAATGTCGTTACCACAGCTGACATTCTGCGCAACCGTCCGTATCCATCGGCGGCGTAGCCGGCGTTCAGCTCGTTGGCGCTGCCTACCCACCGAATGGCCGGATGGGCGACGATGTGGTCGAGGAATTCCAGGTTGTAGTCGCCGGGAACGCCGAAGATCTCCGAGACGCCGAGTTCGGCGAGACGGTCTAATAGGTAGTCACCGACGGTGTAGACGGGATCGGCAGGGCCAGGCCCGGCATTAGGCACAGTATCAGCGTCAGTCACAAGGACGACGGTACGCTCGGGCTAAACCATTCCGGCCGGGACGCTGCTTCGCTATGGTGCGGGCCATGGCAATCACCGAAACCCGCGAAGTAGTCATCGAAGCGAGCCCCGGGAGATCCTGGACGTCATCGCCGATTTCGATTCGCTGCCAGATTGGTCGTCGGCCCATCAGAGCGCTGAAGTGCTCGAGACCGGAGACGACGGACTGCCCAGCAAAGTGAAGATGAAAGTCAAGACGCGGTGATCACCGACGAGCAGGTGGTGGCCTACACGTGGGGCGACAATACTGTGGGCTGGACGCTGGTCAGCTCGAGTGCACAGCGTGCGCAGGATGGGAAATACGTGTTAACGCCCGAGGGCAACAAGACCCGGGTCAGCTTCACCCTCACCCTCGACCCGACGGTACCGCTCCCGGGCTTCCTGCTGAAACGCATCGTCAAAGGGTCCATGGAGACGGCGACCGAAGGCTCGCGTGAGCAGGTGCTCAAGGTGAAGAAGGGTCAATAGCCGCCGCGACCAGCGGGCCCCTGGCCGCGGTGAAGATGATCGAACTACGCCGAATACCATCCGCGCACCGGGCGGCGTTGCTAGGTTGACTTCAGTGGCCGTAAAAGCATCACGAGAATTTGTCGTTGACGCGCCGCCAGAAGTGGTCATGGAGGCGCTCTCAGATGTCGGCGTCCTGTCATCCTGGTCGCCGCTGCACAAACACATGGAAGTGATCGACCGTTATCCCGACGGTCGGCCACACCATGTCAAGGCCATCGTCAGGATTTTGGGGCTCGTCGACAAAGAGATCCTGGAATATCACTGGGGGCCCGACTGGGTGGTCTGGGACGCCAAAGGGACCTTCCAACAGCATGGCCAGCATGTTGAGTACAACCTCAAACCCGAGGGCGTCGACAAGACGCGAGTCCGTTTCGACCTGACCGTCGAACCGGCGGGACCCATACCCGGGTTCATCGTCAAGCGGGCAAGCGAAAATGTCCTCGACGCTGCGGTAAAGGGGCTGCGCAACCTGGTCACGGGTGGCGGGGATTCGGGCAAGCCGATGTAGTTACCCTTTGTCGGTCCGCACGGGATCGCAATTGCTAATTTGATAGCAGTGGCCGTACATGCATCGTCGGAAATTGTCATTGACGCGCCCCCGGAAGTAATCATGGAGGCGCTCGCCGACATCGACGCTGTGCCGTCCTGGTCCGCGGTGCACAAACGGGCCGAAATCGTCGACGCCTATCCCGATGGACGACCACACCACGTGAAGGTCACGGTCAAAGTGGTGGGCATCGTGGACACGGAACTGCTCGAGTACCACTGGGGGCCGGACTGGATGGTGTGGGATGCCAAAAAGACCATCCAGCAACACGGTCAGCACGGCGAGTACAACCTGACCCGCGAGGGCGACAACAGGACCCGCGTGCGATTCGCCATCACGGTCGAACCGTCAGCTCCGCTGCCTGAGTTCTTGGTCAACCGGGCTCGCAAGAAGATCCTCAGCGCTGCCACCGAGGGACTGCGAACCCGGGTGATGGGTACCCACCATTCACGCGGGCCTACGTGACCGGTCCGTCCCGCAGCACGGCCAGTCGCCTGATCGCCTCGTCAAGGGTGTCGTGGCGTTTGCAGAAGGTGAAGCGCACCAGGTGATTCCACACTTTGGCTTGCTTTGAGGCATGCGCCTCTGCGGGATCGCAGAACGCCGGCATCGGGATGGCAGCCACCCCGACCTTTTCCGGCAGCGCCGCGCAGAACGCCGTGCTGTCGTCATACCCCAGCGGGCGCGGGTCAGCGCACAGGAAGTAGCTGCCGTAGCTGTCGTGCACCGCGAAGCCGATCTCGGTCAGCGCCGCCGCCAGGCGATCGCGTCTGGCCCGCAAAGAGCTGCGAAGTTCGGCCACCCATGCGTCCTCGGTGTCGAGCGCAAGAGCCACCGCGGGCTGGAACGGCGCGCCGCCGACGTAGCTGAGATACTGTTTGGCCGCCCGCACCCCGGCGATGAGTTCCGCTGGGCCGCAGGCCCATCCGATCTTCCAGCCGGTGCAGTTGAACATCTTGGCCGCGCTGGAAATGGTGATCGTGCGTTCGGCCATGCCGTCGAAGCCAGCCAGCGGCAGGTGGTGATGGCCGTCAAACACCAAGTGCTCGTACACCTCATCGGTGATCACCAAAAGGTCGGCTGCCACCGCGATCTCCGCAATGGCCGCCAGCTCGGTCGCGCTCAGCACCGTACCGGTCGGGTTGTGCGGTGAGTTGACGATCAGCGCGCGGGTCCGAGGCGTCAGCGCCCGCCGCAATGCGTCAGCATCCAGAGCAAAGCCGCGGCCATCGGGGACCAGTGGCACGGATACCCGGTGCGCGCAGGCCATTGCCACCACCGGCGAGTAGGAGTCATAGAAGGGCTCGATCAGCAACACCTCCGAGCCGGGTTCGATCAGGCCGAGCACCGCTGCCGCGATGGCCTCGGTGGCTCCGACCGTCACCAGCACCTCGGTGTCAGGGTCGTACTCGACGCCGAAATGCCGCCGACGCTGGGCGGCGATAGCCTCCCGCAGCGGCGCGATACCTATCCCCGGTGGGTACTGGTTGGCACCGCCGGCGATGGCGTCTTGCGCGGCTTTCAGCATCGCCGGGGGTCCGTCCTCGTCGGGAAAACCCTGACCGAGGTTCACCGCGCCGACCCGCGCGGCCAGAGCCGACATTTCGGCGAACACTGTGGTCGCGTACGGACGCAGTCGCGACACCGTCATGGTGGTCGAGCTTAAGGCGCGTGTGACGTTGCGGGCCCTCCACGGCCCGTGACACCAGCGTGACGCCTGGTACCCCAGTACCACGGTGCCGTGACGCTCGGCGTTGGAGACGCCGAGCGTGAACTGGTTGCGAAATTTCGGCGGAAAAACCGCAACAGGTTCACACTCGCAGGCGGGGCCGGCCCACATGGTCCCAACCAACAGGTTGGCCGGGAGCCCTGTTAGGGTGTTGGTACCCCGACCTAACCTTATAAAAAACGGATCCGAACCCCATTTGCGAACAGGAAGTCCACATGTCCGAAGAAGCCTTCATCTACGAGGCCATCCGCACCCCTCGCGGTAAGCAGAAGAATGGATCATTGCACGAGGTCAAGCCACTGAGCCTGGTCGTCGGGCTGATCGATGAGCTGCGCAAGCGTCTCCCCGACCTTGACGAGAACCTGATCAGCGACGTGATCCTCGGCGTGGTTTCGCCGGTCGGTGACCAGGGCGCCGACATCGCCCGCGCCGCGGTGCTGGCCGCCGGTATGCCTGACACCGTCGGCGGCGTGCAGCTCAACCGGTTCTGCGCCTCGGGGTTGGAGGCCGTGAACACCGCCGCCCAGAAGGTGCGCTCCGGCTGGGACGACCTGGTCCTGGCCGGCGGCGTCGAATCGATGAGCCGGGTGCCGATGGGATCCGACGGCGGCGCCATGGCGCTGGACCCGGCTACCAACTACGACATCGGGTTCGTCCCGCAGGGCATCGGCGCCGACCTGATCGCCACCATCGAGGGTTTCTCCCGTGAGGACGTAGACGCCTACGCGCTGCGCAGCCAGGCGAAGGCCGCCGAGGCATGGTCGGGTGGCTACTTCGCCAAGTCCGTGGTGCCGGTCCGCGACCAGAACGGCCTGCTGATTCTCGACCACGACGAGCACATGCGACCCGACACCACCATGGAAGGTCTGGCCAAGCTGAAGCCCGCCTTCGAAGGCATCGCGGCGCTGGGCGGCTTCGACGACGTGGCGCTGCAGAAGTACCACTGGATCGAGAAGATCAACCACGTGCACACCGGCGGCAACAGTTCCGGCATCGTCGACGGCGCCGCACTGGTGCTGATCGGCTCCGAGGCCGCCGGCAGGTCGCAGGGCCTGACCCCCCGGGCCCGCATCGTGGCGACCGCCACCACCGGGGCCGAGCCGACGATCATGCTGACCGGCCCGACGCCGGCCACCCGCAAGGTGCTCGACAGGGCCGGGCTGACCGTCGACGACATCGACTTGTTCGAGCTTAACGAGGCGTTCGCCTCGGTGGTGTTGAAGTTCCAGAAAGACCTGAACATCCCCGACGAGAAGCTCAACGTCAACGGCGGAGCCATCGCGATGGGCCACCCGCTGGGTGCCACCGGCGCGATGATCCTGGGCACCATGGTTGACGAACTGGAGCGCCGCAACGCCCGGTGTGCGCTTGTCACGTTGTGCATCGGCGGCGGCATGGGTGTCGCGACCATCATCGAGAGGGTTTAAGAACATGGCAGACAACACGATTCAGTGGGACAAAGACGCAGACGGTATCGTCACACTGACCATGGACGACCCGTCCGGGTCGGCCAATGTGATGAACGAGGCCTACATTGAGTCAATGGGCAAGGCCGTGGATCGCCTTGTCGCCGAGAAGGATTCGATCACCGGAGTGGTGATCACCAGCGCCAAGAAGACATTCTTCGCCGGCGGTGACCTAAAAGGCATGATCACCCTCGGCCCGGATGACGCCGGGCAGGCTTTCGATCTGGTCGAGCGGGTGAAGAAGGATCTACGCACCCTCGAGACGCTGGGCAAGCCGGTCGTCGCCGCCATCAACGGCGCCGCGCTCGGTGGTGGTCTCGAGATCGCGCTGGCGTGTCATCACCGGATCGCCGCCGACGTCAAGGGCAGTCAGATCGGGCTGCCCGAAGTGACGCTGGGTCTGTTGCCGGGTGGTGGCGGGGTGACCCGCACGGTGCGGATGCTGGGCATTCAAAACGCGTTCGTCACCGTGCTGGCACGAGGAACCCGGTCCAAGCCCGCCCAGGCCAAGGAAATCGGTCTGATCGACGAGCTGCTGCCGACGGTCGAGGAGTTGGTGCCCGCCGCCAAAGCCTGGATCAAGGCCAACCCGGATTCCCACGAGCAGCCCTGGGACAAAAAGGGTTACAAGATGCCCGGCGGCACTCCGTCCTCGCCAGGGCTGGCGGCCATCCTGCCGTCGTTCCCGTCAAACCTGCGCAAGCAGCTCAAAGGCGCGCCGATGCCGGCTCCGCGAGCCATCCTGGCCGCCGCGGTCGAGGGTGCGCAGGTCGACTTCGACACCGCCTCCCGCATCGAGAGCCGCTACTTCGCGCAGCTGGTCACCGGCCAAGCCGCCAAGAACATGATCCAGGCGTTCTTCTTCGACCTGCAGCACATCAACTCCGGCGGGTCACGGCCCGAGGGTATCGGCAAGACCCCGATCAAGAAGATCGGCGTATTGGGTGCGGGCATGATGGGCGCCGGCGTTGCCTACGTCTCGGCTAAGGCCGGTTTCGACGTGGTGCTCAAGGACGTCAGCCCCGAGGCCGCGCAGAAGGGCAAGGGTTACTCCGAGAAGCTGGAAGCCAAGGCGCTGGAAAGGGGCCGTACTACTCCGGAAAAGTCCAGTGAAATCCTCAATCGGATCACCCCGACGGGTGAGGTGGCTGACCTGGCCGGCGTCGACTTCGTGATCGAGGCGGTGTTCGAAAGCCAGGACCTCAAGCACAAGGTGTTCCAGGAGATTGAAGACATCGTCGAGCCCAACGCGGTGCTCGGGTCCAACACCTCGACGTTGCCGATCACCGGTCTGGCCACCGGCGTGAAGCGGCAAGAGGACTTCATCGGGATCCACTTCTTCTCGCCGGTCGACAAGATGCCGCTGGTTGAAATCATCAAGGGCGAGAAGACATCTGACGAGACACTGGCCCGCGTGTTCGACTACACCTTGGCCATCGGCAAGACTCCGATCGTCGTCAACGACAGCCGCGGCTTCTTCACCTCGCGCGTCATCGGCACCTTCGTCAACGAGGCGCTGGCGATGCTCGGCGAGGGTGTCGAACCGGCCAGCATCGAGCAGGCCGGCTCGCAGGCCGGCTATCCGGCGCCGCCGCTGCAGCTCTCCGATGAGCTCAACTTGGAGCTGATGCACAAGATCGCCGTCGCTACCCGCAAGGGTGTCGAGGACGCCGGCGGCACCTACGAGCCCCACCCGGCCGAAGTCGTCGTCGAGAAGATGATCGAGCTCGGACGGTCCGGCCGGCTGAAGGGCGCCGGCTTCTACGAGTACGTCGACGGCAAGCGGACCCAGCTGTGGCCGGGTCTGCGGGAGACGTTCAAATCCGGCAGTTCGCAGCCGCCGCTGCAGGACATGATCGACCGGATGCTGTTTGCCGAAGCGCTGGAAACCCAGAAGTGCCTCGACGAGGGTGTGCTGACGTCTACCGCTGACGCGAACATCGGATCGATCATGGGCATTGGCTTCCCGCCGTGGACCGGTGGCAGTGCGCAGTTCATCGTCGGCTACTCTGGTCCGGCCGGTACAGGCAAGAAAGCCTTTGTGGCCCGGGCCCGCGAGCTGGCCGCCAAGTACGGCGACCGCTTCCTGCCGCCGGAGTCGTTGCTTCGCTAAGCGCGAGCTGGGGGCACTCCCCCCAGAGGGGGACGCCACCCGCTCGTGAGCAGACGCAAAAGCCCCCGAAACAACCTCGTTCAAGGGGCTTTTGCGTCTGCTCGGCCAAAACACCAAGCGGTTAGCCGGCGCGCTGCAACAAGTAGCAGCGCACCGCGAATCGGTTGCGAATCGACGCGATCGGTGTGTGTCGGTAGGGCGACCCGTTGGCAAACGCGATCTTTTCCGCTGCCGTCGACAGCAGCGTCCACGCGGGCGTGAATCTATGCTCGACCTCCGCCGCATCGAGTCCCAGAAATCTGAACGGGCCACCGGGTGGGGCGGCGACGATCAACAGCTGCGCGCCGGGGGCAGCGGCCGCCGTGATCTCTTGGACGTAAAGATCACGGTCGGTGTCGCTCATGCCGTGCAGACAGCCGTTGTCCACGATCAACTGGAACTTCGCATCGATCCCGGTCCGGCTCAGATGCGTGACGTCAGCCTGGACGAAGTCGACCGGCACGCCGGCAGCACGAGCCTTGGCACGGGCCTTGCCGAGTGCCTTCGGCACGAAGTCAACTCCGGTGACGCGCCATCCGTGCTGGGCAAGGTAGATCGACGAGCCTCCGGTGCCGCATCCGACGTCCAGCGCAGCCCCGGATGGCAACGCGGGCGTGTCAGCGGTTCCCTCGACCAGCTCCCGCAGGACATTTGTCTCAGGATGACCGTCCCACGGGGTGAAGCCGAGCCCGTAAAAGACCCGGAACAAGGTGTGTCGAGACGCCATAACGTCACGATATTCCTTGGTCACCGCCGATTTAAGGCTCTCCGAGGTCGGCCCAAGGTTGCCTCGATCAGGTTGCGCACTACATGCGCGCACATCAAGATGTGTTGATGATATGATGCACCAGTGCGGACTACCGTCGATCTTCCCGACGACCTCCACAAACAGGTGCAGGCAATCGCTCGGGATACCCATCGCACCGTCAGCGAGACGATCGCCGATCTCATGCGCCGCGGATTGGGCTACGGCCAGCCCACCGCGGTGTCTAGAAGCGCCAGAACGGGTTTGCCCGTGGTCAGCCTCGGTACCGTCGTGACGTCCGAGGCGATCAGGTCACTCGAGGACGAGGAATGACGACGCTGCTCGACGCCAACGTTCTGATCGCCCTCGTGGTGGCCGATCACGTCCACCACGAACCCGCTGAGCAGTGGCTTTCGTCAACCAGCGCTGCGTTTGCGACGTGCCCGATGACCCAAGGCAGCTTGGTACGACTGCTGATCAGGGAAGGGCAAACCACGGCTGCGGCACACGAGGTCATTACCGCGATCGCTGTGGATCCACGGCACGAATTCTGGCCCAACAGCGTCTCCTTTGCCGACGTGAATCTCGCGGGTGTAGTTGGTCATCGCCAAGTGACCGATGCGTATCTGGCGCAACTGGCTCGAACACACAACGGTCGGCTCGCCACGTTCGACCAGGGCCTCGCGCAACTCCACAGCGACGTGGCACAACTCGTGCCAACCGTCTGAACTTCACGGTCACCCTGTACAGGCGACGGCAATTCGGCGCCGTTGCTCGCGGGGGAAGGCCCCCTGGTCGGCCACCAGCACCTGGACGCAGACGTGGTCGGCGCCGGCCGAACGATGCTCGGCGACCCGGCGCATGATGGCATCTTCGTCGCCCCAGGCAATGATCGCGTCGAAGAGCCGATCGCTCACCTGGGCCAGATCGTCTTCAGAGAACCCGCTGCGCAGCAGATTGTTGGCGTAGTTCGGCAACGCCAGATAGGCCCGAAGCCAGTCGGTTCCAATGCTGCGTGCCTCGTCGGCGCTGTCACATGGGATCATGGTCTGCTCCGGCAGCAGCAACGGGCCCTCGCCCAAAGTTGCACGGGCAGAAGCGGTGTGCTCAGGGGTGACAAGATAGGGGTGCGCTCCCCGGGCGCGGCTCGCGGCTCGCGGCCAAAGCCAGCATTTTCGGACCGAGCGCGGCAAGAACCCGCCGCTCGCTGGACACCGGCCGTTGCGCGGCATCCAACGCATCCAGAAATGACGCCGTCGCCGCCAGCGGTTTGCGGTATCGGCCGGGCTGACCGGCGTCGATCAGCGGGGCGTGGCTGACTCCGATCCCCAGCAGAAAGCGGTCCCCATGCTGTGCGGTCAGCGCCGCATAGGATTCAGCGACATCGCCAGCCGAGTGCATCCAAAGATTCAGGATCCCCGTGGCGATCACGGTACCCTTGGTTGCGGCAAGCAGGCGACCCACCGCGTCGAACGCCGGCCCCCCACGTCGGGAATGCACAGCGCCGCAAAGCCCAGGTCATCCAATTCCGCTGCCGCGTCAGCGGATTCGGAGGGTCGCCGTAGCGCAGTTGACTGCTCCAGATCCCGACACCGGCAAGCTGCATCTAGATCATCCCTTTCATGGCATACGCGGCTTCGACATCCATGCTGTCAAACGTCGACTCCGGTGTAGTCGGGCACCGGCATGGAGTCGTGCATCCGCAGGCCTTTGGTGTTCAGCTTTGCCAGCGCCCTGGAGAGTGGTGCGGGCATCCGTGAGACCAGCTGGAGCCCATGGGTCAACGCCCAAACTCCGGTTCGGGAGCCGGGGATGATGGTTTTGGCCGCACCCCGCGCGAAGGCCCGGCTGCGGTGCACCGGCTCGCGCATCTGTAGTTCGTAGGCGGCGAACGCACGCAGGTGATCGCCGCCCGCTGCGGCTAGCTCGCCGGCCAGCACGTAGGCGCCGAGGACCGCCAGGCTGGTGCTGCCGCCGACCGCGGGGCCGGGGCAGTAGCCGGCGTCGCCGACGAGGGTGACCCGTCGGCGCGACCACCTGTCCAGTCGCAGTTGACTGATCGCATCGAAGTAAAACGCCGGCGTCCGGTCGACTTCCCCCAGCCAGCTGTCCACCTGGGCATGCATGCCCGCAAATGCGTCGCGCAGTAATTCCTTCTGCCGCAACGAATCATGATGGTCGTAGTCGAGTTCTTCCTTGCTGCGGAACATGAACACCGCCCGTGCGTCGTCCAAGTGCTCTGCGGTGTAGATCGCCGCGAGCCGACCGACGCCGACGTGACCGATCATCTCGCCAGCGTTGGCCAGCGCCTGGGGCGCCGACACCACCGCCAGATATCCCCCGAGAAACCGGGTGAGTGCGGCTTCCTCGCCGAAGACCAGGCGCCGGACGTTGGAGTGCAGCCCGTCGGCGCCGACGACGATGTCGAACCTGCGGGCAGGGGCGAGCTCGAATGTCACCTCGCCATCGTGATCGATCGCCGTGATTGAGTCGCCGAAGATGTACTCGACGTCGTCGCGGCCGGCGGCATAGTAGATCTCGCTGAGATCGTCGCGCATGATCTCCACGTGCCGGTCCGAGGCGATGCCGACGAGCTTGGTGAGATCGATTTCGGTGGGCCGCTCCCGACCCTCGCGATACATTGTCAGGCGGTCCGTTCCGGTGGTGAGCGCCTCGATGTGCGGCAAGACGCCCATCTTCGCGGAGATTTCCATGGCCGGTCGGAACAAGTCGACAGCGTGGCCGCCGGTCTTGCGTAATTGCGGGGCGCGCTCGACGATGGTGACATCGAAACCATTCCGGGTGAGCCAATACGCCAGCACCGGCCCGGCGATGCTGGCGCCGGAGACGAGGATCCGCATCCCCACCCCCTTACTTAACAGTTGGTAAGAAGAGTCAAGCACTTACTTATCGGTCGGTCAACTATCCTTTACGGGTGACCCGCCCGCCATCTGAAACCCGCCAGCGCATCCAGGATGTGGCGCGTGAACTGTTCACCCAGAAGGGTGTGCAGCGCACTAGTTTGCAGGACATCGCCGACCGCCTGGGTATCACCAAGCCGGCGTTGTACTATCACTTCAGCTCGCGAGAAGACCTGGTGCGCAGCATCGTGCAGCCGTTGATCGATGAAGGGGAGCGATTCATCGCGGACCGGGAAAGTGCGTGCGATGCGACCCCGCGTGAATTGCTCCAGGGATACTTCGACTACCACTTCCGGCACCGCCGCGACCTGGTGTTGGTGGTTTCGGAGTTGACCACGCTCGCCGATCTAGGCTTGGTCGACCAGCTGCTTGCCTGGCACGACCGGCTGGGAAAGCTGGTCTTCGGTCCGCATCCCACACTCGAGCAGTCTACGCGCGCGGTTATCGCCTTCGGCGGTCTGCAAGACTGCTGTCTGCAATTCCCCGACACGCCTTACGACGAATTGCGCCGGGCCACGGTCGACGGAGCGTTGGCCGCGCTTGGAATCTGAACACCCACCGTCACTTTCGTTCTAGAGTCGGACCCATGCGCTTTGGTCTCTTCATTCCGCAGGGCTGGCGAATGGATCTGGTCGGTATCGAACCCGAAAAACATTGGGCGGTGATGCGCGACCTAGCTGCCTACGCCGATAGCAGCGCCTGGGACTCCGTGTGGGTCTATGACCACTTCCATACCGTCCCGCTACCGTCGGGCGAAGCCACTCACGAGGCGTGGTCGCTGATGGCGGCCTACGCGGCAACCACATCGCGGATCAAGCTCGGCCAGATGTGCACGGCGATGAGCTACCGCAATCCCGTCTACCTGGCCAAGGTGGCGGCCACCGTCGACATCATCTCCGGTGGCCGGATACAGATGGGTATCGGCGCAGGCTGGTACGAACATGAGTGGCGGGCTTACGGTTACGGGTTTCCCCCGGCCGCGGTGCGGTTGGCCCGGCTGGACGAAGGCGTGCAGATCATGCGTGATGCCTGGCGCGACGGCAAAGTCAGCTTCGACGGTGAGCACTATCAGGCCGACGGCGCGATCGTAGCACCGAAGCCATTGCAGGACAATGGGATTCCACTGTGGATCGCCGGCGGCGGCGAGAAGGTGACGCTGCGCATCGCCGCGAAATACGCGCAGTACACGAACTTCACGCCGCAGCCCACGGCATTCACCCGCAAGTCCGAGGTGCTGGCCGAGCACTGCCGCAAGGTGGGCACCGACTTCGACGCGATCGTGCGCTCGGCCAACTTCACCGCCCTCGTCGGGACGTCGGACGCCGACGTCAAGAACCGGTTGCAGCGGGTGCGCGACCGGCTGGTGCGCTATGTGCCCGAGGCCGTGGCGGACTCGATGATCGCCGGCGACGCAGGGCCGGATTCGGCGACCGGCACGCCGGAACAGGTGATCGAGCGCATCGCAAAGATCCGCGATCTTGGGTGCGAGTACGCGATCTGTTATTTCCCGGAGGCCGCGTACGACCGTTCGGGCATCGAGTTGTTCGAACGCGAAGTGATTCCCGTGTTGAGCTAGTGGCGGAGCGTCGGCTACAGAAACAACAAATGGAGATCGTGGCCGCACCAACTTTTTCGTTCTTGCCCTGAGCAACAAACGATTTCGTTTGTGAACTGCTATGGTCGGAGTCAGGAAATCCTGGTCAGTTTTCAGTCCTGGCGGTGCATATCGCCCAACCCGCCCGCGGCTGAATCATTACCCAGCGGTGGTAATGAGACGCCCGGGGTCATTTGAAATCGCGCGGTGGCCGCGCAGGGTCTCCAACGGCAGGTGATCGGACAGCCGGAGTGAGGGTTCGGCGAGCAGCCGCGATATCTCCCGGTGTAGGTAGTCGCGGTCGAAGCGGACGCCGACGATGCGGCACGACGCGGACCACCTTCGAAGGCAGGCAGGAGTGTCCGGCGGGTAGATCGTCGCGCAGTCCGGCGTCGCCACCAGTTCGTTATGTCCGATCAGCGACTCCAGGCGGCCCGAGACCGCGGTGCTCACGGCGTAGCCGCCGGCGTGCGTAGTGTCCACCGTCACCGGGGCACCCCAGCAGAGGTGGATGATCCGCACCGGCTCGATCACCACGCCCTCGACAACCACGTTGGCCGCGGTCGAGCGGGTGAGCGGATGCAACTCGTGCGGGAAGTACGCATCCGCCACGGCACGCGAGGCTTCGTCCCAATCCAGGGGATCGGAGACCCCGGCTGCGGGCATGACTCAATTGAAAAATGTTCCTCGCCGGTCGCCAAGCGCTGCGACCGCCGGCTGCATGAATTGATCGCCGAGCATGTCCACGAGCCCCTGACGTGGTGGTCGGCATTGAAACCGATCGTGGCCTGTGGGTGAGGGCGCTGACCGCAGCGCGCTATCAGGTGGATGCGCTCAGCCCGTTGGCAGGGGCAGTCGCGCCCCACCCCCGGTGCCCGTCAGATATCAGTAGTGACGTACCTCGTCTTGACGGGAGGTGCGGCCAGCAGCGGAGGCAGCTCTGTTAGTCGGCCCTCGCCGGCACGGAATTTTCGGTAGGCCTCGTCGTGCTCGACCGTGTCCCAGAGCTCGTAGATCAGCCAGTGCGCTTCGTCATCCTGATCGACGAGCACGTCGGTACCGAGGTTCCCGTCGAACGCCCGGGTATCTTGGAGCGCTCGGCGCATAACATCGCGCGCCGCAGGCACTGCTTCGGGCTTCAGCCTGACTTCAAGTATCACCGTGATCGGCATAGTCGTCTCCTCACATCGGGTCCAGAGTTTCGCTTGCGGCGGCGATCTCGAGTCGACAAGATCCCAGCCAAGATAACTCGATGTCTCAACGCCGCGGCGCTGACGTCATAGTGGGCTGGCGCGGGGCCAGGGCTCCCTCGCGACCAACGGAGCCACTCGCCCGCCTCCGAGCGACAACTAGGTGCGCGCTCGGCACGTTGTCGCTGGGAGCCGGGCAGATCGTGCCTCACCAGGCTCGGCCCACCGAGACGTCGGGGAGAACGATATTTCCACTTTCATCGAATGCTGTTGTACCTTTTAGTGAGCGCATTATCGTGTAGTGGACGACGGAGGATCCCTCGATGCAGAAGGTACTTACCCCCGAAATCTCTACCTGGCCCGACGAGAGGCCGCAGCTGATCGGCAGTCGGTGCGGCAACTGTGGTGCCACGACGTTCCCGGTGCAGCAGTGGTGCCCGCGCTGCAGTCGCGGTGAGATGACGGAGTTGTTGTTGCCGCGCCGCGGAACCCTGGTGGCGTGGACCACGCAGGGTTTCCCGCCCGGACCTCCCTATGCCGGTCCGGTCGGCAATGATTTCGTGCCGTTCGGCGTGGGGCTGGTCCAGCTCGGCGACGTGATCCGAGTCGAGGGGCGGTTGACCGAGAACGACCCGGCCAAGCTGCAATTCGGTCAGGAGGTCGAGCTCACCATGGTGCCGCTCACCACCGACGCCGAGGGCAACGAGATCGTCACGTTCGCTTTCCAGCCGGTCTCGCAAGGAGTCTGAAACATGACTAACGACGTGGCCATCATCGGCGTGGGCCTGCATCCATTCGGCAGGTTCGCAAAGACCGCAATGCAGATGGGTGCCGAGGCCATCCAATCGGCGCTGACCGACGCCGGTCTGGAATGGAAGGACATTCAGTTCGGCTTCGGCGGTAGTCACGAGGTGTCCAACCCCGACGCGGTCACCCGCCTGGTCGGGCTGACCGGCATAACCTTCACCAACGTCTTCAACGCCTGTGCCACCGCGGCCAGTGCCATTCAGCAGACCGCCGACACTATCCGGTTGGGCAAGTACGACATCGGCATCGCCATCGGCCTGGACAAGCACCCGCGCGGCGCGTTCACCGACGATCCCGCCAAACTGGCGCTGCCGCAGTGGTACGCGCAGAACGGGCAGTTCGTCACCACCAAGTTCTTCGGAATGAAGGCCAACAGGTACCTACATGACCACAACATCTCCCAGGCCACGCTGGCCAAGGTCGCCGCCAAGAACTTCCGCAACGGCGCACTCAACCCGAATGCGTTCCGTCGCAAGGCGATTCCCGAGAACGAGATCCTCAACTCCGCCGTGCTCAACTACCCGCTGACGCAGTACATGTTCTGCGCGCCCGACGAAGGCGCCGCCGCCGTGATCATGTGCCGCGCCGCCTTGGCGCACAAGTTCACCGACAAGCCGGTGTATGTGCGAGCCTGTGAGATCCGCACCCGCCGCTACGGCGCTTACGAAGTGCACGCCACGTCGGCTCCGTTGGACGAGGACGCCTCGCCGACGGTATACGCCGCCAAAGCCGCCTACGACGCCGCAGGCATCGGACCTGAGGACGTCGACATCGCCCAGCTACAGGACACCGACGCCGGCGCCGAGGTCATCCACATGGCCGAGACGGGTCTGTGCGCCGACGGCGAGCAAGAGAAACTGGTGGCCGACGGCGCCACCGAGATCCACGGCTCGATTCCGGTCAACACCGACGGCGGTCTGATCGCCAACGGCGAGCCGATCGGCGCGTCAGGGCTGCGGCAGATGCACGAGCTGGTGCGTCAGCTGCGGGGCGAGGCGGGCGAGCGTCAGGTGCCCGGCAACCCGTGCGTCGGCTTGGCTCAGGTGTACGGCGCACCTGGCACCGCGTCGGCGACCATCCTGTCACTGTAGAACACCTTGGGCCGCAGCTTAAATCGCCGGTCCCAGCAGATCGTCCGCATCGCGGATGACGTAGCCGTAGCCCTGCTCTGCCAAGAAGCGCTGCCGGTGCGCGGCATACTCGGTGTCCAAGCTGTCGCGTGCCACCACGGAATAGAAGATGGCGCCACCGCCATCGGACTTGGGCCGCAGTAACCGGCCCAGCCGCTGGGCCTCCTCTTGGCGTGAGCCGAACGTTCCCGAAACCTGCACCGCCACAGAGGCTTCCGGCAAGTCGATGGAGAAGTTGGCGACCTTGGACACCACCAGTGTGGACACTTCGCCGCGGCGGAAGGCGTCGAACAGTTCTTCACGTTCCCGAGTTCGGGTCGACCCCTGGATCACCGGAGCGTTCAGCTCGGCGCCGAGCTCGTCGAGCTGGTCGAGGTAGGCGCCGATCACCAGGGTCTGCTCGCCGGGGTGTCGGCTCAACAGCGACTTGACCACGGCCATCTTCGAATGCGCCGTCGAGCAAACCCGGTAGCGCTCCTCGGGTTCGGCGGTGGCATAGATCATCCGCTCGTTGTCGGTCATGGTGACCCGCACTTCGACACACTCCGCCGGCGCGATCCAGCCCTGCGCTTCGATGTCCTTCCACGGCGCGTCATAGCGCTTCGGGCCGATCAGGGAAAACACGTCGCCCTCGAGGCCGTCTTCACGGATCAACGTGGCAGTCAGGCCCAACCGCCGCTTGGACTGCAGGTCGGCGGTCATCCGGAACACCGGTGCCGGCAACAGATGAACCTCGTCGTAGATGATCAGCCCCCAGTCGCGGCTGTCGAAAAGCTCCAGATGCCGATACTCGCCCTTGGTGCGCCGCGTGATCATCTGGTACGTCGAGATGGTGACGGGCCGGATTTCCTTGCGCTCGCCGGAGTATTCACCGATCTCGTTCTCGGTCAGCGAGGTACGCGCGACCAGCTCGCGTTTCCATTGCCGGGCAGCGACGATGTTGGTGACCAGGATCAGCGTCGTCGCACCGGCTTTCGCCATCGCTGCCGCGCCGACCAGCGTCTTGCCGGCACCGCACGGAAGTACCACCACCCCAGAGCCGCCCGACCAGAACGAATCGGTGGCCAGCTGCTGGTAATCGCGCAGCCGCCAGCCGTCCTGCCGCAGGCTGATCGCGTGCGCCTCACCATCGACGTAGCCGGCGAGATCCTCTGCCGGCCAACCGATCTTGAGCAGCATCTGCTTGATCCGGCCGCGCTCGCTGGGGTGGACGACAACGCTGTCCTTGTCGATCCGGGCGCCGAGCATCGGTGCGATCTTCTTGTTGCGCAGCACCTCCTCGAGCACCGCACGATCCAGGCTTACCAGTGTGAGGCCGTGCGCCGGGTTTTTGACCAGTTGCAGCCGGCCGTAGCGGGCCATGGTGTCGACGATGTCGACGAGCAGCGGCTGCGGCACCGCGTAGCGGGAGTGAGTGACCAGCGCGTCGACGACCTGTTCGGCGTCATGGCCGGCGGCGCGCGCGTTCCACAGCGCCAGCGGTGTGATGCGGTAGGTGTGCACGTGTTCGGGTGCGCGTTCCAGCTCGGCGAACGGCGCGATGGCGGCGCGCGCCGCGCCAGCCTGCTCGTGGTCTACTTCGAGCAGCACCGTCTTATCGGACTGCACGATCAACGGCCCGTTTGTCATCGGCGCCGCTCCTTCCCCCACAAGTGGGTGGTACCCCCACCCCCGCAAGCGGGCGGTGCCCCGACATCGCTGCGTCCCCCGCAAGCGGGCGGTGCCCCCACTGCATCGTCGTCGGCCCGGGTCATGTGCTCCATTATCGGCCGCCGGCCGACACCACCGACGTGATGCGGTGGATAGCGAAGTCACGCAGCCGCCCGGACGCCGAATCGAAGGCCACCAGCTGCCCGCCCCGTATGGTGATCGGTGATACCACTCGCTGGGTGGCCACACCGGCGGGGTCGAGGTAGCCGATCACCAGCGTGTCCTGATCTTTTGCCGCGCGCTGCAACAACGACATCGTGACCGCCGGGTCGACACGGATGTTGCCGAACGGTGCGGCGGTCACTTTACGCAGCACCGAGACGACTGCGTTCAGTGTCTCGCTGCTCGGGCGCGGCGGGAGGCGGTACGGTCGACGATGCTGTGGCGTGGGCACTCGCGCCCCGCGGGGCCGGACGTCGACGATGGCGCCGGAGGAATCTTCGGCGGCCGGGGCGAAGCCCGCGGCCCGCAGCGCAGCCAGCACCTCGGCGATCGGCGCGGGAGACACCGCCACCGTCGGAGCCAGGGCACGCAGCGCCAGTCCTTCGGCGGCGGGTGCCGCCACCGCTTGGGCCAGCAGCGTCGGGTCCTCGCAGCGCACGAACGAAGCAGCCATGCCGATTCGAAGCTGGCCATGACGGCGTGCGACATCGTCGATGAGGTAGGTGAGCCCTTGCGGCACTGGCTTTTTGGAGTGTTGCGTGAAAAGTGTGTGCATCCAGTCGCGGGTTTTGCCGATGTCGAAAGCATGCCGGATCGACTGTTCGCTGATGCGGTACACCATCGCAGTGCCGGCCGATTCGACGGTGGCCACCGTGGCCAGTTGCTCGGCGAGATCGCGTTGCAGTGGCCCGGGTACCACGACGGTGAGGTCGGCCTGCACCAGGAAGTGGTCGATCGGTTTGGGTAGCGCCCGCGCCATCGCGTCGACCGCGACCTGGGGGTCGGCGCCGTCGTCCAGCAGCGCGCGGCCGGGAGTGCTGATCGCCCCGCGACCCACCAGGCCCAGCGCGTGGCTCTCGGCCAGTAGATCTCCGACGGGTCCTGGCTGTAGCCGCCTGGCCCAGCGCGGGCGACGCCAGATCAGCGCCGCCGACGCTTCGGCGGCGTTGACACCGGCACCGCCGGGCAGCTCGGAGAGCATGCCCAGCAACAGCCGGCGATCCAACGGTGCGGCCGTCGAGTACAGCGAATCCGAAAGGGCGCCATAGGGTTTGGCGTCCGGACCGCGGCTGCCGATCAGAGCCGGCCGGCCCGGCAGGTCAAGCCAGGTGCTGGCCAGCAGGTGCCACCGCTCGGCGGGGGACATCGCGCTGAACCGGTCGGTGGCCACCGTCGGCGCCCAATAAGGTCCGTCACCGTTGGCCGGCTCCGGATCGGGCATGCCGCTGGCGATTAATCCGGCCGCGGCCGCGACCTCGAGGATCAGGCCCAGCCGCGGCTCGTCAATGCCAGTCGCTTTGGCCAGCCGCTTGACGTCACGAACTCCCAGTCCGCCGCTGCGTAGCTCGGAAACCGGTGCAGCGCCGAGACTTTCGAGCAGTACGTCGAGCTCCCGCAGCAGGTCGATGACGGCTCCGGCAGCCGCGGCGTCGGCATCGCCGGGCGTGGTGGTCGACGCCACCGGGTCAGGTGCCGTCAGCTGCATTGGGCCGGGGTGCTCGCCGCGCAGCACCTGCCCGACGTGGCGGGGCAAGATCACCGTCTCGGCGTCGATGCGTCGCAGCAGGCCCATCGCCAGCAGCTGCGGAACCGGCCGATCCGCTGGGGCACCGGGCGCAGCGTCACGGGTGCGGCCCATCGGGGACCCTTCCAGCAGTTTCTCCAGCACGTCTAGCTGTGCCTCGTTGAGGCCGTCGATAAGAGCGGCGATCTGTTCACCGGTGCGTGAAGTGTCCTCGAGCGTGGCTTGTCCCGGATGCCATGGCAATGCCGTGCCGGCGTCGGCGGCCACCCGGACTGCGGCCTCGCCCCAGACCAGGGCGCGTTGCCTGAGGTCGTCCAACGCGCTGACCGCGTCGGCTTCGGGAGCGCGGTCACCGATCAGTGCCAACAGCTTTGCGGTCGGCACCGGCGTTGCATCGGCCTGCAGCACCAGCAGTGCGTCGAGCACCGCTAGCCGCAAGAAGTCGAACTCGTCCGTGGCAGCCTTGACCGACTGCCGGGCCTGTGCACGCGCGGCCAGTGCGGCGATGCTGCCAGGTGGGGGCTGGGCGAGGTCTGGCCGTAGTTCCAGGAGTCGGATCAGCCGCTCGTCGGGCAAGTTGGCCAGCCAGGACCCCAGCGGGATATCCGGGGTGTTGTCGGTCATTGCTGACCAGCGTAAAGCAGTCGGCGGACGCCGAGGCGACAGCGAGTAGGCGACAGCTTACGAGTGTGGGTACTGTCCCGTTGCCGGAGCAGGCCGAGTCATTCGGACTGATGGCCTTGCGTCACGTCTGCCTGCGGTACCTGTCAGAATGGACCTCGTGGCTGACATTGCTGAAGGCAAGACCCGCAAAACCAGGTACGTCGACAACGGCTGGCCGACGACCGACCCGGACGATCATGCGGTAAGCGAACTGGCGACCGATCGGACGGGTGCGTTATCCCCCTTCGGTGAGCTGGTGTTCCCGGTACCCTCCAGCGAGCTGCCCTACCTCCACCCGGTCACCGTCGTCAACCGGTAGGTCGCCAGCATGGCCGGGGCATCCAGGGCATCCAGGCCTGCTGCGACGTGGGAGTCGGGGGAATCCCGCTCGGGCGCGCTGTCGCACTTGGATGAGCGGGGGGCAGCGCGCATGGTCGACGTCACTGAAAAGGGAGTCACTAAGCGCACCGCTGTTGCCGCTGGCGCCTTGCGTACCTCGTCGCAAGTGGTGGCGCTGATCTCGACCTGCGGCTTGCCCAAGGGCGATGCGCTGGCTACCGCACGGGTGGCGGGCATCCTGGCAGCAAAGCGCACCAGCGAGCTGATCCCGCTGTGCCACCAGCTCGCGCTCACCGGAGTCGACGTCGACTTCACCGTCACGGAGTCAGATATCGAAATCACCGCAACGGTGCGCAGCACCGACCGTACCGGTGTGGAGATGGAGGCGCTGACCGCCGTCAGCGTGGCCGGGCTCACGCTCTACGACATGATCAAAGCGGTTGACCCGGCCGCTCGTATCGATGACATTCGGGTGCTCCGCAAGGAGGGCGGCAAAAGCGGAAATTGGGAACGGTGACGAGCGCCCGATCCGCACGGGTCATCATCGCCTCGACCCGCGCGTCGGCCGGAGTGTACACCGATCGATGCGGGCCGATCATCGCTGAATGGCTTGGGCAGCAGGGGTTTTCGCTCGTCGAGCCGGAGGTGGTCGCTGACGGGACTCCGGTCGGCGATGCGCTGCGCAGCGCCGTCGACGATGGAGTCGATGTAATCATCACCTCGGGTGGCACCGGCATCTCGCCCAGCGATAGCACCCCGGAACAGACTGCGGCGGTGCTGGACTACATGATCCCCGGGCTGGCTGAGGCCATCCGCCGCTCCGGGCTGCCGAAGGTGCCGACGTCGGTGTTGTCGCGCGGTGTGTGCGGTGTGGCCGGCCGGACCCTGATCGTCAATCTGCCGGGCTCACCCGGCGGGGTACGCGATGGCCTTGGGGTGCTCGCCGATGTGCTCGACCACGCGCTCGACCAACTCGCTGGCAGAGATCACCAGCGATGACGCTCGTCTTGCGTGCCGCCATGACCGACCACCCGATATTTCTCGCTGAGCACGAAGAACTGGTGAGCCATCAGTCGGCCGGAGCCGTCGTCGGGTTCGTTGGCATGATTCGCGACCATGACGGTGGGCGCCGGGTGGTGCGGCTGGAGTATTCCGTGCACCCGTCGGCCGAACAGGTGATGGCTGACGTGGTAGCCGAGGTCGCGGAGGAGTCCAGCGGGGTGCGCGCCATCGCGGCCAGCCATCGGATCGGTGTGCTGCACATCGGTGAGGCGGCTCTGGTGGCCGCAGTCGCGGCCGACCATCGCCAGGCGGCATTTGACACCTGTGCCCATCTGGTCGACACCATCAAGGCGCGGCTACCGGTGTGGAAGCACCAGTTCTTCGACGACGGAACCGAAGAATGGGTGGGCTCAGCCTAAAACGTCGCTACCGGCGTTCTCAGTTGATGACGGACGGCTGCGCAAGGGCGTCGAGCGCATCGTTTCCGTGAATGTCCTGTCCCCGGATCGCTTCCCACAGTTGCTTGGTGTAGCCGACCTCCGAAGCCTGCTGCGGTTCAACAGGTGCGGAGTTGGCGTCGCCGGGAACCGGCGCCGTCACGGCGGCCGGCGCGGGACCCGGGAATGCCGTGTCGCCGGGCGGCACGGCGTCCGCGGGAGGTGCGGGCGGCACGGCGTCCGCGGGAGGGGCGGGCGGCACGGCGTCCGCGGGAGGCGCGGGCGGCACGGCGTCCGCGGGAGGCGCGGGCGGCACATCGGCGGGGGGCGCCGGTTGGTCAAAGGAGACTAGCTGCATCGGCGGCGGGTCAGCGGGCACCGGGGGAGGCGGAGGAGCGTCTGGCGGAGGCGCGTCTGCCGGCGGTGGCGCCAGCGGTGCGGGCCCGCCGTTGATCCCGGGCGCGTCCAGCGGTGCGTCCAACCCCGCTGGTGCAGGGAGGACGTCACGCGGGGTCGGACCCGACAGCGGACCACCACACACGGGCCAGGCGCCACGACCCTGGGTCGCCAATACCCGCTCAGCGACCGCGATCTGCTGGTCCCTGGTGGCCAGTTGTGCCGATGGGGCGTACTCGCCGCCGCCATGCGAGGCCCAGGTGGCTGCGGTGAACTGGACACCGCCGTAGAAGCCGTTGCCGGTGTTGATTGCCCAGTTGCCGCCGGACTCGCAATGGGCTACTTGATCCCATTCGCCATCGGTGGCCGCGGCTGCCTGGCCAGCGATAGCGATGCTGCCGCCACCAAGCATCGCCCCGGTAAAGGCGATCTTGGCGACGCTGACACTTGATGCGGTGGGCTTACGGTGCCGTCCACTCATACGCGCCGAAATTTCCTCTCGTAACGCGCCTGCGAGGTCAGCTGTCGGGTTCGGGTTGGAGAGGCTACCCGGCCAACGTCGTACTCAGAAGCGAGTCGGCGTCGGCTTCACCCCAAGGGGCCGCAAGCGGCCCCAGTCCGATCACGGTGGACCGGGGGTCCCCCGCCTCCATCCACGTACGGTGTCCCCCGCCTATTGGATGGAGTTCGGCGCGATAGGGAGGGGAGGAACGCCATTCGGTTAGCTTGGCGGACCTTCGGAGAAGGTAGCGGTTTCTGTTGGTCGCGTCATGTCTTGGGAAACCCGGCGTTTCCCTCAGGGCTATCTGCCAAAGCCCCAGGAACACCGGGGATTTGCGCAGGTCCAGACCATCCGAGATCGGAGCGTTTCCGGGTTGTTATCTTGCCGTGACGTGAGGTATTTCACATTCTCAGCCGCCGGCGAAGGGCGGTAACACGTCGATCGTGCCGCCCGGCCGCAACGCTGTGGCCTCGTCGCGAACGGCGATTCCGTCGCACAGATACGAGCATCGGCTCAACACCGCGGCGAGGCGAGTTCCGTGCACGGCGAGCCTTTCGACCAGCTCGGCCACCGTGGTGCCCGGACGCAGCACCACGGTTTCCGATTCCGCTCCTGCAGCTGCGCGCGCGGCGGCGAAATAGCGGACCGTCACCTGGATTCCGTCTGGCTCGACGGGGGCTTGACCCACTGGGCTAGCCACCGATCGCGCTCATCGGGCGGGCGGGCTGGACAAAGCCGGGGTCGTTGATGCCATGGCCGGCCGGCTTGCCCCACATCGCGGCGCGCCATGCCGCCTCGATCGCGTCGTCGTGCGCACCACCGCGCAGCAGGCCCCGGAGATCGGTCTCCTGGGCAGAGAACAGGCAGCTGCGGATTTGGCCGTCTGCCGTCAGCCGGGTGCGGTCACACGTCGAGCAGAAGGCGTGCGAGACCGACGCGATGACGCCAAACTTTCCGCTCGGTGTGTTCGGGCCCGAGTCGACCAGCCACAACTCGGCCGGAGCCGACCCGCGCGGGGCCGGGTCCGGCCGCAGCCGGAAGTGCGGGCGCAGCGCCGCCAGCACATCGTCGGCGCTCAGCGCAGTGTCCCGGCGCCATTGATGCCCGGCGTCCAGTGGCATCTGCTCGATGACCCGTAACTGGTAGCCATGCTCGAGGCAGAACCGCAACAGCCCGACGACATCCTCGCGTCCGGTGGTGGGGTCGAGCACGGCGTTCACCTTGACCGGTGTCAGGCCCGCGTCTTTGGCGGCGGCCAAGCCAGCCAGCACGTCAGCGAGCCGGTCCCGACGGGTGATGGCCGCGAAGTGATTCCGGTCCAGGCTGTCCATCGAAACGTTGATCCGGTCCAGGCCTGCCCGGGCGAGAGCGGCAGCCCGCCGCGCCAGGCCGACACCATTGGTGGTCAGCGAGATATCGGGGTGGGGCCGCAGACTGGCCGCCACTGCGACCACCTCTTCGAGGTGTCGGGACAACAAGGGCTCACCACCGGTGAACCGCACGCTGGTGACGCCGAGCCGGGTGACGGCTATGTGCATCAGCCTGGCCAGCTCGTCGGGCCGCAGCAGGTGCTCGCCGGGCAGCCAGTCCAGCCCGTCGGCCGGCATGCAATAACTGCACCGCAGGTTGCAGCGATCGGTCAGCGACACCCGCAGATCGGTGGCGACCCGCCCGTATGTGTCCCGCAGCGGGCCTGTAGATGGTACTTCCAGCGCTTCCCCACCGATGACACGGTCGTCTGTTGAGCCGTCCATACGGCTCGGCACCGTCGGTACACCCAGTGCGGTCAGTGTCATGCGGACACCCGTGCGAATTGGGTCGGCGAGCTGACCGGAACGATCTGCTTGCCCAGCGGCATCAACGACACCGGGATCAGTTTGAGGTTGGCCAGCGCCAGCGGAATGCCGACGATCGTGATCGCCATCGCCGCCGCGCTCACCAAATGACCGATCGCCAGCCATAACCCGAACAGCAGCACCCAGATGACATTTCCGATGAGGGCGCCGGTCCCGGCGGTCGGCTTGTCGACGATCGTCCGGCCGAACGGCCACAACGCGTACGAGGCGATGCGCAGCGACGCGAAGCCGAAGGGGATGGTGATGATGAGCAAGAAGCTGATAAGCGCCGCGAGCAGGTATCCGACGGCCATCCAGAGGCCGCCGAATAGAAGCCAGATAACGTTCAGGATCAGGCGCATAGCTCCTCCAGCGGTAGTGCCAGCCTACCGAGCCACGAGTAAACCGGGGTGCTCGTCAGGCAACCAGCCGAGTAGGATCAGAATCCAACATTGCGTCTCGCGCAGGCGGGACGCTTCTTGTGTTGCCAGGGTAGTGATCCGTCAGACAAGCAGGTGAGACCAGTGCCGACCGGCAAGGTGAAGTGGTACGACTCCGAAAAGGGGTTTGGCTTCCTGTCGCAGGAGGACGGCGAGGATGTGTACGTCCGCTCCTCGGCGTTGCCCGCGGGTGTCGAGGGGCTCAAAGCGGGCCAGCGGGTGGAATTTGGCATCGCTTCCGGCCGGCGCGGACCGCAGGCTTTGAGCCTCAAGCTGATCGAGCCGCCGCCCAGCGTCGCCAAGACGCGTCGCGAGGCGCCTGTTGAGCACAGGCACAGCCCCGATGAGCTGCACGGCATGGTCGAGGACATGATTACGCTGCTGGAGAGCACCGTGCAGCCCGAGTTACGCAAGGGTCGCTACCCGGACCGCAAGACCGCTCGCCGGGTCTCCGAGGTGGTCAAGGCGGTGGCCCGAGAGCTGGACGCTTAGCAGCTTCACTTCGACGCGCACCGGCGCTACTCTAAAGTAACTTGCGGGCTACTCCGGAGTAACAAATGAGAGGGCGTCCGATGGCACAACAGACACAGGTCACCGAGGAGCAGGCGAGAGCCGTAGCCGAGGAAGCTCGCGAAGCCGGTTGGGAAAAACCTTCCTTCGCCAAGGAGCTGTTTCTCGGCCGCTTTCCGATGGAGCTCATTCACCCGTTTCCCCGGCCGTCCGACGATGAGGCTGCCCACATCGAAGCGTTTCTGGACAAGCTGCGAGAATTCCTCGACACCATCGACGGCAGCGTGATCGAGCGCGCTGCGCAGATTCCCGATGAATACGTGAAGGGTTTGGCCGAACTTGGCTGTTTCGGCCTGAAAATACCGTCCGAATATGGCGGCCTGGGGATGTCGCAAGTCGCCTACAACCGGGCACTGATGATGATTACGACAGTTCATCCCAGTCTCGGCGCGCTGCTGTCCGCACATCAGTCGATCGGGGTACCCGAGCCGCTCAAACTTGCCGGGACCGCCGAGCAGAAGCGGAAGTTCTTGCCGCGGTGTGCTGCCGGCGCGATATCGGCGTTTCTGCTCACCGAACCGGATGTCGGCTCTGATCCGGCGCGGCTGGCCTCGACCGCGACGCCGGTCGATGACGGACAGGCTTACGAACTAGAGGGTGTGAAGCTGTGGACCACTAACGGCGTGGTCGCGGACCTGCTGGTGGTAATGGCCCGAATACCCAAGAGCGAAGGGCACCGGGGGGGTATCAGTGCTTTTGTTGTCGAGGCCGATTCACCTGGCATCACCGTGGAGCGACGCAACAAGTTCATGGGACTGCGCGGTATCGAAAACGGCGTGACCAGGCTCCACCGCGTCCGAGTTCCCCGCGAAAACCTGATCGGGCGGGAAGGCGACGGCCTGAAGATCGCGCTGACCACACTCAACGCCGGGCGGCTGGCCATACCCGCGATGGTGACCGGGTCCGCCAAGTGGTCACTGAAAATAGCGCGGGAATGGTCGCGCGAACGAGTGCAGTGGGGCAAGCCGATCGGTAAACATGCGGCGATCGCCAGCAAGGTCTCGTTCATTGCCGCAACCTCTTATGCGCTCGAAGCGGTGTTCGAGCTGTCCGGTCAGATGGCCGACGAAGGTCGCAACGACATCCGGATCGAGGCGGCGCTGGCCAAGTTGTGGTCCAGCGAGATGGCCTGTGTGATCGCCGACGAGCTGATGCAGATCCGCGGTGGCCGGGGCTACGAGACCGCCGAGTCCCTCGCCGCACGCGGGGAGCGCGCGGTACCGGCGGAGCAGTTGGTGCGGGACCTGCGGATCAACTGCATCTTCGAGGGATCCAGCGAGATCATGCGGCTGCTGATCGCACGGGAGGCGGTCGACACCCACCTGAGCGCGGCCGGTGACCTGGCGAAGCCTCACGCCCGCTTGCGGCAGAAGGCCGCTGCAGCGGTCGGTGCCAGCGGGTTCTACGCGAAGTGGTTGCCACAGCTGGTTTTTGGCGAAGGTCAGCGGCCCAGGGCGTACAACGAGTTCGGCCCACTGGCGTCACACCTGCGGTTTATCGAACGCTCCAGCCGCAAGCTGGCGCGCAACACCTTCTACGGGATGGCGCGTTGGCAGGCCAAACTTGAGCAAAGGCAGGGGTTCCTCGGGCGCATCGTCGATATAGGTGCGGAGCTGTTCGCGATGTCCGCAGTGTGCGTGCGCGCCGAGGGTCAGCGTCTCGTGGATCCGACCGTCGGCCAACAGGCTTACGAGCTGGCCGAGGCGTTCTGCCGGCAGGCGACCCTGCGGGTCGAGGCACTGTTCCACGCGTTGTGGACCAATGCCGACAGCAGCGATGTTCAGCTGGCCCACGATGTGCTGGAGGGCCGTTACACCTGGCTGGAGGACGGCATCGTCGATCAGTCGGAGGGCACCGGACCGTGGATCGCGAACTGGGAACCGGCCGCGTCCACCGAGACCAACCTGGCTCGGCGGTTTCTGGCGGCATCTGCGTCGACCTAAGCGTAAGGCAACGTCCATCCGCTGAAGCCGTTGTGCGACAAGGCATTCGCCATAGGTGGGTGGGCTTGCCGATGGCTAGTGCTGGGGTGGGGCAGAATTGCCGTCATGGCCACCTATGTTGCCGAGGCGGGCGAATTCACCCGGGATACCGACTACATCACCACCCGCATCACCGCCGACGGACGCGACGGCTATCCGGTAGAACCCGGCCGGTATCGACTTATTGTTGCCCGCGCTTGCCCGTGGGCCAACCGCGCGATCATCGTGCGCCGGTTGCTAGGCCTGGAAGATGTTCTCTCCATTGGGTTTTGCGGCCCTACCCACGACGAGCGCAGCTGGACGTTCGATCTCGATCCGGGCGGTGTCGACCCGGTGCTAAAGATCCCACGGCTGCAAGACACCTACTTCAAGCGCTTCGCTGATTACCCCAAAGGCATCACTGTCCCGGCGATCGTCGACGTTCCTACCGGCGCAGTGGTCACCAACGATTTCGCGCAGATGACCCTGGATTTCTCGACGGAGTGGACCGCGTACCACCGCGACGGCGCACCCGAGCTATACCCCGAGCGGCTACGGGCCGAAATTGACGAGGTGAACAAGAAGGTCTACACCGAGATCAACAACGGTGTGTACCGCTGTGGCTTCGCCGGCTCGCAACAGGCCTATGACGCGGCCTACGACCGGCTGTTCACCGCGTTGGATTGGGTGAGCGATCGCCTGACCAGCCAGCGATACCTGGTGGGCGACACCATAACCGAGGCAGACGTACGGCTGTTCACCACTTTGGCCCGCTTCGACCCGGTTTACCATGGGCATTTCAAGTGCAATCGATGCAAACTCAGCGAAATGACGGTGTTGTGGGCCTACGCGCGCGACCTGTTGCAGACACCGGGTTTCGGCGACACCGTCGACTTTGTCCAGATCAAGCAGCACTACTACATCGTTCACAAGGACATCAACCCCACCGGCATCGTGCCCAAGGGCCCCGACCTGGCCGGCTGGCTGACTCCCCACGGCCGGGAAGCGTTGGGGGGCAGGCCGTTCGGAGACGGAACGGCTCCCGGGCCGCCGGTCGACAGCGAGCGGGTGCCGACCGGTCACGGCGCGTAACCTTTCCGCTGCCCGTACCTCAGAAAGTCAGCCGCACTGACCATTCCGCGTGCGGCACATCGCGTAGTTCGCCGGAGGGGTCCACCACCAACGTCAGCAACTGCACGACTATCCCGGTCAGTCGCCCGCGCTGCGGATCGACTGAGGGGATGGTGACCGCGAGGCGGGTGCCCGGCCGAAACAGGGTGGTGGTGGTGTTGGTGGGGTCCTCATACACCTGCAGTAGCCGCCATGGTGCCCGGGAAATGGCTTCGGGTACCGAGAGCTGCACCGGATAACGCTCGCTGACCGGTAGCTCGCCCTGGGTCTGCGGTGTCTGGCAGTCGTTGAGGTTCAGCACATTGCAGTACAGGTACGGCCCCACCCGGGTCAGGTGCCGGTGCGAATACGCGCTGATCTCGGGCCGCTGCGGACCGGGCCGGCGTACTAGCAGCCACGTGCCGACCCCGGCCCCCACGCACAGCAGTGTCACAAGGATCACGAGCAGCACGGCCACACAGCGCTTGTTTCCGGGTTTCACTCCGGCACCACCGCCGGTCTACTGACGCCGCGCCGCGTTCCTTCCTGCTCGACCATGACGGGCCGATTGCCTCCGAGGCCGGGGATCAACGAGTCGCCGCGGTAGCTTAGGAGGGTCTGCGCGAGTCCGAGGATGAGCAGGGCACTGACTGCGGTGAAGCCGATCCACAATTCGGTGTACACCAAGACGCCCAGTGCCCCGCCCAGCACCCACGCCAGCTGCAGGATCGACTCCGAGCGGCCGAACCCCGAGGCCCGCGATTCCTCCGGCAGATCGTTTTGCAACGAGGCGTCCAGCGAGGCCTTCGCAATTGCGCTGGACCCCGCGGTGATCAGGGTGGCAATCACAGCCACCATCAGGTTGCCCGCCACCGCCGCCGCCACGGCGACCGCGCACACGGCCACCGTGCAGCGCACCACCAGCACGGCCGGCCGGCCCAGTTTCAGGCGTGCGCTGGTGAAGTTGCCGGCAAAGTTGCCGATTGCGGCCGCGGCGCCGATCATGCCCAGCATGCCCAGTTGAACCCAACCGTTGGCTTTGTGCGCTTTGGCGACAAACGCCGGGTACAAGAACAGGAAGCCGACCATCACCTTGATGGTGCAGTTACCCCACAGCGAGGTGATGATGTTGCGGCCCAGCGGTTGTCGAAGTGTTCCGCCGACCTTTTTAACTTCTTCGGACCAGTTTCGCGGCAGCGGGCCGCTGTCGCGGCGATAGCTCAAGGTGGCTGGGACCTCACCCGCGGTCACCTCGACCCAGCGCGGAATCCGCATCGACAGCACGGCGCCGACAATCGTGACCGCGACGACGACGAACAGCGCGCCGGGGAGCTTGAACAGGTGGGTGCAGACGAATTCGACGCCGGCCGCGATGGCGCCGCCGGCGATGGTGCCGCCGAGCAGACCGAATACGGTCAGCCGGGAGTTGACCCGCACCAGGTCGATGGTCGGCGGCATCACCCTCGGTGTGACCGCGCTGCGCAGCACGCTGAACGACTTCGAGAGCACCATCATGGCCAGCGCGCAGGGATAGAGCACCATTGACGGGTAGCTCCCGGTGGCACCGTCGTAGTTTATGATCAGCACTAATGCCAGTGCGGTGCGAAGCGCGAACGACGTAGCCAGTGCGGCGCGGCGGCCGTGCTGCACCCGGTCCAGCGCCGGACCGATGAGTGGCGCGATCACCGCGAACGGCGCGATGGTGATCAACAAGTACAGCGCCACTTTGGACTTGCTCTCACCGGCGGCTGCGGCAAAGAACAGCGTGTTGGCCAACGCGACGGTCATTGCGGAGTCGACTGCGAAGTTCGCGACCACTGGCCACGTCAGCGCGGTTAGACCGGACTTGTCGGCGCCGTCGGCGGTGGCGGCCCGTTGCACCATCCAGTACATCCGAGAACCCATTTCGCGGCTTCGCTGCGCTGCAGCGCGGGTGACGGTGCTCCGTTCGCCGGGGGCGGGACCGCGGGGTGGCGCGCTGCTATGACGGTCCGGTTCTGGCTGCTGGCCCAGAGGCGGGAGATAGCGGTTGGCGCTCGGCATCGGCGGCAAGCGGCGCGCCCGGCGATAGTCAGAGTCGCCGGCCGGGTAGTTGGCCATGCCCGGATGCTGGTTGGCCGATCCGTTGCGGGCCCGGCGGCCCGGGTTAGAGGCCACACGGCCCGGATCATCACGCCGCCGTCCAGACACGAACCAATTCTCCCCTACGCCGACTCCGTGCGTCTGCAGGTAACCAGGTGTGGCTCGTCAACCTAGTATTGGAGACGCACTGCAGAGAGGGGACAGCGTGACCGGACCCATCGAGGAATCCGCCGTGACGACCGTGGCCGGGTGGCCCGAAGGGTTGGCGGCGGTGCTCACGGGTGCGGCCGACCAGGCCGGGGACGCCGTCGTGGAGTTCAGCGGCCCGGAGGCGGTTGGGGACTACCTGGGCGTCAGCTACGAAGATCCGAACGCCGCCACCCACCGGTTCCTTGCGCATCTACCGGGTTACCAGGGGTGGCAGTGGGCCGTGGTCGTCGCCGCCTATCCCGGTGCCGACCACGCCACAATCAGCGAAGTGGTGCTGGTCCCCGGGCCGACGGCGCTGCTGGCGCCCGACTGGGTGCCCTGGGAACAGCGGGTGCGGCCAGGTGATTTGAGCCCCGGAGACCTGCTGGCGCCGGCGGCCGACGACCCACGGCTGGTTCCCGGCTACACCGCCAGCGGTGACCCACAGGTGGATGAGACCGCCGCCGAAGTCGGGCTGGGCCGGCACTGGGTGATGAGCGCCTGGGGCCGGTCCGAGGCTGCCGAACGATGGCTTACTGGGGACTACGGTCCCGACTCGCCGATGGCGCGGTCCACCAAACGCGTGTGCCGCGATTGTGGTTTCTTCCTGCCGCTGGCGGGATCGCTGGGGGCGATGTTCGGGGTATGCGGCAACGAACTGTCCGCCGACGGGCATGTCGTAGACAAGCATTACGGCTGCGGCGCCCATTCCGACACCCCGGGTCCGGCGCGCAGCGGCTCGCCAATGTATGAGCCATACGACGACGGCGTGCTCGACATCATGGAGAAGCCGCCGGAGTTTCCGATAGAGCCGCTGGAGTCCCCGATAGAGTCGGCGGAGTCCCCGATAGAGTCGCCGGAGTCTCAGCCCGAGTCGCCGGGCTAACCTTTCTCGGCGGCGGCTTTGATGTTTGCCAGCGAGGTGTTCATACCTCCCAGTAATTCACGTTCGAAGTTCGTGGTCCCACCGAAGAGTGCGTTCACTGACAGGTTCGAGAAAGCGCTGACGCCGTTTTCGGCGTGACGGCTTTCAATTACCCGGGTGCCCTCGCCGTTGGGCTCGAGTTCGTAGCTCCAGATAGCGCGGTTGGTATCGACTCGGAACGCAAGCTTCTTTTCGGGAATGACGTCGACAACCGTGCACGTGGTGGGCCAGAACATTCTGTTGCGACGGTTGAGGTTGAGGGTGCGGGTGCCCTGTCGGAGCGGGCCGAAGGGCTTCATCCAGCGGCACTGTGGGCTCCATTCCGGCATTCGCCGAAAATCGGATATCAACGCCCAGACTTTCGAGGCCGGTGCGTTGATATCGACTTGCGCTTGTAGTAGCGGGGCTGCCATCTGTCCTCCCTGATCTGGAATTGTTCTTCGAAATCTATTTGTGCTTGAGATAGGTTTCGAGCCCGGCTTGTGCGCCACGTGCGCCGCGGCGGGCAGCGCCAAGCTGCGACACGAAGATGCCCGTACCGAGCAACCCCACTCCGAGTCCGGCCAGTGTCACCGCGCGCCAACTCTGAAGGCCAGGTACGACGAACGCGGCGGCTGCGGCGACCAGCCAGCCCAGGAAGCCGACCGCGATGAAGGGCCATACCTCGAGCAGCACGGGCGGCAGTGGCGGCGCCTCGCGGCTCTGGCCAGGTTCGACAGACATCGCGATTAACATAACCTGTGGCCCAGGGGCGGGGGTAGGCTCCCAAAGGGGGAACCCCCACCCATTGTGGTGTTATGAGGCAATCGGAAATAGCGCCGACGCCACGGGTGGGGCGACAAACAAAGCGTTTCGCAGAAATTTGCCGCAGCGCAATGAAAGGGACCAAAGTCCGCCGTTCGCCGTTTCTTATCCCGAGTTCTTAGGTTCCGTGTAACCTCGCGCCATGCCTGACAGTGATGCGCGGCTAGCCAGCGACCTGTCGCTGGCCGTCATGCGGCTGGCCCGCCAACTCCGGTTTCGCAACCCGTCATCGCCGGTTTCGCTCTCCCAGTTGTCGGCGCTGGCGACCCTGGCCAACGAGGGGGCGATGACGCCCGGCGCGCTGGCGATTCGCGAACGGGTCCGACCGCCGTCGATGACCCGGGTGATTGCCTCGCTGGCCGAAATGGGCTTGGTGGACCGCACCCCGCACCCCGTCGACGGCCGGCAGGTGTTGGTCTCGGTCTCGGAGTCCGGTGCCGAGTTGGTCAAGGCGACCCGTCGTGCCCGTCAGGAGTGGCTGGCCGAGCGGCTCGCGACACTGGACAGCGATCAACGGGAGATCCTGCGCAACGCGGCCGATCTGATGTTGGCCTTGGTCGAAGAAAGCCCGTGAGCGCGCGCCGTTGTGCTCAGCGCTCCGACGGCCCGGACGGTATTGACGGCGTGGACGTTCAGGACGTCAACGATCCCGACGATCCGCGGCTCGACGATTTCCGCCACCTGAACAGCCTCGACCGTCGTCCCGATCTGCCGACGGGCAAAGGGCTGGTGATCGCCGAAGGCGTGCTGGTCGTGCAGCGCATGCTCGCGTCCCCGTTCACCCCGCACGCCCTGCTCGGTACCGACCGCAGACTGGCCGAACTCGAGGCAGATCTGGCTGGTGCCGGTGCGCCGTTCTACCGCGCATCCGCCGATGTCATGGCTCGGGTGGTCGGCTTCCACCTCAATCGCGGCGTGCTGGCGGCCGCCAGGAGGGTGCCGGAACCCGGCGTTGCGGAGGTGGTCGACACCGCCCGTACCGTCGCGGTGCTCGAAGGCGTCAACGACCACGAGAACCTGGGCTCGATCTTTCGCAACGCGGCGGGGCTGGGCGTGGACGCGGTGGTGTTCGGCAGCGGCTGCGCAGACCCGCTGTACCGTCGCGCCGTCCGGGTGTCCATGGGCCACGCGTTGCTGGTGCGGTATGGGCGAGCAACCAACTGGCCCGCCGAGCTTGTGGCGCTCAAGGAAAGCGGCTTTCGGCTGCTGGCGATGACTCCGCACAGTGAAGCGTGTTCGCTGCCCGACGCGATGGAGGCGGTGCGCGATGAACGCATCGCGGTGCTGGTGGGCGCTGAGGGCCCGGGACTGACGGCGGCCACCCTGCGGTTAAGCGACATGAGGGTGCGCATCCCGATGTCGCGGGGCACCGACTCGCTCAATGTCGCGACCGCGGCCGCATTGGCGTTTTACGAGCGGGCTAGGCTCGGCTCGTGAGTGACGAGCCCGTGCCCTGGGCCACGGGTTTGACGGTAGCCGGGTTCGTTGCCGCGATCACCGCCGTCGGGGTCGTGGTGCTCAGTCTGGGGCTGGTCCGGGTGCATCCGCTGCTTGCGGTCGGCCTCAACATCGTCGCTGCCGGGGGATTGGCGCCGACGCTGTGGGGCTGGCGACGTACCCCGGTGCTGCGCTGGTTCGTGCTGGGTGCAGGAGTAGGTGTGGCGGGCGCGTGGCTTACGCTGCTCGGGCTGGCAGCGTCAGGTCGCGGTTAGTGCTGCCCGCTTGAGCGCACTCCAAGCAGCACGTCCTCCCACGCCGGAACGACCGGTTTGCCCCGCCGGGTGTGCACTGGTTGCTCGTGCGGTGTTGCGGTGGCCGGCTGCGCGGCCTCATCGAAGTCGAGGCGGGCCACCGGCGCCAGCGGCCGCAGCGGACGGTCGAAGTCCGGGTCGATCAGCTCATTGGCCGCATCGTCGATCGCGGTGACCGTTCCGCCGTGGGCGCCGGGAGTGAAGAAGAAATGTGCGAGGTTGTCGGAACGGCCGACCTTCCAGGCCAGCTGCACCGTCCAGCGGTTGTCTTCGTTGCGCCAGGCGTCCCGGTTGAGTTCGTCGGGGTCGAGGCCCCGCGCCACCAATGCGGCACTGACGGTCTCCAGCAGGGTCATTACCGCGGGGCCATCGGCGAGAACCGGATGTGCGGCCGTTGCCAGCTCCGCGGCGCGGCAACGCTCCAGCAATACCGGATGGGCGAACCGGCGAATCCGCGCGATGTCGGAGCCCGACGCCGCGGCCACCTGCTCGACGGAAGCGCCGGCGCGGATCCTGGCCTGAATTTCTTTGGGACTCAACATGTTGGTGACCTCGATGTCGAGGTGTGGTTGCTCCGGCGGTGCCGCCTCGCCGCGCAGCGCATCCCGCAACCGATCGTCAGCCGCCACCTTGAACCGCTCTGCGGGGTCGCCACCCTCACAGATGAGGTATTTGCCCTCGGTGTCGAGCCCCACCGCTTTGAGTTCCCGCATGGCTTCTCCTCGCAGGCTCCGTGCACGTCAGCAACGGACCCGTCACGTGCGCACTCTAGTGCAGCTAACGCCCGTAACCTGCTCTGACACGCTGGCCGGTTGCAGGCTGATGACCGGCAGGTTAAAGCCGCTCGACTACCCAGTCGATGCACTGGGTGAGGGCGCTGACGTCATCGGGTTCAACCGCGGGGAACATTCCGACCCTCAACTGGTTGCGGCCGAGTTTGCGGTACGGCTCGGTGTCGACGATGCCGTTAGCCCGCAACGTCGCGGCGACGGCCGCGGCGTCGATGTCATCGACGAGGTCGATCGTGCCCACCACCTGAGACCGCAACGTGGGGTCGGCGACGAACGGCGTGGTGTAGGGCCGCTCTTGCGCCCAGGAGTACAACCGCTGCGACGAGTCCGCTGTGCGCTTGATTGCCCATTCCAGCCCCCCGTTGCCCAGCAACCAGTCGAGCTGTTCGGCTAGTAGCACCAGGGTGCCGATCGCCGGGGTGTTGTACGTCTGGTTCTTCAGGCTGTTCTCCACCGCGATCGGCAGCGACAAGAAGTCGGGAACCCAGCGACCGGATGCGGCGATGGACTCGACGCGGGCCAGCGCGGCCGGACTCATTACGGCCAGCCACAGCCCGCCGTCGCTGGCGAAGTTCTTCTGGGGCGAGAAGTAGTATGCGTCTGCCTCGGTGATATCGACCGGTAGACCACCGGCGCCAGAGGTCGCGTCGATGACGAGCAGGGCGTCGCCCGAGTCGGCGGGGCGGCGGACCGGCACCGCGACCCCGGTCGACGTTTCGTTGTGCGCCCAGGCGATAACGTCGACCGACGGATCGGCCTGCGGCTCCGGAGCACTGCCGGGATCCGACTTGATGACGATGGGATCGCCGATGAACGGGTTCTTAACGACCCCCGCGGCGAACTTCGAGCTGAACTCGCCGTAGGTCAGGTGCAGCGAGCGCTTGGCGATCAGCCCGAAAGCCGCGGCATCCCAGAACGCCGTCGCGCCACCGTCGCCCAGGATGACCTGGTAACCGTCTGGCACGGAGAAAAGCTCGGCCAGTCCCGACCGAACCCGGCCCACGAGATTCTTGACGGGCGCTTGCCGGTGCGAGGTGCCGAACAAAGCAGCCCCAGCCGTGGTCAACGCCTTCAATTGTTCGGGTCGGACCTTTGATGGACCGCACCCAAAGCGGCCGTCGCGAGGTTTGATGTCAACGGGGATCTCGAGCTGGTCAGCCATGCTCATCAGGGTAGTGAGCCGACCTGACGCGGCGATGCAGCGGGACCATTGGCGGTACTCGCCGCCACCGCATAACGCCTGCCCGAGCCGTATGCGGTGTTCTATTCACCGTGAGTCATGCCACACGAAACGGCTGACCACTGGTCAGGCCACAGTGCTCCGAGGGGGTTGCCAGCTGTTGCGGGTTGAGTGGTCGGTAGTTGTCGGTGGTGTGCTGTAGGAACTGAAAGTATGAATTTGGCGGCGTGGGCTGTGCGCAACGGTGTTGCGTGCGTGACTGCGTATCGCTGGTTTCGCGCTGGACTTTTGCCGGTACCCGCCCGGCGAGTGGGTCGGCTGATTCTCGTGGACGAGCCGCTCGGCGACGCTGGC
>DATJBA010000363.1:0-8834 GCA_035515675.1 Mycobacterium sp.
TTGAGCCTCACCGTCACATTAATGATCGCATAGACCGGGGTCGAATCCCGCCAACAACACACCCCGAAACAGGCCACTACCAGGACAAATGCCAACCTCGTCAGCAGCGAGACGCCGCTATGTCAGGAGTCCTGGGGCCAAAAGCAGGATCGACTCGAGTTTGTCGCGGAAGCAGAAGAACCCCAGCACCAGCGACACGACGCCGGTGAGGAACGCCAGCACTCTCATTGCGGCGCCGGTGTGCGTGCCGAAAGCGGCGAAAATATAACCAATTCCGGATACCACCAAGTAGATGCCGAATAGCACACCCGCCACCAGCAGTGTCTTGCCCGGCCAGGCCAGCACGATAACACCCAGTGCCACGGCCAGGATGCCAATGAAGAGGACCAACTGCCATGCGCTGCGAGCGAGCTGCTGCAGTGGACCCTCGAAAACAGTGTTCTGGGTAGTTGTCATTCCAACATGATTTGTCATCGACGGCGTAAACAAAATATCCCGCCCGACACAATTCGGCATCGCGCACAGTAATCGGGAACAATGTCGGCCCCCATTGCGGCCGGTTATGGTCGCGGCCGCGCGGTCACGGTACGCATCCATCAGGGATTTGTCTCCATCAGGGATTTGTCGTCGGAAGACAATGACGCACCGCAAGTTGGTTGGTTCGCGACATCGCTGCGCTGAGGCGGCCGCGTTAGGTTCTGCCACGAACTCGATGGTTCGACCCATGCCAGTTCGAATTATCAACTGGCATAGACCATTCCGATACTTCCGTGCAACTCAGAAACGTAGGTGAAACCATGTTTGAATCCATACTCGTGATCATGATTTACCTCACGGCGGTTTTCACCCCGGTGCTGATCCCGGCGACCATTCACGCTGTCCACGCTGTCCGCGACTGGCGGCAGACCTACCGGCCGCGCCGGACGGCCCGCTTGCCCCGGCCCTTCCCGAGGCCCTCGGTGGCCCGTCGTGTGGCCGCCCCCGCCATGGGTTGACGCGTGCCCTACCGCCCCACTGGGCCTGCGCCGCTACGTGCGGGCCCGCTCACGTACGCTGCAGAACCGCGCTGCCGTACCAGTGACAGGCGAGCAACGCCAGTTCTACGTCCAGGCGATCGGCGCCGATCTCCCGGCCGCGCCGGGTGACGGCGCGGCCCACGCGATACTTCACCGAGTTGAAGTGCAAGTTGAGTTCCTCGGCGGCCAACTTGTAGCTGCAGCCACAAGCCAGATACACCCGCATCGTCTCACGCAGCCGCGCGTCGTTGTCGTCGTCGAATGCGAGATCTCCGAGCACGCTGGCCACCCAGTCGCGGGTGCCGGCCATGTCGCCGCCAAGTCGCGCCACGACCGACAACCCGGGATCGGTCGCGGCGATCACCGTCGGCCCCCGCCGCCCGCGGACGATCGCGACGGAACGGGCCTCCGCTGCCTCCCGGTGTGAACGGCGAAACCCTTCGACCCCGCTGGCCATGGTCCCAATCGCGACATTTGGCGAATCTGGTCGCGTCTGTGCGAGCCGGCGGACTTTGGAAACGACATCGGCGACCGCAGCGCGATACGGCAGCCACCCCCAGCCACATTTTTGATCCGCGGCAATGAAAAGAGGGCTGGCGTCGGCACCGGTGGCTTCGCCCAGCTCGCGCAGGAACCGTTGCAGCCGCGCAAGTTCATCGCCGTCGGCGCCTGGGTCGGGGTACCACATCACCAGCCCTACGTGGTGCCACCGCAGCCGATAGCGAATCGCGGTGGTTGCCGCGTCGACGTCAATGGCCTTGTTGGCGGCCAGGACCTCGCGCACCCGTAGGCCGCGAAGACTGTTCTGGTTTTCCAGCCATCGTTCGCGTTCGTCTTCGTAGACGGCGACGACTTGCTGCGACATCCAGTCGATGTACTCGAAGAGCGCGGCACTCATCGCCTCGATCACCGCAACCCGTGTCGCATCCGGCATATCGATCGCATGCAGCTCGGCGAAAACAAGCTCATTCATCCGGCGCTGACCGAGCCGGTAGGCGCGCACCAGTGCGTTGACGGGCACCCCGTGCTGTGCCAATCGGCGGGCGTACTCCAGCGCTGCGGTGGGCGCCTCCACTCGCTGGACCGCGATGTCGTAGCGCAAGGCGCGCAAGATCGTGTCTACGTTTCCCTCGACGCTCGCCCCGAGTAGCTCCGCGATCCCTGCATCGCCGCGCAGCTCGGGGATCTGATCACCGAGGACGCGATGAATGTCCGACGTCACGTCGGCCAGCCGTTCATGCATTCGGCCGGCGACCTCGGCGAGATAGCGGTTGACCCCGACGTCGCTGTCGAGGCGCGATTTGTTCACGCTGATGACGTTAGCCCCGCGGTTGTCTTCCGGCGATAACGGCGGCACGCGGTTTTGTCGGCTTGCGACTGTGTCAAGCCGCACACGATTCCTACCGTTGTGGCCACGCCAACTCGCAACCCCGAAGGAGCGAAGACCATGGGATTCACCCAACCGGATCTCCCCGCAGTCAATCCGGATACGTTCTTGCAGAAGCCGCTGATGGAGCGAATGCGCATCCTCGCCGTCGACTGGGCAGAAAACGGGTTCGGCTCACCGCGGATGGTCCACCTCATCTACATCGTGAAGCTGGTCGTGTTCTTCGCGATCGGCGGCATCACGGTGGCGACGGCGACGTCGGGGCTGCCCGCCTTCTGGAACGTGCTCCAATGGTGGAACCAGCCCATCGTCTACCAGAAGGTCATCCTCTGGACCGTGCTGCTCGAGGCCATTGGCGTCGCCGGATCCTGGGGTCCGCTGGCCGGCAAGATCAAGCCGATGACCGGCGGCATCCTGTTCTGGGCCCGCCCGGGCACCATCCGGCTGCGGCCGTGGAAGTGGGTCCCGTTCACCGACCGTGACCGGCGCACCTGGTTCGATGTCGGGCTCTACCTGGCGCTGCTGGTGAGCCTGGCCGTTGCGCTGCTCTCCCCCGGCGTGCACAGCGACTCGCTGTCGAAAGCATTGCCGCACAACACATCCGGGTTGGTCAACCCCGCTCTGATCGTCGCGCCGATTGTGCTACTGGTGGTCGTGGGTCTGCGGGACAAAGTTGTCTTTCTGGCCGCGCGTGGCGAGCAGTACCTGCCCGCACTGATCTTCTTCGCGGCTTTGCCGTTCGTGGACATGGTCATTGCACTGAAGATGCTGATCGTGGTGGTATGGGTCGGCGCCGGCTTCTCGAAGTTCGGCAAGCACTTCTCCAACGTCATTCCGCCTATGGTCAGCAACAGTCCGTCCATGCCGTTCAAGTGGGTCAAGCGGGCACACTACCGTGACTTCCCGCGCGACCTGCTGCCGTCGCGGGTGGCACACTTCATGGCGCACGGCAACGGCACCCTCGTCGAGATCGTCGCCCCGCTGATTCTGTTCTTCTCCACCAACAAGTGGCTGACGCTGGTCGCGGCGCTGCTCATGGTGGGGTTCCACCTGTTCATCATCACGACCTTCCCGCTGGCGGTTCCGCTGGAGTGGAACGTCGTCTTCGCTTACACCACGGTGTTTCTATTCCTGGGGTTCCCGGCTTGGAACGGTTACTACATCACCGACATGTCCTCGCCGTGGCTAACGGCCGCGCTGCTGGCGGGTCTGTTGTTCTTCCCGGTGCTGGGCAACCTGCGACCGGACAAGGTCTCCTTCCTGCCATCGCTGCGGCAATACGCGGGCAACTGGGCCTCCGCGGTGTGGGCGTTCGCGCCGGGCGGCGAGGCCAAGCTGGACCGGGTCACCCGGTCGGCTCGCAACCAGGTCGACCAGTTCGTCGCGTTCGGCTACGAACCGAAATGGGCGGAGATCACCTCGCAGAAGACGATCGCGTGGCGCACCATGCACAGCCAGGGCCGCGGCCTGTTCTCCCTGCTGTTGACCCACCTGCCCGACGTCGACACCCGTACCGTGCGGGAGGGCGAGTTCCTGTGTAACTCATTGACCGGGTTCAACTTCGGCGACGGTCACCTGCACGACGAAGACTTGATCCGGGCCGTGCAACGCGAGGCCGGGTTCGAGCCGGGTGAGTGCGTCATCGCCTGGGTGGAGTCGGAGGCCGTCGGCAGCGGCGTTCAGCACTATAAGCTGATCGACGCCGCACTCGGGGTCATCGAGCGCGGCACCTGGAAGGTGGCCGACGCGGTCGCCGAGCAGCCCTGGCTGCCCAACGGGCCCATCCCGACGCAGGTGAGCTGGTCGCTGACAGGCACGGGGACGCCCGCCGAAGTTCAGGGTCAAGGAGCGCTGGCGTGAGTACCGCACTGGTGGTGGGCGGCGGGCCCAACGGACTCGCCGCCGCCGTCTGTTTGGCCGCCGAGGGCGTGCAGGTCACCGTGCTCGAGGCGGCGGACGAGGTCGGCGGTGGCGCCCGCAGCAGCGAAGCAATCATCCCGGGCCTGCTGCACGATCACTGCTCGGCTATCCACCCGATGGCCGTCGGCTCGCAGTTTTTCAGCAGGTTCGACCTACAGCGGTACGGCCTGTCGTGGCGCTGGCCTGAGATCGATTGTGTCCACCCCCTCGACGGCGGCAGCGCCGGCGTGCTGTACCGCTCGGTGGAAGAGACTGCGGCCGGTCTGGGTCGCGACGGATCGCGCTGGCGACTTGCCTTCGGCTACCCGGCCGACCGGTTCGACGCGTTGAGCCAGGACATCATGCGGCCCCTGCTGCGGTTGCCGCACCACCCGTTGATGCTGGCCCGGTTCGGTGCACCGACCGTGCTTCCCGCGTCCGCGTTCGCCCGGCTGTTCAGCACCGAAGAGGGCCGTGCACTATTCGGAGGTGTTGCGGCCCATGCCTTTCGGCCGCTGCACTACCCGATGACCTCGGCTATCGGGATGGGCATCATCGCCGCCGGCCACCGGCACGGCTGGCCGGTCGCAGAGGGTGGATCGCAGTCGATCACCAATGCGATGGTGGCGCTGCTGGGCAATTTGGGCGCCAAGATCGAGACCGGTATCCGAGTCACGACGGCGTCACAGCTGTCGCCGGCGGACGTGACGATGTTCGATCTGGCGCCAAGTGCGGTCGCCGGGATCCTGGGAGACCTTCTTCCGCGCCGAGTCTTCCGAGCCTTCACCAGGTTCCGGCGTGGCCCCGGTGCGTTCAAAGTCGACTTTGCCGTCGAGGGCGGTGTGCCCTGGACGAACCCGGACGCCCATCGGGCAGCCACGGTGCATTTGGCCGGCACCTATTCCGAACTTGCCGCGACCGAGCGGGAGATCCACGCCGGACGCATGCCGGAACGGCCGTTCGTGCTGGTTGGGCAGCAGTATCTGGCCGATCCGCAACGCTCGGTTGGCAACACCCACCCGGTGTGGAGCTATGCGCATGTGCCGAACGGCTATGCCGGCGACGCGACCGAGGCGATCATCGCCCAGATCCAGCGGTTCGCCCCCGGTTTCCGGGAGCGCATCGTGGGCCGCGCCGTTCGGTCGACGACGCAGCTGGCCGCCTACAACCCCAACTATGTCGGCGGCGATATCATGACCGGCGCCAAGGACATCCGCCAGCTGACGTTCGGCCCGCGAATTACGTTGTCGCCGTATGACATTGGGGTGCCCGGCATGTATATCTGCTCGGCGGCCACCCCACCGGGACCGGGCGCCCATGGCATGTGCGGAGCCAACGCTGCTGCCCACGCTCTTGGCCACCTCAAGAAGGGACGCCGTCGACCCGAAAACGCCTCCGACACCACGAGTTAGTGATACCTTCGGCGCCACAACTGCGGCTTTGCAGAGAGGATGAATCGATGTCTGACGAAAGACATGGACAGATCAGACTGTTCGATGCGTTGACGACCAAGGGCACTGCGTTCACTGTGGATGAGCGCCGCAGGCTCGGTCTTTTGGGCCTGCTGCCGACCGCAGTGAAGACCCTCGCCGAACAAGCCGACCATTGCTGGCATGAGTTCTCCACTCGCCGCGACGATCTCGACAAGCACATCTATCTGCGTGCGTTGCAGGACCGCAACGAAACCCTGTTCTACCGTGTGCTGCACGACCACATCCCCGAAGCCCTGCCGATCGTCTACACCCCCACAGTCGGTGAGGCCTGCCAGCGTTTCAGCGAGATCTACCGGCGGCCGCGGGGATTGTTCGTTTCCTATCCCGACCGCGACCGTCTTGACGAGGTGCTGCGCAACCGGCCGCAACGCGATGTCGACGTGATTGTGGTGACCGACGGCCAGCGGATCCTCGGTTTGGGCGACCAGGGCATCGGCGGGATGGGCATCCCCATCGGCAAGCTTTCGCTTTACACCCTCATCGGCGGCATCCACCCGGCCCGCACTCTTCCGATCGTGCTTGACGTGGGCACGGACAACGTTGAGCTGCTCGACGACCCGCAGTACCTCGGCTGGCGGCACCGACGGATCGGCGATGACGACTATTACGCGTTCATCGACAAGTTCGTCGCCACCGTACACGAGCAACTGCCCGATGTGCTGTTGCAATGGGAAGACTTCGCCACCGCGCATGCACACCCCATCCTGGCCCGCTACCGCGACAAGCTATTGACCTTCAACGACGACATCCAGGGCACCGCAGCCGTCACCGTCGGTGCGCTGCATGGGGCCGCGAAGGTAGCCGGCCGCCCGCTGTCGCAGCAACAGGTCGTCATGCTCGGCGCGGGCTCAGCCGGTATCGGCGTTGTGGACATGGTTTGCCGGGAGATGGTGAGCGAGGGGCTGTCCGAACGTGCGGCCCGCGAGCGAATTTGGGTGGTCGACGTGGTGGGCTTGCTCACTGACGACCGCACCGACCTGTCGCAGGGACAGCGTGAATTCGCCCAGCCCGCCCAGCGCGTGGCGGGCTGGGGCCTGTCGGGGCCAGCTCAACTCGCCGACGTCGTTCACCACGTCGACGTCGGTGTCCTGCTCGGCCTGTCTACCGCGGCCGGCGCCTTCACCGAAGACATCGTGCGCGAGCTCGCCGGCAAGACCGAGCGGCCGATCATCTTCCCACTGTCCAACCCGACAAACCGCGCCGAGGCGCATCCGCTCGAACTCGACCAGTGGACCGACGGGCGCGCGCTCATCGCCACCGGCTCACCGTTTGCACCGCTACGGCGCAACGGCGTCGAACAGCCCGTCGCCCAATGCAACAACGTCTACATCTTCCCCGCGATGGGGCTTGCCGTGACCGCCGCGCAGGCGACCCGGGTCACTGACGAAATGCTGCGAGTTGCCGCGGCGACCCTCGGCGAGGCGTCACCCGCTCTCGCCGACCCCGACCAACCCCTGCTGCCGGCGTGGCCAGACGTGCCCGACGCGGCACTGCGCATTGCCCACGCCGTCGCCGCCCAAGCCGTCGACGACGGCGTCGCCCCCAAACGGAGCGACGAAGAACTCCGCCAACGCATCACGCAAGTGCGCTGGACCCCCGACTACCCGGCAGTTCCGGCGTGAAAATGCGTTACATGAGCTGGACCCCGCCCTCGCCCCGATTGACGCGGTCAGACGTCTCGGATCGTTTGGGCACCAAGTAGTTTGGGCAGCGCGAGGCGGATCCGCTCGTGCGCCGCCTGGGGTCCGCCGAATGTTCAACGATCCGGCATGGCAGGGCCAGCTCGCTCTCGCCCATCTGGCTCGGCGAGCGTAACGCCGCTGAGATTTCGGGCCCCGGTTTTGGCAATGGCGTTACGCTGGCGCGCCGGAGGGGTACGTGTAAAAGCCCTCGCCCGTCTTGACGCCGAGCTTGCCCGCATTGACGTAGGACTGCAACAGGTCCCGCACGCTCTTCGGTAGGTGCGGGACTTCTTCGGCGTAGTGGTTTTCGATGTCGAGCACGACGTCGAGGCCGACCAGGTCCATCATCTGGAACGGCCCGGCCGGCACGCGCCAGTTAACCTTGAACATCCCGTCCACGTCCTCCGGACGGGCCACACCCTCGGCAACCACGGCCAGCGACTCACGCTTGATGGCTGCCCAGATGCGATTGAAAATGAAGCCGGTGGACTCCCGGCGCGCCTCGAAGGGATAGACACCGAACTCGGGGAGAACGGTCAGCAGGGTGTCGAGCAAGCCGCGGTCCGTCTCACCATCGGACATCACGTCGACCGCGTTGACCTCCGGTGGCATGTAGAAGTGCATGTTGCACAACCGGCGTTTGTCCCGCACATTTTCGGCCATCAGACGCGACGGGTACGACGACGAGTTAGTCGCGAAAATGGTGTCCGGAGGCGCCGCTTGGTCGATCTGGCCCCACAGTGGAATCTTGATCTCGAGCTTCTCCGGGACGGACTCGACGGCAAGCCAGGCACCGTCCAACGCCTCTTCGAGCGACCCCGCGGCCGTCGCGTCACCCACTTCGCCAAAGCCGCGGTCCTCCATCACCTTCGGTAGGGTCTCCGTCACGTATTGCGTCGCGGCGGCGAGTTGTTCCGCGCGCCGCGCGTGGATCCGTACCGTTCCACCGCGGGTGGCGAACATCAGCGCGATACGGCGGCCCAGCGTTCCCGCCCCGATCACCGCAACGGGACGGTCGCGGATGTCGTCGAAGGTGTAGGTGTAGGAGCCAGTCACGTGCGCATGTTAAGTCACGCCCGCGGAGTGCGGCCCCGTCGCGTAGGCACAAAGATCGGCCGACTGTTGTCCTGCGCGGACGATCCCCGCAGCAGCCCGACATCCGCAGTCCCAAATCACTTGCGCCACTTTTGTTTCAGTGGTCTCTGGACGGGCCCATCATCCGGGCCTACCGAGGCCGTACCCATCAACCGGGTAGGCGCGCCGCACGCGCGCATTCTCAGATGAGGCAACGAGGAGGAACTATGCGCGCATTTTTCGGTCAACGCGGGGGGTTCTTGTCGGTGCCCCGACGTAGTAT
>DATJBA010000364.1:0-3990 GCA_035515675.1 Mycobacterium sp.
TTATCTTCAGCCTTGTGGTTGCCTGGCTCTTTGACCTGCACCGATGCGTTGTGGTCAGTGTCGTCGACGCATGTGTCAGCAGGGTCCGATGATCGGTTGAGATTTCTTTTTCGGCGTGTCGCCGTGCTGACCGACGATGGAGGCTGCGCGTTGTTCGCCGAGGGCGACCGCAAGTGCCTCGCGGAGGTGTCGGTTCTCGGCCTCCAGCTGGCGGTTTCGTTGCGTCGCAACCTCAAGTCTGCGCCGCTGCGAAGCATCGGATGCGCGCTGCCGGTCGGGAAGCCGGTACTCGGTGGGTCCTGGATCTCGCCGGGCGCGGAGTCGTTCGATCTCGGCGCGCAGGTCGGGCTGGTTGTAGAGCCAGGACCGGGAGACCTGCCCTTCGCGCGCCACCGCGTCGAATGAAATCGGTTGTCCTGCATTGTCCATCCGACGGATTGCGGCGATGGCTCGGTGCCGTGTGGCGCTGGCTCGGCGGCGGGCGGCGGTGACGATGTGGTGGGAGTTGTCAGCTCGCATGGGTGGTGTCCATGTCCTCGGTCGCGGTCTTCTCGACCTCGTTGATCATCTGGTCGAGGTTGGTCAGCACCTGCTGGTTCATCTCGACCATGCGGGTCTGCCCGGCGCGTTCGGATACGTCGATCAGGGTCAGGGTGCGTCGGCGCTGTTCGCGGAGTTCGGGCAGGAACTCGGGCCCGGTCAGGAAAACTGGGCATGTTAAACAAGCGTTGGCGTGCGGGCAGGTGCGCTGCAGTGGCAGACCGCAGTAGCCGTTCGGCAGGGTCTGAGTGGACATGGCGTAGCGGGTCTTGGCCCATTGTGCTTGTGCCAGTGGGCCTTCCGGGTCTATCGAGACCCGCTCACCTTTGATGTTGACCTTCGTGGCCTGCTGCCAGTGACGGCGCACGGTCTGATCGGTGATCTTGGCGTAGTGGCTTGTCATACGGTGCGATTCATGGTCGAGAAGTACTCGCACCACCTCTTGGGGGACGTCGCGGTTTATGAGACGACAGGCGAAAGTGTGGCGCCATTGGTGGGGTGTGAGATGTGCTGGGCGGCCGTGTTCGTCGTGGATCTCGCAGGCTTGCAGCCAGCGGTTCAGCTTGCGGCGGTAGGTGCCGGGGTTGAGTGGGACGGTGCCGGAGACGTTGGAGCGTTCGCGCGGGAACAGCAGCGGCGCCCCGTGCGGCCACCTCCCGAGAATCCGGTGTTGCTGCTCACCGATGGCGGCTTGGAGCTCTTCGTCGATGGGGACGGCGGCTTCTCGTTTCATCTTGGTGTTGGAGTAACGCAGGTAAGGGGCGCCTTGCCCGTCATGGACCACGCAGTCGAACGCCAGCGACAAGGCGCTGGAGAGCCGCAGACCGCACCGGATGAGGATGAGGGTGACCACCCTGCCGGAAGGATCGGACCAACGGTCCAGATTGGCCGGTGATTCGACCTGGGTCATGACGAACTCCGCCAGTCGGCGGTCCACCGGGGTGCGGGTCGGTGGCGTGTCGCCGGCATAGAACGCCGCGCCGCCGGGCAGACTGTCGTCCCAGCCGTGCTGGCGCACGGTCTGGAAGAACACGTTGAGCGCGCCGATCCGGGTCTTCTTCCCCGCATGTCCGCCGGGCTGGGACATCACGTGGGCCAGGTAGCGCTCCAGCAGTGGCCGGTCAATGTCGGCGAGCGAGTCGACGCCGACGAGGGCCAAAAAGTCGCTGAACCGGATCAGGGCATCGACTCCGGCGCGGGCAGCGCCGGTGCCGAGCCCCGACGTCAGGCGGAGCCTGGTCCATCGTTTCCCGAGATCGCGCAGTCGGGGATGGGTGATGCGGTCGAACCGCAACCGGTCCCGAGGGCAGGGGTGCCCGGCAGGCCCGGCGATGCCGGGCAACCTGTCCAACCGCCAGACGTCCCTGGGATATTCGTTCTCCCAGCCGGTTCCGTCTCGCAGGGCCTCGATCGCATAGCGGGCGTCGAGCAGGAAGATCAACGACTGATTGGGGCGGGTCGCAGCCGCCACGCGCCACTGTTCTTCGCTGAGCTCCAGCAGTGAGGCGATACCCAGCGTCGCGACGAGCCGGACGGCGGGTGTGACCATGCGCGGAGGCGCGACGCGGGAGCGTGCGTCGTAGCGGCATTGCAGCGCGTACTGGATTTCCAGTCTCGGTTGCGGGGCCAGGACCCGCAGATCGACGTGGGCGGTGCCGACCAGTTCGCAGTCGGCGATGAACCGTTCGGGTTCGGGTCGACCGTGCCGAACCCAGCGGTCGTAATGACCCGCACAGAACAATTTCCTGGGACTGTCGGGCCACAGATCGCAAAACGGCAGCCTGGCACTGGGCCGGCACAACCTCGCTGGGGGTCGGGTCGGGAGTTTCCCAGGCCAGCGGGTCGGGCTGGCCTGCGCGCTTCCAATACCTGTTGTGTCTGCGGCACAACCCGTTTCGGTCCCAGCGCCCGTGTCGGCATCCTGTCATGGCGCAGGCTGCCAGGGCTTTGCGGCCCCGTGTCGGTGGTCCAGGGTCGGCGAGGAACTGCTCCATCGTCGAGTAGTTGCCCTTGCGGAACCGCTGAGAGTGGGCGCAGCATAGGCGGTTCCGCTTCGTTTCCGCGGTCCGGTCACAGTCGGCGACGATGCACTGATCAGAGATGAAGACGGGGTCGTTGGGTGCGGGAACATAGACCTCGGCACGGAACTCCGGCCGCACGACGGCCATCAGCTTCGCCGGCACCGAGCCCGGGATAGGCTTCTCGGCGGTTGTCACCAGCGGATCTCCCGTCCGGTGAACCAGCCCGCAGCTTCCAGCGTCTGGCGGGCGTCCTCGACCGTGAGGTGCCCGTACGTATCGATCGTCGTGGCGATCGAGCAGTGACCAAGAAGTACCTTCACGCTTTCCATCCCCGCGCCGCGACGCAGCAGCCAGGTCGCGTAGGTGTGCCGAAAAAGATGCGGTCCGAACCCGATTCCGGTGCGGGCCCGCAGCCGCTCGACCAGGTCGTAGACCGCCGAATACGACCACGGCCGGCCCAGCGGTGCCGACCAGAGATTGACAAACACGTAGTCCGAATCCAGGGACCCGTACTCCCGGTTGAGGTAGTCGGCATACAAGCGCATCAGCTCCGCGCTGGCCGGGATCGTCCGTGCCCCGGTCTTGGCGCGGGCCCGGTTGTCGTTCTCGCGGAGTGTGATGGTGATCGTCTTCTCCGCGATGGCAATGTCCTCGTGGCGCAGCCCGAGGGCTTCGCCCACCCGAGCGCCGGTGTCAAGCATCAGGGCAAACAGCAGCCGGTCCCGCAGATGCTCGCAGGCATCCAGGATCGCCTGAACCTGTTGCACAGTAAGGACTTTCGGCAGAGACTTCGGCGCTTTCAGCTTGATCGTCCGCCGCCGCTCACCACCGCGTTTGGACACATGATGCAGAAACGGCCGATACGACGTCGCCGCACCCCGGCCGCGCCCGGTCGTCGGCTGCAAGGTGATCAGCAGGCCCGACAGCTCGACACCGTGACGGGCATGGAACCCACAAAACGACGTCAACGCCGACAACTTTCGATTCACGCTGCCCGCCGAGCAGTGCGGCTCCACCGCCGGCAGCACCGCCACCCGGCCGTCGCGGGCCGGTGGCGGCATCTGTAGCCACGCTACGAACCCGGCCACATCCTCCAACCGCGCCGCCCGCCAGTCCACACCGTGCCGGCCCAGATACGTCATCCAGTCCTTCAGATCGTGGGCATACGCCTTGACCGTATTCGGGGACTTCTCGATCGACGCCAGATACGCCAGGAACCGCTCGATCGGCTCCACCGGCATGTGGTCATCACCGAGCACCGTCCACGACTCGAAGCCTGTGCCCGGCATCAACACACGCTGCACCCGCATCCCTACCTCCCGTTCCGTGATGGACAGCAGAAGGTAATCCCATCCACGACGCGATCTCAGGGATTTCGAACCAACCTGATACACGTCATGAACGCGCCCGATTCAGCTGCAGATAACGA
>DATJBA010000365.1:0-6199 GCA_035515675.1 Mycobacterium sp.
CTGGCGAAGCCACCGGTGATGGCGCTGCCGGCGGGATGGACATTGCAGCCGGTCGACCTGCGCGACGTCGGCGGCCGGCTCGCCGAGTTCGCCCTCAGCGAACCCGCCAGCCGGGCACCGGATTTCGCCGGTCCACAGGTGTGCACCGTCCGCGACCTCGCCGGCAGCTACCTGTCGATGCTCGGCAAGCGTCGTCTAATCGAGCCGATCTGGTTGCCCGGCAAGGTATTTCGGGCGCACCGCGCCGGCGGCCACCTGGCACCGCAGCACGCCAGCGGCACGATCACGTTCGAGGAGTACCTAGTCGAACAGCTCGCCTTCGGGCGCCTTCCGTACGGCGACGCGATCCACGCCTACCTGAGTTTGCATCGAACAAAGGAGCCGCAATGAACGCGAAGCAGCTCGCCAGCCTGGTTCTGCGCGTCGGTGTCTGGTTTCTGGCCGTAGCGGTCCTCGCGGTGGGGGTCGTCGCGACGCTGGCCCCGCGCATCTTCTACGACCGTGTCCCGTGGGTGAGCTTGGCCCCCTCCGTACTCCGAGCACCTGATGCGCGACTTCGGCGCGATGGACCTCGCACTCGCGTCAGTGATGGTGGTCACCGCGATCACGATGGATCACCTGATGGTCCGCACGTCGCTCGCTGCCTACGCGGTGTTTCCGGTCCCGCACCTCGTCTTACACGCCACCCACCACCAGCACCTACACGAAGGCCCAGGCACCAGGCGTCGAACTGCTCCTTGATGTCGGGGCAGATGCGCCAGACCGTCGACTTGGACACCGCCGCAGACAGACCCGGCTCGTATCGACGGAGCTGCCGACCTATTTCGTGCCCGCGAGACCACGCTGTTGCTCGGTGGTGTGGATGTGTTCGCGGCGAAAACCAAGCCCCATCATTCGGCCCAGGAGTCGTTTGACGGGCGCCGACCGGCTCAGCAGCCGCAACATCCACAGCGGTGGATCGGTCTTGCTCATTCGGGCGAGATTCGCGGTTTGCGCGCCCTGCAGAGATTGGGCCACCTTCGTGGGGGTCTGGCGGCGTTTCTGTACCGCGCGCAGGTCCTTGTCGCTGACGCGCCCGTTCCGCAATGGTTCGGCAAGGGTGTTGGCGGTGGCTACCGCGTCGGCGATGGCGTAGTTGATGCCGATCCCGCCGACCGGGGACATCGCGTGTGCGGCGTCGCCGATGCACAACAGGCCCGGTAGCCACCACTGTCGCAGCCGGTTGGCGCGGACCGACAGCAGCTTGACCTGGTCCCAATCGGTCAGCGCGCCCAGGCTGGCGGCTAGGAAGGGGGCGACCGCGGCGACCTTGGACCGAAACGCCGCCAGCCCCTCGGCTTTCACTCGTTCGAAGCCGTCCTTGTCGATGATGGCTCCGCACTGCCAGTACTCACCGCGGTTGATCGCCAGGATGTTCTGGCCGCCGCCGAAATATCCAAGGGTTTCGGGCGCAGACTCACCACGCGGCAGCCGGAACCACATCGCGTCGATCGGCATCGGAAACTCGATGAGCGGCAGGCCCGATTGTTCGCGGATGACCGACCCTCGTCCATCGCATGCGACCGTGACATCCGCACGGATCTCGATCGGACCGCCCGGGGTTTGCGCGGTCACGCCGGTAACCCGATCGTCGTCCCGCAGCAGCCCGGTCACTTCGGTGTTCATCTCCAGCCGGAAGGTCGGGTAATGGTTGGCCTTGTCAGCCAGGAAGTTCAAGAAATCCCACTGCGGCATGAACACGACGTACTTGCAGGCGGTGGGCAGGTCACGGAAATCGACGAGATCAAACGTCTGGCCTTTGAATCCGATGCCTAGCTGTTCGACGTTGTGGTGTGGGACCTGCCGCAGGAACTCCTCGAGTAATCCGAGCTCGGCCAGCAGCTCTGTGGTCGACGGATGCACCGTGTCCCCGCGGAAATCACGGAAAAAGTCGCCGTGCTTTTCCACCAGAAGGGTCTGCACACCCGAGCGTGCGAGCAGGTAGCCGAGCATCATCCCGGCCGGCCCGCCACCAGCCACCAGGCACGTGGTCGTCCACCGTTCCATCCGAACTCCTTGTCGTATTCCCAAGCGGGCCACTAATCACGCTTTAGATGAGCTGGGCCACGCTGAGCAGCTGCTTGGCTTTGATTTCGCCCTCTGCTTTCCCGTATTTGGCGAATTGACTGACGAACAGGTCGGCGGCAGCCGGTGCGGCCGGCGCCGGCGCGGGGCCGCCGTCGAGGATGTGATTGAGCCAGTCGAAGATGACGGTTTGGGCGTAGCTCAAGCCACCCATTTGGCAGTGACTTGATGCGCCTTCGGTGCGGGTGAACAGGCGAAGGTAGCGGTCGCAGTCAAGGGCGAGCACGAAATCGAGCATGTCGATGATGATCTCGGCCGACGGGGCGGCAGCATCGTGGATGTCGTCCTCGCTGAACAAAAACAGCATCGGGTTGTGGTAGCGGTCGGCGAAGCCCTTGATGCTGTAGGGCTGGTAGACCTCCACCCATTCGTGGGCGTTTCGGATGCCCAGGGTCCATTCGGAGTGCTGAAAACCCCAGCGGGCCGGGGTGTTGACCTTCATCACCAGTTTGAACGCCGCGTCCATGAAGGCGGTGTTCTTCATCAGCCCCTTCATCCCCGCACGGGCGGCCGCACCGCAGTCGACGACCAGCGAGTTGGGGATGACCGCGCGGATTCGTTGGTCGAGAGCTGCGCGGGTGGCCAGGTAACCGCCCATCGAGTAGCCGATGATGGCCAGCCTGCCGGGATCGACGTCGCAGCGGGTGAGCAGGTAGTCCACCACGGCGCCCACGGGTTTTTCGTAGTCGGGACGAAACGTCAGGCCCGGGTTGGCCTTCAGCGCACTCCACTGTCCGGGGCCCTCGAACATCAAGCAGTTCCAGCCATAGGCCGGGGCGGCGCCGAGCCAGCAATAGAGTTCCTCCATGGTGGAATCGAAGCCACCCAGCGCGATCAGCGTGGGACGCCGGCCCGCCCCGCCGGAGACGAAGTAGGCCGGCAACCGGGCTTTCTCGAATTCGATGTCCACACACTCGATCGGGGTGTCCATCAGCGTGATCATCCGGTGAAAGCAGTCCTTGCTGCACCGCCACAGCTGGGTATGCCGCGCGTCCGTGTGGGAGGCGTAGAACACTGCCATCCGGTAGTAGTTGGACGCCCGTAGAAATGCATTGCGGGCACTCAGCGTGTTGCCGAACCGGTCCTCGCCCTCCGCGAAGGCCGCGACCCGATCAGCGGTGGCGGCCCATTGGGTGATCCAGCTGTCGAAGTTGTTGTTCTTGACCCGGCTCATGGTGTCCATACATTCGCCGTATTCGGCGGCGCCGGCGGCCTGCAGTGACAATCCGCGCACGAACTCGAAATTGAACCCGCCCACGGTCTTGTTGGCGAAATCAACCTTCATCGCGAACCTCCGCCCACTGCCGTGTCGGCTCGTCGTAGCGCGGCGATCCAGCTGCTGACGGTGCGGGACTCGGTGCGATGCAGTGCGCCGGCCGGGATGCCCAGGTAGCGTTCGATCGCTTCGATGTGCGCCCCATAGGTGGCCACGATCTCCTTGACGGTCGGGGCGTCGGGTGACCGGGGGGCCGCCGTCAGCAGCTGGCCGGCCAGTGTGTCCTGAAGCGATTGAATGAGAGCGACGATGATCGCACCGGCCTGTTCGGGATAGGCGGTTGCGAACAGATGCTCATCGACCCCCTGGCGCACAATCGCCGTCAGCAGCGGCGCTAGTCGTTTCGCCACTGCCCGATCCACCTGCACCCGAAAGACGGTGTTACCCGGTCCGTACCAGAGCGGCAGCATTGCGACAAAGAGGTTCTGGCGCGCCGATTTCCAGCGGATGATTTCCCCGAAGAACCGCTGCAGTTTGTCCAGAGCACCCCGCTCGCCATCCGCAACGATCGGCGCAAGCACCCGTTCTGAGTCGTCGACCAGCCGTTCGCTGAGGGCCGCGATCACCGCCGGTTTGGAATCGAAATAGTGGTAGAACGCGCCCTTGGAGATCTGCAGATCATCGAGAAGGTCCTGAACCGTCAGGCGTTCATAACCATTCGACAGAATCAGCCGCTCTGCGGCGTCCAGGATGGCGTCACGCCGGGCAGCGTGCTCTGCGACGTTAACGGTTCGAGCCATCCACTCCACCCATTACCAAACCGACGGTTGGTTTAATTATTAATTCTGCCTCGCTCTCAGCCCGGGGTCAAGACCCTGGAAGCGGCTTTACGCATGCCCGGCGGGTGGCTGCCCTGGCGGGTTTCTGACGCGTCCAAGGCACGCCGCCTTCGACATGGCCATCGAGGGCCCCTCGTACCGGCATGAGGCGCGGCATGGTCGGCGTAACGGCCCAGCGTGCCGCTAGCCAGATGCCAGCAGCCGCCCGGATTGTCCAGTCTGGTCGGTCTTTTGTTGCAGCCACAAGTAATCGCGTACTCCGTGTAACCCGATGCGCTCCCAGGCCGGCCACGCGCACGCCACTTCCGATGCGGCGGAAATGATCTCGGGCCGTTCCAGTTCGTATGTGCGGCCGTGCTATGCCAGCGTGGCCTTCCCGGCGGCCAGCGCATTCTGGCACCAGTCGCACTGGCGGCCGTATACCAGCGGCAGGACGAAACCGTCACCGTAAGCGGTCGCACCCAGCGTCGTCTGGTACGGCTTGCCACGGCCAAAGTCACCTAATTGCAGCCCAATCGCGCGCATGGACGCTGATGTCATCGTCGCAGCGACCACACCGAGCTTGTCTTGGCCGAACGTGCACAGGTCAGCGATACACCCGCGCCGGGTACTGAGCTGGGCCAGCAATCCAGGGACCTCTCTGTCATTTCAGCAGCATCCCAAAAAACCCATGTCGGCCGGCGGGATGTCGCCCGACGGGCCCGCGACGATATAACCAAGTCTTGGAAACCCAACCCGACACCACCACTCTATAATTAGACCGCCGGTTGGTTTAATAATGCGATTGTGACTCGAACCGTCACCTTGGTCAAGACCCCACGAGCTTCCGCGGGGCGGTTTTGCCGTTGCCGCGATCACGGGCTCGAACGCCGCTGAGACCAGACGGTCGGCAGCGATTGCGCCAGCAGCGGATCGGCCATCATTGCCGTCGGGGTAAAGGCCCCTCGCAACAGCCCGCGCAAAGATAGCGCATGCACCGGCCGCGGATCGGCGGCGGGCATAGTCGAGACGCGGCATCGAAACTTCCAGGCGGACCCATCCAGACTCACCGCAGGCATGCAACCTGCATTAGATGCTCACCGGGTTGCGCTACCTCGCCGACGGTGTGTCGGTCAGCGATGCCGGCCATTTGGCGGGGTTCGCCGACGGTTCACACGCCAATCGGGTGTGCTGGGAAATGGCCGGGGCGGCTCCGAGAGACTTCGCACGGCCACTCTGAGATTCGTCGTTGGCCACGCCACTGGCCGTGTAAACCGGAGCAGTGTGTGAGCTCGTAACCGGCGAAGGTGCATGCTGGCGGTGCGTCCTTATTGCGCGGTTGCCTGGTCGAGCCTGTCGCGGCGATGCTCCTAACGCCGTTGCCTCGGAAGCCCCTCGGCACGAGCCGGTGTCGGCTGTAGCTCATCAGCGGGGTCGGGGATGAAGACGACGGATTTGTACAAGCGGTCGCGAATCGGTCGCTTCATGCTTGACATCGGTAAGAACAAACGGCACCAAACGGTGGGTGTTGTCAGATGCCGCGACGTCGCGAGCCGAGCATGCTTTCTGCTGCGGCGCGCAGTGACTCGCGCGCGGTGAAAACTTCCCCGGCACAGCGCAGTTCACATCGGCGCCCCTTAGGTGGGCTATGTCGTGATCGAGGAGCGAATGTTGGACTACTCGTCTACAGCACCTATTGACACCGACGTGCGGGATCACCTGGTGAGCGTCGACGCCCACAACATCCATGTCGTTGAGAACGGTGCGCACGACGGGGCTGCGCTGTTGCTGATCCACGGCCATGCGGGTTCGACGACCTGGTGGGACCTACTGATTCCGCGGTTGGCCGTCGAATATCGGGTCATCCGGGTCGACCTCCTTGGACATGGTCGGTCTGACAAGCCTGCCGGCTGCTGCACCATGTCGGAACAAGCACGAGTGGTCGGCTCGGCGCTGGCACAGCTGGGTGTCAACCGGGTTATCGCGATCGGACACGCCACCGGAGCTGTGGTCGCGGCCGCACTTGCCGAACAGCGACGCG
>DATJBA010000366.1:0-10478 GCA_035515675.1 Mycobacterium sp.
AAAATCGGTGTGCCGCTGCAACGTTCACGGACGATGAACCGCCAATGGTCGCGTCGCTCGGCGATGCTAGCGACGAGGATGTCAACCGAGGACTCGATTAACCGGTCGGGGCCGAGCTCACCGGCTCGCCCACGGCGAAGCATGTCTCGCAGCGAACCAAATGATTCCCCGATCAGTAGCAGCCCAAGCGCCTCCATCGATGCGAAATGGCGGTAGAAGGCGGCTGGGACGATGCCCCAGCCTTCCGGGTAACCTCCCTCAGGCTAAGTGCGTCGAAGCTGCGAGTCTCGAACAGACGTAGGGCGGCGGTGATGATTGCGCGCCGAGTCGCGTGTTTGCGCGCCGCCCTCGAACTTGCCGATGCTGAAGTTCCGAACTGCCGGCACTGCACACTGAGCGAACGCCTGTTCACTGGACGAACATACCGCAACTCCGCGCCTCGACGTAGCCGCACTCAGCCGGTCTCCGGCCCGGCTCGTTAAGTGTTTCCGAAAACGCCCCGCTGACCCGCAACTCTTGACTCTTGGCGTGATCGGAGGTCTCATGGCAAACCAGTGGTCCCATCACCCTGGCAGGCGACATCAGAGCACAGCCAATCGCGATCCGGAATCACCTGGTGGGCGGCGAGCGTGCTCACTGCCGGCACCCGGCGCACAGCCTTCAAGCTTCGCGATATGTCTTGTGATCGAGTCGTGGTTCCTGGCCAGCGAGACGAAGGCTCACTCCCCTGCCAGCACCGCACCGAGGAATACGGCAGAGTCGAATATGGAGGGTTACCAGTAAAGTTCTCCGCTTATTCGTTATTACGCTCTTCTGCAGCGCATTTCAGCTCCGGGCTACTTCCCAAGAACTTGGTGCGTATCGGTACTGTGCACTCGCGCAACCGTTTTGCGATTGGCCCCGCTATCCTCCAGATACATCGCCGTTGATTCATCAGATGGATCGGCTCGGCGGCTCCAAAGGCCTGGGCACCGCTGTCAACGAAACCGTGGTGTTATGCGTGGTAGCGCTCTTTGCAATCAATGTGGTGCTCACCAGCATCGGCGTACGTTACGGGACCGGGCACTGACCCACGCAGCCCGCGTATTTTGAACGTGCTCACTGATCGAGCGGTCGCTGCTGCTTGCTGAGATCAGTCCCGACCGTTCGGATCTCCTCGGTAAGAAATCGCAAGTCATCTTCGGTCTCCAGGGGCATTCAAGAAGCAGATGCCGCAGCGCAGAGCCTCCGCGCAGTGCCGGCGAATCCGATGGAATCACGTATGGAGGATTTCCGGTAGCACGTCGCACGCAGCGGATGAATCAGGACGTCAATCCCTTTGTCCACCAGCGCTGTTGCGACGTGATCTGCTCAGGATTAGCCGGCCGGCGGCACCGCTGGCGGACGACATACGTTGGCGGCCGGATCCCACCACCAGCCGTTGTCGCACGCCAACGGTTGCGGCCCGACACCGAGCGGGCGGCATACATTAGCCGTCGGGTCCCACCATTGGCCCGGCTCACATGCCAACGGTTGTGGCCCGACACCGAGCGGCCGGCAGACCTTGCCCGTCGGGTCCCACCACTCGCCGTACGCGCAGTCGGCCGAGCTCACCGCCGGCGTCGCGATCGTCACGGCTGCCATCGAGGCCAACGCCATCATGACGACAGCAACAAGATGGCGTACGGACGTCCTCACTACGGGCCTCCCCTCGTGGTGTATGCATCATCGAACCGGGCCCGGGCATAGAGGTCAAGCCCGTCCTGCTCGATCGAGCCAAGGACCGGGCCGTGTTAGTACCGGCGCGATCAAGCCCAACGTGTCCCTCGGCCTCAGCAAACGATGCGCGGTTAAAGGGTTAGTGCAGCGTCGACTGGCCCAAGGCTACTGAATCGGCCATGAACTTGTTCCACCGAACATCGCCACGCCATCGCCCAATACGGCGTACTCGAATATGACGGATTACCAGCAAACGTCGCCGTATTCGGTATTCTTTTGTCTACCAACATAATTCGTTCTCGGGTATCTTGCCGATAATCCCATGCTCAAACGCATGTGAATGCTGGCCGACGCGAGGTCTAACGGCGCCGCGGCCACTCCCCTAGCCTGCCTGACTCCTCGTACGAATACGACAGGTTTGAATACGGCGGGTCACCAGTTCGCCGCGACTTCCCCTGGGGGACAGTCGAATGCCAACACCGATAAGTGTATCCCCGTAGTATTCTGCCATACTCGCGCGATCCCTAGATCCATACCGCCTTCGGCGGGTCCAACCCGGTGAGGGAACCTGTTGTCTTAGTCGCGCACGTCCTGCCATGCGAGCGAGTCTCGCACGGCCCGACAACATTTGGCGCCGGCTGCGAAGGTCAACCGTCGATCCCGCGCGTGCGGAACATTGCTGGGAAGAAACCGTTGAGCAACTGGATCGCTTGCTCATCAGTGAGCAGTTCGGCCGCACCGAACCGATATACGGCATACCCGCGTAGCTGAATGTCTCGATCGAAGCGGGCGTTTTCTGCATATCGGGCGGGTGAGGGCTGGGCCCGCTCGTCGGTGTAGTGGCCTGCGCCATCAACTTCCAGAATGATGCGGTGGTGGTTAGGGGCCAAGAGCAGGAAGTCCATCCGCTGGCCGAGCAGAGCACGAACGCCGCGGTGCTGCACGGTTTTGTGATCCCAGTGCAGCCACACTTCGGGCAGCAACGCGGGCAATTCAGGGATGCGGTGGCTGTTGATCTGGTGGTAAAGCTCGAACAGGCGCGGTTGAGGCGGTGATTCTTCAGGCAGGCACTCACGCAGGCACCGGTAGAGCGTGCTTTTCGCTTCGACGGCGTTGAATTGCGGATGCTTGCGTTGCCACCAGTTCTGCAGGTCTTGCCAGCGCAGTCCAGTGGACCCGATTGGGTCGTCGAAGATGAGCAGGTCTTTCGCATCAACGATTTCGATTTCGCTGGCCATGGTGTCGCTGACGCGCAGGTCGGGTTTTCGCGCAGAGCCAAAGATCACGTTCTTCGGTCGTGATCGCGGGCTTCCGGTGGAGATCAGACGAAACACTGGGTATCCGCCGTCCATGCCGGTTTCACGGAGCTCCAGGTGTGCTTCGCGCAGGTGGGGCGTCATTGCGGCGACGATTCGGCGTTGGTTTTCTTCGTGGACGACAACCTGGTGCGATACTCGATCTTCGAGGAAGCCAGCAAACCTACGGTCGGTGGCTTCGAAGGCGCCCAGTGCTGCTGGCCAAGCTGTCCGGCGGCAAAGCCGTCGCCGAGGTGGGTACCGGCGCGGGGGTCAGCGGACTCTGGTTGTTGTCGGGTATGAGCGACGACGGTGTATTGACCACCATCGATATCGAGCCCGAGTATGTGCGGCTGGCCAAGCAGGCGTTCTCCGAAGCCGGGATCGCACCGTCGCGCACCAGGCTGATCAGCGGCCGTGCCCAAGAGGTGCTCACCCGGCTCGCCGACGAGTCGTATGACCTGGTGTTCATTGACTCCGACCCGATCGACCAGCCGGATTACGTCGTCGAGGGCGTGCGGCTGCTGCGATCCGGTGGCGTCATCGTGGTGCACCGGGTGGTGCTGGGCAAGCGAGCCGGTGATCCTGCGGCGCGCGACGCCGAGGTGGTTGCGGTGCGCGAGGCAGCCCGGCTTATCGCCGAGGACGAGCGGCTCACCCCCGCACTGGTGCCACTCGGTGCCGGCGTGCTAGCGGCGGTCAGGGACTGACGGCTCGGGAGACGCCGGCCGGGCGGGGAACTTTGCGTCTTTTGGCGGCGTCTTTCCCGCCACCCGGTCAGGAGCCGATCGCGGCGTCGATCAGGCTCTGGGTGACCGCAAAGGGAAATTGGACCGTTGCCGTGTAGACCTGCTGGACACCGTCTCGAACAGCGTCCACGATCGTCGCCGGATTGCCGGTGAGGAGGGCCGCCCCGACATCGTAGGACGCAAATTGCGGCGCCGTAATCAGGTTGCGCACGTCGACGAATAGCTGGGTGGGTAGATTCGCCGGCGGAACGGGTGTCCCGTCCCAGCTGACCATCGTCCAGCCGCTCTGAGGACTGCCCTCCACCACGACAACGCCGGTGTTGGGCAGCGGGTCGGTCAACATGAGCAAGGGATCGGGGTTGTTGACGGTCATCAGCGTCCCGGTCTCGATCGCAAGTTCGCTCGAGAATGCGACGTCAGTGATGTGGCCGTTCGCGGCCACTACCGGGTTCGCCAAGGCAGTGTCATACATGGTTTGCAGCGCATTGTTGAAGCCCTGGAAGAAAACCACCCCGTTGGGGTCGGTGCTCAGCGGGGCCAGCATCGGCATGAGGGGGAACCCGAGGGTCCACGCGACCGGGCCGACTATGTACAGGACCCCCGCGGGGATCTCCCCCAAGCCTTGGTAGACGCCGGCATTGATCTCGTTGAGCCCCGGCAATGTCTGCACGTTGATCGTCGGGAAGTCCGCCGACAACGGCGCGGCGGTCTGCTGCGTCCGCAGCAACTGCGAGTCGAAGATCCCGGCGAAGGGGCCCTGCGGGGCGAGTACTGCGGCGATGTTGTTGGCCTGTTGCAGGCCAAGCGCATTGAGCGGATCTCCGGGTATCGCCGTGTCGATCAAGTTCGATGCGTTCGCATCCGTCTGCCCGTGCCGCACGAAGTCAATCACGATCGGCTGCCCGCTGCCGCCGGTGGAGGTCGTGGTTGGACCGCCTACACCGATGAAAAGCCCGCCGAAACCGGTGACCCCGCCGGCACCGCCGGTGCCGGCGGCCCCGCCAAGGCCACCGTTGCCGAACAACAAGGCCTGGCCGCCGTTCCCGCCCGGACCGCCGACACCGCCCGTGCCGCCGATGCCGCCGTTGCCCATCAACAAGCCACCGACGCCGCCCGTGCCACCGGCCCCGCCGGCATAGCCGGCACCACCGGCGCCGCCGTCGCCGATCAATCCGGCACAGCCGCCGTTACCGCCGGCAGCTCCAGTTCCGCCGGTCTGGCTGTAGCCGGCCCCGCCGTCGCCGAACAGGATGCCGCCGGGGCCGCCGGCGGGGGACGACGCCGTTCCGGCGACGCCGTTGCCGATCAGATCACGCCCGAGCAGCGTGTGGGTGGGCGCATTGATGATCGGATCGAGCGTCTGCCCGAGTTCGCTGTTGATCCAGTTTTCGCCGATCGTGTGAATCGGAACGTAGACGACCGACTGGAAACCGGCGGCAACGAATGAATTAAGCGCAGCCAGTGGGGCAGCCGCGGCGCCGCCCCCGAGCAATATGTCTTCCAACCCCTGGGCGAGGGTCGCCTCCGTAGCCGCATACGAGTCCGCCGACGCGCTCAAGGTAGCCGCAAACTGCTCGTGATACGCCGCCGCCTGCGCCGCCATCGCCTGATACTCCTCGGCGTGCGCGCCAAACAGCGCCGCAAGGGCCGCCGACACCTCATCGCCGCCCGCTGGGGCCAACTCAGTGGTCGGGATGACTGCAGCCAGGTGGCCTGCACTCAACGCCGAACCGATCTGCGCCGCATCCGCCGCCGCTGTCTGTACCATGTCCGGTGCTGCTACGACAAAAGACATGATCTACTCCACGCTGAGCTAAGAGGTGTGGGCGAAGATAACACGCGGCGCCAGAAAAAGCGATGCAGTCCGCGGATCCGGCCACCTGGTTTGCGCAGTTGGCCGAGATCGAGTCCTACGCGCCGTTGATGGCCTACCTGGTGCGCAGCATGCAGGCCGGCGGGAACTTGCAACGACGTTGTGGCACAGGATGATAGACGACGCCGAGGGGTACCTGGACGAAGGGGTGCGGGCGGGAACGCTCAAGCCGAGCCGCCCCGCACCAGGGCGAAGTATCTGGCCATAACTGGTGGCGGCAGTTTTTTTGCTGTATCTGCAAATGCATGAAACGCCAACGGATCTGCGTGCCGTGCTACGCGACTACGCCCGGCAGATGACGCTGCCCGCCCTTGAGGTCTACACCCAAGGATTGACGGCCGACAGCACCATGTACGACGCATTCCTGGCCGCCGACGATCAAGCTTTCCGGCGCCGCGATATCCGCTGTTAGCTTGCGGCAGCGGGACGGTAAGGAGGATCCGTGAAAACCATATTCTAAAATGCTGGCACGGGGGCTTATTGGACTTGTCGTGTTCGGCTTGACGCTGTTCTTGCCGGCGTGGACGTTCGATTACTGGCAAGCCTGGGTTTTTCTGGTGGTGTTTGTCCTCTCGACATGGATCCCCAGTCTCTACTTGTTGCGGACGAACCCGGCGGCGCTCCGGCGGCGGATGCGTGCGGGGCCGACGGCGGAAACCAGGCCAGTGCAGAAGGTGATTGTTGCCGCCTCATTCTTGTCGCTGGCGGTTATCTCGTTCTGGATCTCATGGTTGATCAACGCGAGGGTGCCGCGACCGCGCCTGTCACACTGACGTTGAGCTGGTAGCCGCACGCCTTACGGAACGAGGCCCCCGAAGAGGTCGTAACCGGTCGTTGCGAGGGCCTCCCCGACGGGAAGAACAACACCAAACGCAACCAAGAACGGGGCCAGCGCCACGTCCGCGGCGATCGGATCGCCGACTGCGGCCAAAAGGTTGCCGGTCTGAAGGTTATTGAGGAACAAGCTGACGTCATAGCTGGGCAGCGAGACACCCACGGCAAGGGCGGTATTTACCGCCGGATTCACAATGGAAAGGTCTGTGGAGGCCGCGCCGGTAAGGGTGTTGACAATATCTGCGGGCGACGATGCCAGAGTTATCGGGGCAATGGGTACGTCCCCGTTGAAGAAGGTGGCCACCGCCCCTAAGAGCTGCGGCAGGGTCGGGTGCTCGCTCGGAGTAAGGCCGAACGTGTATGCCGCATCGAAGAGCCCTTGCAGCGACGAATCGTTCGTCAGCTGCCCCGTTTGCAGATCCGAGATTGCGTTGGTGACTCCCTCCGGTATGCCCTGGACTAGGGCGCTGGCGACATTGACCGGGTTGATGTTTGTCGGGAACAGCCCGAATGGCGTCGGCACATTCGGTGGCCCCGGCGAGTAACCCTGGGTGGTGCTGCCATAGCCCAGGTCAACCAGCACCGTGAGGTCGGGTTGCAGCAGGTCGGCCAGCGGGTTCCCGAAGGGAATCCAGCGCAGCGGTTCTAGCAGCGGCAGGTTATTGGTGGGGATCATGTAGTAGGTGGTCTCGCCGTAGGTTCCCAGATCGGCGGCGCCGGAAATCTGCTGCGGCGTGAGGTTGGCGTATGCGGTGTGATCGAAAGCGATGCCCGCGAAAGCATTCAGGTCGGACAGCAAATCGATCGGGTATTGCGGGAAGTCGGCGAATCCGTCGTACTCCTTGGTGTATATAGAGGTCGGGTAGAGATTGCTCGGGGTCGCGCCGGTGATGTTGGCCGTCAGGCCGAAACTCGGGAAGGACGCGCCAACGAAGCGTTCCAGAAAGCCCCCGTTGGGATTACTGGGATCGCCGACAAGGATGAAAGACACATCGCGCGACGGAACATGCTCTGCGGCGAGCTGCGACATTAACAGCGAGGAGATTGTGGAGCTCTGCGAGTAGCCATACACGTCGACGTGGTTGCCTGCGGCGATCTGCTGCAGGATCGCGTTGTTCAGCGTGGCTACGCCCTGTGCCACCGAGTTGTTGATGGTCAAGGTGTTGATCCCGGTGATCGGGTATAGGCCCTCGGGCGTGGTTAAGGGCACCGGGATGGCACCCGGGTCGAGGAACTGGACGTACAACCTGTTCACGGCGTTCAGGTAGGTCGACGGCGGTACCGGAAAGCCGCTGGGACCCAAGATGAGCGCCACGTCAGCGGCGGCCCCGCCAGACGCACCGGACAGGCTTAGGGCGCCGTTGCCGATCAATGGGCTCCCCGTCAGCACCCCGGTGGGTGCATTCACCAGGTCCAGTGCGTCTTGAACCACGCTTTGCAGCGGCGCGGCACTGGCGGCCTCGGCGCCCGCGTACGCCTTGACCGCGGCGGTCAAGGTCTGCACGAACTGGGTGTGGAACAATGCCGCCTCAGCACTGAGCGCCTGATGAGCCTGGGCGTGAGTGGAAAACAGCGCCGCGATGGCCGTCGATACCTCATCGGCGCCGGCGGCCGCCACCGCGGTGGTCGGAGCCGCCGCGGCCGCAGTAGCCGCGGTCAGCGCCGAGCCGATGCCCTCCAGATCCGCCGCCGCCGTTGCCAGCATGTCCGGGGCCGCCACCAGATACGACATCGCCGCCCCCCATCGGCCATCTTGCATCCGTCAACCAAAGCGCAGCGTATCGCGATCGCGCTCACACGTCCGGGGTTCCACCAAACCTGTTTCGCCGGCCCGGTCCCGGGCCGTGGCCCCGACCGCCACCCGCTACCCACCAGCCAGCATCCTCGCATCTGCACACCGGCCCGCGCCGTTGGCCATCGAGCTGTTGCAAATCGCCGCCCACATCACCAGTAGGCCGGCCTACGCCGCCCTCGTCGACGGACTCAACGCCGAACTGGCCGACTGGATCACCGCCTGGGCGCCCAACCTCACCCAGCACCAATGCAAAGTGGCTCTTCGTATTTCAGAGTGCATTGACGGGTTGGTGGAGTGCGCCGCTGTACAGCAGTCAGCGCCAGCGGTAATGGGTAGGGTTTCTGAATCCGAGGGCGTCTCCCGGTCAAGCCGTAATTGGGAACGCAGTACAGCCAGACTGTTCCCTATTAGGTCAAATCGCTCCGCCCATCCCTAATCGGGAACAGTCGTACACAGCTTGACCAGCCCCGAAATAATTCGGGAAGGGGGCGTTGCCGCCCATTTGGTTTGCCTTATGGCACTGGAGATCTGGACCGGCCTAAGAGCCCGGGCGCGCCGTTTCCCCAGCGAGCGTCAGCGCGCGGCTCGGGGGAAACGGCGCGAGCCGCAGGCCCGTAGCATCGCGGAGGCCGGCGCCTTGTGCGTAGCGGCTCGGCCGGTCAGAATCGGAAGGCCATAAGGCAAAAGAAAATTCGGCCCGGTCCCGTAGTGTCGGGGCGTTTAGCAGCGCCGTAGGCGCTTCCGCTCAGCGTAGTCGCGGCCAGCACGTCGGCGGCTGACCGGCCGGGGAAACCGGGACCATTAGCGACGTACAGGCCAACGGCATGACCTTCCTGATGGGATGGTACGAGATGCGCGAGCATCTGGCATGGATGCGCGAACATAATCGCACCGACCGCACGGTCGCTCAGTTTCTGCCCATTCCCGGCTCCTACGGAAATGCCAACTTTATCTGGACTGTATGGCCCGAACAAGTCCGAAAATTGTTGGCATACAGCGCAGCGGTGTTAGGTCGACGTGAGCCCTCGCGACGAATTATCCCAGGCCAACACGACACGGCCAGGTCGACGACTGTGGTGTTCGGATTCCATTTACCGGCCACGGGCGAGCCACCCCACGCGTGCGCGCCGACCGGCTCTCTGAACCGTCCGCCGCGCTGAGTACGAGCGAATACGCTGGAATCGAATATGCAGCTTTACCGGCAAACTACTCCGTTTTCATCTGATGAATCAAAGCAGTGCCTGTCACCTGCCTATGCCTAAGAGTTGCCCCGTTATTGGGGTCATGCGGCGCTAAACAGCTTGGGGGGCTGTATTTTTTCGACTGTTCACGCGACGTCCAGGCGTCCTGGTCTGTTCGGGGGTAGGTCGAGTGCCGCGTGCTCAGCAGAGGCCACCGGTTGGTGGCTGCCGGTCCTGGCCGGTCCAGCATCTGATGACGCTGGTGGCTGGTGCCGGTTGACTGAGCCACCCCACTCTTGCTGGGGTGCCAGCCACGCCTGTAGGGCGTGGGCGAGTTTGTAATCGACCCGCGCGGTGCGCGGGTCGGCTGGGTCGATGAGATCGACGCAGGCGGCCAGCGTCGCCGATACGACGTCACGGTCACCGTGCAGTCCGCAGTGCGGGCAGTCATGCGTACGCTGGTCCAGGGTCTTGGTGACCCGGCCTCCGCATAGGCAGTGCTGGCTGAGCGCGGTTGAGCGGGTGCCGGCCCGATACAGTTGGCCGCCGGTGGCGGCACCCTCATGCTCGAGCGCCGATACCAGCATGCCGGGACTGAACAATGCGATCCGCTTGCCCCACAGCTTGGCCGAGGTCGAGATCTGACAGTCCTCGATCGTGATCGTATTGCCGTGAGCCGCCACGATTTTCGCGGCGGCGCCGGCGGCCCGGGCCTGTTTGGCCTGACTGGTGCGGCGGGCCTCGGCGGCGTGATCGACCCGGGTGCGGTGCTAGCCGCTCGACAGCTTGTCGTGGCGGTAGGCGCGCAATGGGACACCGTCGGCGCGGGCCGCCCGCGGCCCACCCGGATTACTGACCTGCTTGGGTCTCAGTTCTCGGCTGGCGCGGCGAACTGCCCGCGCCGCCTGGCGCACCGAGGGACCGTATTGGTCGGGATTGGTGGTGCGCCGCGAACGATCCAGCGCACGCTGCCGGGCCCGCGCCCGCTTGGCTGCCCCCGCCGCCGTCCTCTGCTGCTCGGGGGTGCAGATGACCTGATCGGTGACCAGCTCG
>DATJBA010000367.1:0-21830 GCA_035515675.1 Mycobacterium sp.
AAGGCCGATTTCTTTTAACAAGCCGCCGCCGCCCGGGACGGTCTTCAAGTTTCTATCTACCGTGATTTTTTGTGGCGCGCTGACCTGCGGCGTTTGCGCAGCTCCGGCCTCGCAGCGTCACTGGATCTGGCGACGGACAGGCTTTGCCGGTTTGGGCCCTGCCTGGTTGGCTAATTCGTCGGCTAACGGTTGGTCAACGGTTGGCTAACTGTTCGGATAGTGGTGGGGCGCAGCATGTTTCGGTTCGTAATTCACCGCATCCCACCATGGCCTGGCCTGAAAATGATGGGCGTGGGATCAATGCGAATTTCGACAGGGTGGTCTGCCATTGCTTTGATCCTCTCGTCTGCTATTGCTTTGATCCTTTCAGCCAATGCGGCCAGCCCCGTAAACGTAGACCGATCATCTTGGGCCCCTGAGTTGTCGATCAACGTCAGCAGCGCCTCGCGGGCAACAGTCGATGCTGGCAGTCCGCGATGTTGCGCGATCCGCTCGATCGCTGCGTATTCGTCGGGGTTAAGCCGAACTTGCAGCACCTTGTTACGCGGGTTGCCGCGCGTGACTTTGACGTGCGCCGGGATGGGCCGGACAGTCTGGTCGGCTTCGCCGGCTTCGGCTTCATCGCCGATCCGGGCGAGCCGGTCGGCGAGCTGCTCGTCAAGAGCTTTCTTGCTCATCATCGGGGCCTCCTTGTCGGTAGTAGCGGCGGTCGCGGCTGTTGGACTTCCACGCGTTCACGCCGTAGACGATGCCGTCGTCTTCTTCGACGGTGATGACGCTCAGAACGTGCCGGGCGCCGGTCGAATAGCCGATGGTGCGTACTGAACGGCCGCTGTTGCTGCTGTAGTCGGGGTCGAACGTGACAGCGTTCGGGTCGTCTAATGCTTCGTCGGCTTGCTCTGGTGTCACGTCGTGTTTGGTGACGATGTACTGGCCTCGGTGAGTCCAGTCAGCCACGAATCTTAGTGTAGTACACTCCGTACTACACTGCTACAGTTGGCCGTCCGGGTCGAACGTATAGCGGCAGCCGCAGCGGCTCTCGTCGCCGTTCACATCGGCGTGGGCGCAGAGCAATGCCTATACGGTTTTGACCAGCTCGCGCCACGTCGGCGCGGTGTCGTTGTCGGTGGTCATGGCTAGGGTGTCCCTTCTGTTTGGTCCGCGGTCAGTCCGCAGAAAGTCCGCAAAAGCACCCAAAACCGCCAACGCTTCCCAACGCTGGCGGGTGGTGTTTTCGCAGGTCGGACCCGGTTGCGCTGGCCTTCCCAACGTCGACAACGCCGAGACACAGTTCTACCGCAACGTCGAAGGCTGGCTGCTGGTCCGGTAGTTTCGACCGGTGAGTTTTCCCGCTCGGCACCAGTCGGTGCGACCCAGCCCGCTCTTTTTGGCTCTGATCGGATTGACGGCGATCGGGGGCGCGCTGGCCTGGCAGGCTGGCGCGAGCGTGCGGCCGCTGGCCTATGCCGGGGTGTTCACCTTCGTGATCGCCGGCTGGTTGGTGTCGCTGTGCCTGCACGAATTCGGACACGCGTTCACCGCCTGGCGATTCGGTGACCACGACGCCGCAGTGCGGGGTTATCTGACGCTGGATCCGAGGCGCTACAGCCATCCCGCGCTCTCGCTCCTGCTGCCGATGGTTTTCATCGTGCTGGGCGGGATCGGCGTGCCCGGTGCCGCGGTGTATTTGCGGACCTGGTTCATGACGCCTACCCGCCGCACCCTGGTCAGCCTGGCGGGCCCGGCGGCCAACCTGCTTCTGGCGGTGCTGCTGCTGGTGCTAACCCGGTTGTACTTCGACCCGCGCCACGCGGTGCTGTGGGCAGGGGTGGCGTTCTTGGGATTCCTTGAGCTCACCGCGTTGTTGCTGAACCTGCTGCCCATCCCGGGCCTGGACGGTTACGACGCCCTGGAGCCGCATCTGAGTCCCGAAACGCAACGCGCGGTGGCACCGGCCAAGCAGTTCGGCGTGTTCATTCTGCTGTTCGTGATCTTGGCACCGGTGGTGAATCAGTGGTTCTTCGGGATTGTGTACTGGTTATTCGACCTGTCCGGTGTGCCGCACTGGCTGGCGGCCGCGGGCAACTCGCTGACCCGGTTCTGGAGCCGCTGGTTCTGAAGCTTGCCATATATGCGTCAATATGCATATATTGCTGCTATGGGTGCCGGCCACAATCACACGCCTGCCGAGACTCACGCGTCTCGGATGATCCCCCGCATGATCATGGCCGCAGCGATTCTGGCGGCGTTCTTCGTCGTGGAATTGACCACCTCGTTGCTGATCAACTCGATCGCGCTGCTGGCCGATGCCGGGCACATGCTGACCGACGTCGTTGCGGTGTTCATGGGGCTGGCCGCCGTGATACTGGCCCGGCGCGGCAGCTCGTCGCCCGCGCGTACCTACGGCTGGCATCGCGCCGAGGTGTTCACCGCGGTAGCCAACGCGGTGCTGCTGCTCGGAGTCGCGCTGTTCATCCTCTACGAGGCTGTCCGACGGCTCAGTGAAGCTCCGTCGGTCCCCGGCGTGCCGATGATCGTGGTCGCGCTGGCCGGCCTGGCCGCGAACTTCGTGGTGGCGCTGCTACTGCGCTCACACTCGTCGAAGAGCCTGGCGGTCAAGGGCGCCTACATGGAGGTGATCGCCGACACCGTCGGCAGCCTGGGCGTGCTGGTTGCCGGCGTGGTCACCGTCACGACGCACTGGCCGTACGCGGACGTGGTGGTCGCCGTGTTGGTCGCACTCTGGGTGCTGCCACGGGCTATCTCGCTGGCCCGCGACGCACTGCGAATCCTGTCCGAATCGTCGCCGACCCACATCGACGTGGAGGAGTTGCGCTGCGCGCTGGGCGCCGTCGACGGCGTGACCGAAGTGCACGACTTGCATGTGTGGACACTTTCGCCCGGCAAGGATATGTGCACCGCACACCTGACCAGCGCCGGCGACTCCGCCCGGGTGCTCCATGACGCCCGGGCGGTGCTGTCGGCTCGCGGGCTGGACCACGCCACCGTGCAGATCGAATGCCCGGGCGACACCGGCGCATGCTCGGATAGCTGCTAAAGCCCAAGCGCTTTACGGGCCGCCGGGTCGCAATCGTCGAGCAGATCCAGGCAGCGTAAGTACTCGTCGGTTTCGCCGATCGTGTCAGCAGCCCGCGCCAGCGCCGCCACACACCGCAGGAAGCCCCGGTTGGGCTGGTGCGAATACGGCACCGGGCCGAAACCCTTCCAGCCGTTTCGCCGCAGCTGGTCCAGGCCGCGGTGGTAGCCCGTGCGGGCATACGCGTAGGCCGTGATGGCCTTGTCCTCGGCCAGCGCCTCCTCGGCAAGGGCTGCCCAGGCCACCGACGCCGACGGATGCGCGGCGGCGACGATGCTCGGGTTCTCTTTGGCGCGCAGGTCCGCCTCGGCATCGCTATCGCCAGGCAGCAGGATCGGATCAGGTCCCAGGAGATCTCCCATCGGCGTCATGATTTCTATTGTGCTTTGCCGTTCCGCCGTCCCGCCGACGCACCTCGACCAGCACCCCAACCCGGGGGCTGGGTCGCTAAGCTCCAAGTCATGCCCAATGCACCCGAGCCTGACCGCGGCGGCGCGCCGAAGCAGCCTGGGTTCGATCCACGCGAATCCCGCAGCGAGCCCGGCCACAAGCGGTCCGCGGAGCCCAGCGAAGAGGAAACTGAGGGTTATCCTGTGGTGCCCGGCGACCCCGAGACCGAGACCGTGGTGATCAGCAAATCCAATCCGGACGACGATACCGACGCGAATCAGGAAACCCGGCGGCGCGAACGTCGCTTCACCGCCCCTGGCTTCGACGCGAAAGAGACCACGGTCATCGCCACCACCCCGGAGCCCGCCACCGAAGTCTTCGCGCCGCCGCCGGGACCGGACGGCGCGACAGCGCAGCTAGGGGTGCCCCCGAAAGCGGCTGTGCCACAATCGATCCCGCCCCGACCGGGGGGAAAGCTGCGGACATCCAAGCAGTTCAACTGGGGCTGGGTGCTGGCGCTGGTCGTGATCGTGTTGGCGTTGGCGGCGATCGCAATCCTGGGCACCGTGCTGCTCACCCGCGGTAAACACTCGAACATCTCCCAGGAAGACCAGGTTCGGCATGCCATCCAAAGCTTTGACGCCGCGGTGCAGAGGGGCGACCTGACCACGCTGCGCACCATCACGTGTGGCACCACCCGCGATGGCTATGTGGATTACGACGAGCATGCGTGGGAGGAAACCTACCGCCGAGTCTCAGCGGCCAAGCAGTATCCGGTGATCGCCAGCATCGACCAGGTGGTAGTCAACGGCCAGCACGCCGAGGCGAACGTCACCACGTTCATGGCTTACGACCCGCAGGTCCGTTCGACACGCAGCCTTGACCTGCAATATCGCGACGATCAGTGGAAGATCTGCGAATCCCCCAGCGGCTAACTAGCCGCTGACGGACTTTCCGGCGCAGTGCAGGTCGTTGCAGGCCTCCACCACTCGCTCGGTCATCGAAGCTTCGGCCTTCTTGAGGTAGCTGCGCGGGTCGTAGAGCTTCTTGACGCCCACTTCGCCGTCGACCTTGAGCACGCCGTCGTAGTTGGTGAACATATGACCGGCGATCGGGCGGGTGAAAGCGTACTGGGTGTCGGTGTCGACGTTCATCTTCACCACGCCATGGCGCAGCGCCTCCTCGATCTCCGACTTCAGCGAACCCGAGCCGCCGTGGAACACGAAGTCAAACGGCTTGGCGTCGGCGGACAGTCCCAGCTTGGCCGCCGCCACCTTTTGCCCTTGGGCAAGGATGTCGGGGCGTAGCTTGACGTTGCCGGGCTGGTAGACGCCGTGCACGTTGCCGAAGGTCGCGGCCAGCAGGTACTTGCCGTGCTCGCCGGCGCCCAGCGCGTCGATGGTCTTCTCGAAGTCCTCGGGCGTGGTGTACAGCTTCTCGTTGATCTCGTTGGCGACGCCGTCTTCCTCGCCGCCCACCACGCCGATCTCGATCTCCAAGATGATCTTGGCGGCCGCGGCTTGTTTGAGCAGCTCCTGCGCGATGACGAGGTTCTCGTCGATTGGCACCGCTGAGCCGTCCCACATGTGCGATTGGAAGAGAGGATTGCCGCCCGCGCTCACACGTTTGGCCGAGATCGCCAGCAGCGGCCGCACGTAGGTGTCCAGTTTGTCCTTGGGGCAGTGGTCGGTGTGCAGCGCGACATTGATCGGGTATTTGGCGGCAATGGTGCGGGTGAATTTGGCCAGCGCTACGGCACCGGTGACCATGTCTTTGACGCCCGGGCCGGAGGCGAACTCCGCACCACCGGTGGAGAACTGGATGATGCCGTCGCTGCCCGCATCCGCGAAGCCTTTGATAGCGGCGTTGACGGTCTCCGAAGACGTGCAGTTGATGGCCGGGAAGGCGTACGAGTTCTCCTTGGCGCGTCCCAACATCTCGGCATAAACCTCGGGCGTTGCGATGGGCATGAATTCCTCCTGACTACTGGGACCAGGTAAGTATCGCAACCGCAGATACGTGGTTGACAGCCAGTCCGCGCGGCGTTTTTTGGCCACGCTCCTCCGAGCCGGTGGCTGTCACCGGTATCTTGAGACATCGTGAACACCGCTGTGACGGCCTTGCCCGACATCCTCGACCCGATGTACTGGTTGGGCGCCAACGGCATTTTCGGGTCCGCGGTGCTGCCCGGGATCCTGATCATCGTCTTCATCGAGACCGGCCTGCTGTTTCCGCTGCTGCCGGGCGAGTCACTGTTGTTCACCGGCGGGCTGCTGGCTGCGCACCCGCACCCACCGGCCAGCATCTGGGTGCTGGCGCCCTGCGTAGCGGTGGTCGCGGTGCTGGGCGATCAGACCGGGTATTTCATCGGGCGGCGGATCGGGCCGGCGCTGTTCAAGAAGGAAGATTCCCGGTTCTTCAAAAAGCACTACGTGACCGAGTCGCACGCGTTCTTCGAGAAGTACGGAACGAAGGCGATCATCCTGGCCCGGTTCGCGCCGTTCGTGCGAACATTCGTCCCGGTGATCGCCGGCGTGTCGTATATGCGCTATCCGGTGTTTCTGGCGTTCGACATCGTCGGCGGTATCGCCTGGGGCGGGGGTGCGACGCTTGCGGGCTACTTCCTGGGCAACGTGGCGTTCGTCCACGCGAACCTGGAAAAGATCATCCTGGCCATCCTGGTCATATCGCTGCTGCCAGCGCTGATCGCGGCCTGGCGGGGCTACCGGGGACGCCGCCGCCCGGCTCGCACGCCGTTCGAGGAGCCCAGGTCAGGGCACCCGACTTCTGCGGTACGCAACGAAAACGTCTAGCAGTTCTGGCCGGTCGATCGAACTCTGCTGCACCGCGTCGCCCGGCGCCGCCCCGAGCAGGATTCGCTTGATCGGGATTTCCAGCCGTTTGCCGGTCAGCGTCCGCGGTATGCCCGCAACCGCCAGGATGTCGTCGGGCACATGCCGCGGCGAGGCATGATGGCGGATTTCCGCGACAATCCTGGACCGCAGCTCGTCATCGAGTTCGACACCGTCTGCTAACTGCACGAACAGCGGCATCCAGTACCCGCCGTCGTCCTGCTCGACACCGACCACCAGGCAGTCGTGCACCTCGGGCATGCGCTCCACCGCGGTGTAGATCTCAGCGCTGCCCATCCGGACACCCAGCCGGTTCAGGGTCGCATCCGAACGGCCATGCACCACAACCGATCCCCGGTCGGTGATGGTGATCCAGTCGCCGTGACACCACACTCCCGGGTACTTGTCGAAGTAGGCGGCGCGGTAGCGGCTGCCGTCGTCGTCGTTCCAGAAGAACACCGGCATCGAGGGCATCGGCTTGGTCAGCACCAGTTCGCCCTCTTCCCCGACGACCGGACGGCCCTGGCCAGACCAGGATTCGATGGCCGCGCCCAGACAGATGCACGACAGCTCGCCGGCTACCACCGGCAAAATCGGACAACCACCGAGGAAGGCTGTGCAGACGTCGGTGCCGCCACTCATCGAAATCACCGGAACCGACCGGCCGAGCCCCTCTTGCACCCAGCGGAATCCGGATGCCGGCAGCGGTGAACCGGTGGAACCCACTGCGCGCAGCGCCTCAAGCGCGTATGACGCTCCTGGCTTCAGCTCCTTTTTGGCACACGCCAGCAGGTAGCTGGCCCCGGTGCCGAGCACTGTGACACCGGCCTCGGCGGCAACCCGCCAAAGACAATCGGGGGTCAAATGGGTTGGGCTGCCGTCGTAGAGCACGATGGTGGAACCGACCATGAGCCCGGACAACAGCAGGTTCCACATCATCCAGCTGGTGGACGAGTACCACAGGAAGCGGTCGCCGGGGCGCAGGTCCAATTGCAGGATCAAGTATTTCAGGTGCTCCAGCACGACACCGCCGTGACCGTGCACGATGCCCTTCGGCTTCCCGGTGGTTCCGGACGAGAACATCACCCAGAGCGGGTGTGCGAACGGGACCGCGACGATGTCGAGGGCGGCATCCGCCTGGACCACCGTCGCCCACGACACCGTCGCGCCGGCCTCGCTGGCGTCGCTTTCCAGACTTAACCCAAGCCGCGGCACCACCACGGTGGCCCGCAGCGTGGGCATCGCACGCCGGATCTCGGCCAGCTCTGCGCGCCGATCAATCCGCTTGCCGTCGTACACCGAGCCGTCGCTGGCCACCAGCACCATCGGCTCCACCTGACCCAACCTCGCCAGCACGCCGTCGACGGCCAGGTCCTGATTGCACACCGCCCAGATCGCGCCTACGCTGGCGGCGGCCAGGGCGGCAACGACGGCCTCGCCGACGTTGGGCAGGTATCCGACCACGCTATCCCCGGGTTTCACCCCTAGGCTTCGTAGGTAGGCCGCGAACGCCGCGGTCTCCCGTTCCAACCGCGCCCACGACCACTGCATCGAGCCGTCTTCACCGACGACGATCAGGGCGGGGCGCTGGTCGGTGGCGTGCCGCAACACCTCGGTGGCGTAATTCAGCGTGGCACCGGGAAACCACTCGGCGCCGGGCATGGAACGGTTGTCCAGCACCGCGCGGGGTGGGCTGGCTGCCTGGATGTCGAAGTAATTCCAGACGGCGTCCCAAAACCATTCGATGTCATCCACCGACTTGCGCAAGAGTTCGTGGTAGTCGCCATAGTGGCCGCGTCCGGTCTCGGCCAGCCAGGCCAGGAAGCGGGTGAGGTTGGCACCGGCCAGCGTTGATTCATCGGGGACCCAGCCGCCGGGTTCACTCATGCCGGCGCTCCAGCGCCGTCACTGGGATCACTGCGTGCTGTCACGGCGGTGACGTTACTGGCGGCCTCCATCAGCATCCAGCCCGACAGCTGCACCGACAGGTCCCGCTCGGCAACCTCAGAACTGGCCACCGCGCCCTCGATGAACTTGGCCTCCTCGCCGCCGGCGGTGGGCAGCTCCGCGTTGCGGTCCCAAAACGGGCCGAACAGCGGCAGTCCGTCCACCGTTTGCCGATAGTCCCACGCCGATTTCGCCGAAGAAAGCACTATCGTGCGGGCGGTTTCGCGGGCGGCAACGTCGTCGGCCGAGTCACCCGGCAGCGTGGTGGCGACCAGCGCGAGGTATCGGGCGGTTATGCCCGCGAACAGGCCGCCATCGCCGCCTCCGCAGCCCTGCAGCACACCTGACGGTGCCATGTGCTCGCTGACGGCCGCGACCAGACGATGCACCCGTGCCGCGTGCCGGTTCGCGGCGTCGTCGCCGGTGCGGGCCGCCAGCTCGGTTTCCAGCCCGAGCACCACACCCTGGCAGTAGGTGTATTGCGCGCGGACCAGCGAGCCGGCCTTGATGCCGTCGAACACCAGGTGCGTCTCCGGGTCGATCAATGTGCGGTCGATCCAATCGGCCATCTGTTCGGCCCTGCGCAGCCGGTCTCCGTAGCGGGCGAGGAAGATCCCCGCAGGCCCGTTGGCCGGAGCGTTGAAGAACTGGTCTTGCTTGCGCCACGGGATGCCGCCGCCATCCTCGGGCACCCATGCTTTGACGAACTGGTCGGTGAGCTTCGGCAGTGCGCGCCGACGCTGCACGCCGACTATTCGGGCGGCACGTTCCAGCGCCAGCGCCAGCCACGCCATGTCGTCGTAATAGTTGTTGATCCACGAGAAGTTATTGCGCAGGCGGTGCGTGCGGACTTGCCGGTTGATCTTGGTGCGCCGTTCCGGCTGCGGATCGCGCAGCTGCGCATCGACCAGGCAATCCAGCAGATGCGCCTGCCACCAGTAGTACCAGGTGCCGAACAATCGGTCCCGCCGCGCCGCCGGCCAGGCCACCACTCCCAGCTGGGTTCCCGGCAGCGCCCAAAGCCGTCTCAGGTGTCGTTGCGCCACAGCGGCTTCGGAGCTGGCTGCCCGGTTGACCCATAGCTGATCCATACCTGCCGATCCTATGGGGAGGCGGCGGGACCAAGGGGCTGGCGGTCTGGCCCATGTGTCACATCAGCCCCAGATTTCGACCGCACGTGCGGGTGCGCAAAGCGATGTTGCATGCGATATCGCATTGAAAGAGGGCCGCTGGTTGCCCGGACATCACCGATCGAGTGCGCGGCTCTACCAGGCGCGGGAGAGGTCCGCATGCTGGCGGATCCAAGCGTGCATCGCGATCCCGGCGGCAACGCCGGCGTTGATGCTGCGCGTTGAGCCGAACTGGGCGATCGACACCGTGAGCGCCGCGCCCGCCCGGGTGTCGTCGGTGATACCGGGACCTTCCTGACCGAACACCAACAGACACTCGCGCGGCAGCGCGGTCCCCTCCAGCCGCGCCGCACCCGCGACGTTGTCGACCGCGACCACGGTCAAACCGGCACCCGCGGCGAAGTCCAGCAGTTCGGCGGTGCTGTCGTGATGACGCAGCCGCTGATAGCGGTCGGTCACCATGGCACCGCGGCGATTCCAGCGCCGCCGCCCGACGATGTGCACGGTGTCCACCGCGAAGGCGTTGGCGGTGCGCACCACCGAGCCGATGTTGGCGTCGTGGCCGAAGTTCGCGATCGCGATGTGCAGCGGATGCCTGCGGGTGTCGATGTCGACGATGATCGCTTCCCGGGTCCAGTAGCGGTAGGCGTCGACGACATTGCGGGTATCGCCGTCACGCAACAAATCTGGGTCATACCGCGGGTCATCGGGAAGATCCCCCACCCAGGGCCCGACGCCGCCGGCCGGTGTCCCCCACTCGGTAGGCCCAGCTTCGCTCATCGCTACGTCCACACGCCGGCGTGCGTGCCGTCTGTCGCCACCGTCACGTAGAGCAACGCCTCGTTGATTTCGCCCTGGGTGCACAACGAGGCGTTGCCGTGCACCGCATGCAACGACGCGTCGGGCAGGATCAGCACCGGCGACCCGTACACCGCGCAGGCTGGGTTCAATCCCCGGCCGAGCTGGGGGTACTCCCCTGCGGAGCGGGGACCCCACCCGCTTGCGGGGGAGGTCGGCGATGCGAGCAGCATCATCGGGCCGCCGTGGGCGGCGGACTCGTCGCGATACCGCGCCGCGACGGCGTCTTCCAACCCCAGCAGCATGTAGCCGTTGCCGGTGAACGCGCGGCCGGGTCGCCGAGCTGCGCCTTGGTCAGCGGGGTGCCGTCGGCGCGCCAGGCCGACAGGCTGGTGGTCTTGACCACCAGGCCGGTGCCGTGGCCGTTTGTCGGCAGCAACCCCACCGGGAACGCCGCCGGGTAGGCCGCCGAGGTATTCGGGATCCGGTCGCGCGGCGAGTAGCTGTACACGCCGCGGACCTGACTGCGATCCTTCAGCGGCCCAAGGCAAACCGTGAGCCGGTCGCCAGGCGCCGACAGCGGCGAGGGGATATCGCGCACGCTGGCCATCGTGTTGTCGCAGCTGCCCAGGCCGGCGGACTCCATGGGGTGCGCCAGCGCGCCGTAGAGCCCGAAGCGAATGTCCTCGGGTTTCGCGTGTGGCGCATGCGGGTCCGCCGGGGACGCCGCACCAGCCGAGACGTCGATCAGCACGTAGTCGTCGTCCCAGCGCAGATTCGACACCGACATGTTCCAGCCCAGCAGCACCAGCGCTTCTCTGAGCCGCGCGCCCTGGGCACCGTAGGGGCGAACGGCATGGCTGGAGCCCGAACAGCCCGCCAGGCAGGCGCCCAAGAAGGCGGCTATCGCAATGAGAGTGCGCACCGTGATCCCGCCAGGGGCCTAGCCCAGCCCCAGGTCGGCAAGGCGCAGCACGCTGCGGTAGGGCAGTCCCTCGGCTTCGATGGCCTCGGCGGCGCCGGTGGCGCGGTCAACCACGGTGGCCACGCCGACCACCTCGCCGCCCGCCTCTTGGACGGCATGCACCGCTGTCAGCGCCGAGGCGCCCGTGGTGCTGGTGTCCTCCACTACCAAAACCCGCTTACCCGCGACCTCGGATCCTTCGATAAGGCGTTGCAGGCCATGGGTTTTCGCTGACTTACGCACTACGAACGCGTCGATCGGACGCCCCGGCGCGTGCATGATGGCCGTCGCGACCGGATCGGCGCCCAGGGTCAGGCCGCCGACCACCGCGTAGTCCCAGTCGCTGGTGAGTTCACGGATCAGCTTGCCGATCAACGCGGAGGCCCGGTGGTGCAGGGTGGCGCGGCGCAGGTCGACGTAGTAGGCGGCCTGTTTGCCCGACGACAGCGTGACCGAGCCGTGCACTACCGACAGCCGTCGCACCAGGTCAGCCAGCTCCTCGCGGTCAGCTTCGGTCACGGCCGCAGCGCGAGGCATGAGCGACAGTGTAGTGACCGGGGCCTAACCATCCGGGCCCCACCCGGCGCGCTATCAGTGCTGGTAGTTGGTGGCCTGATGGCCGTTGCGCCCCGTCGGCGGTGGGCGCCGAACGTCTTCCGAATGACTCGGGTCCCGCCGCACCGGCTCCGGAACTCGGCGATCCACATCGCCCAGCAGCCCGGCCACATCCTGCTGCGCGCGCCTGGGTGGCAACTCCGCACGACCGGCCGGCGCCAGTGGACGACTCGGTGACGCATGGCGAAGTCCCGCCGGCTCCCCGGTTTCCTGGGGCAGCGGCGGCAACACGCGCAGCAGGTCGTTGAACTGGCGTACCGTGCGCAGGCCCTCGTCCCATTGGGCGCGGGTGCTGGTGACCGGCATGGCGACCAACGTCCAGTTCTGTTCGTTCCACATGATCTCGGCGCAGTCGGGTGCGGTGTGTGCGAAGGTGACCATGCGCCGGTCGCAGGCCCGCCGGGCCGCGTCCAGGTTGGTGGAATACACCATCCGCGGCCCGATCGCACCGAGCAGCCAAATGTCGCTCTCCCGTGGCTCTTTCAGTCCCTTGAGCCGCAGGTCTACCACGACGTTGGTACCCACCTTGCGGTGCAGCGCGATCACCGTGGCGACTTCCTCGAGGTCGAAGATGTACACCGCCTCGCCGCGAATCTGACCCAGCACGACGTTGTGGGCGGGGACATCGCCCACCGTCGATATCACCCCGCGCTTCCAGCGCTTCAGGATGTCGGTTGATTCACGCTCGTAGTCGAATCCGTGCGACCGCGCCCACGATTTACGGCGCCTGCTGCGCCCACGGCGTCGATCGATATCGACGTACAGCAGCACCACCGCACCGACAAAGCACAGTGCGGATAGCGTGAACCAAAGGGGGACCATCCCAAACAGGGTATCTGCTGTTGGGCCGGAATAGAGAACCCGACCAGGTCACAACCCAATCACGGCCGGATTCAGCCCAGTATCAGGGAATCGCCGTCGGGGCTGACGTTGACCGGAACGGTGTCGCCGTCGTGCACCTGGCCGGCCAGCAGCATCTTGGCCAACTGATCGCCGATGGCCTGTTGCACGAGCCGGCGCAACGGCCGGGCACCGTAGACCGGGTCGAATCCGCGCTGCGCCAACCAGCGCTTGGCCGCCAGCGACACCTCCAGCTGCAACCGCCGCTGTGCCAGTCGTTTTTGCAGCTGAGCCAGCTGGATATCGACGATCTGTACCAATTCCTCGGGGTTGAGGGCGTCGAAGATCAGCACGTCGTCGAGTCGGTTGATGAACTCCGGCTTGAACGTCGCGCGCACCGCCGCCATCACCTGCTCCTCGCTGCCGCCCGATCCCAGGTTGGACGTCAGGATCAGGATGGTGTTGCGGAAGTCGACCGTACGACCCTGCCCGTCGGTGAGCCGTCCCTCGTCCAGCACCTGCAACAGCACGTCGAAAACGTCCGGGTGGGCCTTTTCCACCTCGTCGAACAGCACCACGGTGTAGGGCCGACGTCGCACGGACTCGGTCAGTTGACCGCCCTGCTCGTAGCCGACATAACCGGGCGGCGCGCCGACCAGGCGGGCCACCGAGTGCTTCTCGCCATACTCGCTCATGTCGATGCGGACCATCGCGCGCTCGTCGTCGAACAGGAAGTCGGCCAGCGCCTTGGCCAGCTCCGTCTTACCGACACCGGTGGGCCCGAGGAACATGAACGCCCCGGTCGGGCGGTTGGGGTCGGAAACCCCGGCCCGGCTGCGGCGCACCGCATCCGAGACCGCCTGCACCGGCTTCCTCTGCCCGATGACCCGCTTGCCCAGCTCGTCTTCCATGCGTAGCAGCTTGGCGGTCTCGCCTTCCAGCAGCCGTCCCGCCGGGATGCCGGTCCACGCGGACACCACGTCGGCGATATCGTCGGGACCGACCTCTTCTTTGAGCATCACCTGTTCACGGGCCTGGGCCTGCGGGAGCGCCGCGTCGAGTTTTTTCTCCACCTCAGGGATCCGCCCGTAGCGCAGCTCGGCGGCTTTGGCCAGATCCCCGTCGCGCTCGGCCCGCTCCGACTCGCCGCGCAAAGCGTCCAGCCGCTCCTTGAGCTCGCGGACGATCTCGATCGCGTTCTTCTCGTTCTGCCATCTGGTAGTAAGCTCTGCGAGCTCTTCCTTTTTATCGGCCAGCTCGGCACGCAGCTTCTCCAGCCGCTCCTTGGACGCCTCGTCCTCTTCTTTGGACAGCGCCATCTCTTCGATCTCGAGTCGGCGCACCAGCCGTTCGACCTCGTCGACCTCAACCGGCCGCGAGTCGATCTCCATCCTCAGCCGGCTGGCCGCCTCGTCCACCAGGTCGATGGCCTTGTCGGGAAGGAAGCGCGCGGTGATGTACCGGTCGCTCAAAGTGGCGGCCGCCACCAGCGCCGAGTCGGTGATGCGCACACCGTGGTGCACCTCGTAGCGGTCCTTCAGCCCGCGCAGGATGCCGACGGTATCCTCCACCGACGGCTCACCGACGAACACCTGCTGGAAGCGCCGCTCCAGCGCCGCGTCCTTTTCGATGTACTTGCGGTACTCGTCAAGCGTGGTCGCGCCGACCAGCCGCAGCTCGCCGCGGGCCAGCATCGGCTTAATCATGTTGCCGGCGTCCATCGCGCCCTCGCCGGTCGCGCCGGCACCGACGATGGTGTGCAGCTCGTCGATGAACGTGATGATCTGCCCGGCGGAATTCTTGATGTCATCGAGGACGGCCTTCAGGCGCTCCTCGAACTCGCCGCGGTACTTCGAGCCGGCGACCATCGAGCCGAGGTCGAGCGCGATGATCGTCTTGTCGCGCAGGCTTTCCGGGACGTCGCCGGCCACGATGCGCTGGGCCAGGCCTTCCACGATCGCGGTCTTGCCGACGCCGGGTTCGCCGATCAACACCGGGTTGTTCTTGGTGCGACGCGAGAGCACCTGCACCACGCGGCGAATCTCGTTGTCCCGCCCGATAACCGGGTCGAGTTTGCCTTCGCGGGCACGGGCCGTCAGGTCGGTGGAGTACTTCTCGAGTGCCTGGTAGGTGGCCTCCGGCTCGGGACTGGTGACCCGGGCGCTGCCACGGACCTTGACGAAGCCGTCGCGCAGCGCCTGCGGCGAGGCGCCGTGGCCGGTCAGCAGCTTGGCGACGTCGGAGTCGCCGGTGGCCAGCCCCACCAGCAGATGCTCGGTCGAGACGTACTCGTCGTCCATCTCGGTGGCCAGCTGCTGAGCGGTGGTGATGGCGGCCAGCGATTCGCGGGACAGCTGCGGTTGCGTGCTGGCGCCGCTGGCCTGCGGCAGCCGGTCGAGCAGGCGCTGCGCTTCGGTGCGGATAGTGGCGGGCTCGACGCCGACAGCCTCCAGCAGCGGCGCGGCGATCCCGTCGGCTTGCGTCAACAGGGCCATCAGCAGGTGAGCGGGCCGGATCTCGGGGTTACCGGCAGCCGAGGCCGCCTGAAGCGCCGAGGTCAGCGCCGCTTGCGTCTTGGTGGTCGGGTTGAAAGAGTCCACGACATCTCCGTTCGGGTAGGTAGGAGAAAATGCTTGTCGGGTTGTTCAACGTCGTCAATGTTGAGTGTGTTCCGCTCAACCTTGGCCGTGTGGGAGCATTTCGCCGATGGAGCAGCCCAGGGAACCCGAAGAGCGGGTGGTGAAGTCGTCCGGGCCAGCCGATACCAGCCTTACGCCGCCCCCGCGCAAGGTTCCCATGGCCTTCCGGTTGGCCGAGCTGCTGCCGTTTCGCTGGTGGTACATATGGACACTGTTCATGGTCGCGGTCGCGCCCATCGCGTTGTGGATACAGCTGCCGATGGTCTTCGCGGCGGTAGCGGTGCTCACCCTGGCGGGCATCTACGGCGCGCAGCTGTGGGATGCACGAACCCGGATCGGATTACTCAGGTGGGGCCGGGTAGCGACCGTCACGAACACCGAGACGCTTTCGCGCGCAACGTATTACAGCGGTACAACGTCTATCTTCCGGTGGCGCACGGATGGACTCTCAGGCGGCAGCGGTGGAGCGGCCCGAACACCAAGACGGAGGTTCGTCACAAGCTCGACGGCCGCCAGGGCCAGCTGGTGGTGCATGGGCGCGAATACGTCGACGGGGTGATCCTGGCCGATGACCGCAATCCTGGTTGGTCGTCGTGACCGGCTCGCTGGTGCTGGCCGGCTTGGCGGCAACCACGTTCCGCACCGATTTCGCCGGCGGCGGCCCGCCGGCGACCGTGCCTGAGGCCGGTACGTTGCAGGTCAGCGGAACCGGCACCACGAAGACGATCCCCTGCAACGACGGCTACCTATCAGTGAGCGGCGTGGCCAACACGATCACCGTCACCGTGAGCACGTCGGGAATCAGCAACGTGGTCAGCTACCACTGGGGCTCGCCCAAGATTGTCAACGCCGGAGCGTCGAACACCGTCCAGCAGGGCTGACGAGGGCGCCGGAGCGGTGCGCATCGTTATTGGTTATTGGCGGCGCGCGCCGAGCCTAGAATCGAGGCCCGTGGGCTTAGAGGACTCCGATGCGTTGCAGGTACTGCGCGACGCCTTCACGCAGGATGACTCGGGCCGAAACAACGAACTCGTCCGCCGGTTCTACACCCACTGGTTTGCCCTCGACGTCTCGGTACGGGACCTGTTCCCACCTGAACTGGACGCCCAGCGAGCCGCTTTCGCCCACGCGTTGCACTGGGTTTACGGCGAACTGGTCGCGCAACGCGCGCAAGAGCCGGTGGACTTTCTTGCCCAACTCGGCCGGGATCACCGCAAATATGGTGTGCTGCCAACCCATTACGACACGTTGCGTCGCGCGCTGTATGCGACGCTGCGCACTCACCTGGGCGATGCCTGGACCGATGCCGTCGACGACGCGGCCCGTCAATCGCTCAACCTGATCACCGGGGTGATGAGTGGGGCCGCCGACGCCGACGAGGGACCCGCCTGGTGGGACGGCACGGTCATCGAGCACATTCGGGTCTCGCGTGATCTGGCGGTCGTTCGGTTGCAACTAGATCGGCCGCTGCACTATCACTCCGGCCAGTACGTCAACGTCCACGTTCCGCAATGCCCGCGTCGCTGGCGATATCTCAGCCCCGCCATTCCGGCAGACCCGGACGGCGCAATCGAGTTCCATGTCCGCGTGGTCCCCGGCGGCTTGGTCAGCACGGCCATCATCGACGAAACCCGCCCAGGCGACCGGTGGCGGTTGTCCAGTCCACACGGCGGCCTGCGGGTCGACCGGGACGGCGGGGACGTGCTGATGGTTGCCGGTAGCACCGGTCTGGCACCGCTGCGGGCACTGATCATGGACCTCAGCCGCTACGCGGTGAACCCACGGGTACACCTGTTCTTCGGCGCTCGCTACCGCTGCGAGCTCTATGACCTACCCACCCTGTGGCAGATTGCGACGCACAATCCGTGGCTGTCGGTCTCGCCGGTCTCGGAGTACAGCCGCGACCCGTCGTGGGCTGCCGACTACCCCGACGTCACGCCGCCGCGCGGCCTGCACGTGCGCCAAACCGGCCGGCTGCCCGACGTGGTGACCAAATACGGCGGTTGGGGCGACCGGCAGATCCTGATCTGCGGCCGACCGGCCATGGTCCGCGCCACCAAGGCCGCTCTGATCGCCAAAGGGGCCCCGCCGGAACGTATTCAGCACGACCCGCTCTGGCCTTAGCCATCCCAGTTAAGCTAGCCGCGTGCACGTCGTCACCCTGCGCGACCCGTCGTCATCGGTGGCCGCGCAGTTCGTGCCGGCGGCGGGCATGATCGGCATCTCGCTCTCCGATGCTGGGGCGGAGCTGCTCGGCCAACGGCGCGGCCTGGACGCCTACATCGCGGCCGGCAAGACGATGGGCATCCCGCTGCTGTACCCATGGGCAAATCGGCTGGGCGCCAACACGTATACCGCTCAGGGTACGACGGTAACGCTCACGCCGGGCAAAAACGGTGTCCGTCCCGACCCCAACGGGTTGTCCATCCATGGAGTACTGGCCGCCTACCCGGGCTGGCGGGTGACGGCCGAGTCGGCCACCGAGCTGACCGCTGAGCTGGACTTCGGTGCGGATCCAGAATTGTTGGCCAGCTTTCCGTTTCCGCATCTGCTGGCGCTGACGGTACGGCTTTCCAAGCAGACCTTGACCGTGCGCACCACGGTGACCCCGACCGGCGATCAGCCGGTGCCACTGTGTTTTGGTTTCCACCCGTATCTGCAGTTGCCGGGTGTGTCGCGCGACCGGTGGATCATCGAGACCCCGCCGTTGCAGCACCTGCGCCTCGACGGGCGGGGACTGCCCAGCGGCGAGGCGACACGAGAGCCGGCTGGGACTGAACTGTTGGGCGACAAGGCTTTTGATGAAGGCTACGACGAGGTCGCCGATGGCGCCGTGTTCGCCGTGTCCGGCGGCGGCCGCCGCATCGAGGTTCACTTCCAGCAGGGGTATCCGGCGGCGCAGATCTTCGCGCCGCCAGGCGAAGACGTCGTGTGTTTCGAGCCGATGACCGCACCCACTGACGCGCTGCGCCGCGGTGGCTACCGATCAGCGCGCCCCGGCGCGTCGGCGGTCGCGGTGTTCTCGATCCGCGTTTAGCACCCTGCGCCAGGAGCTAGACGGGTTGCAGCTGGAGCCGTGGATGCCAGCGCGCCGACGGGGGCTGGCTCGCCATCGTTACAATGCCCGCCAGCAGCGGGAACGGTCGCTCGACTGTCACGATGCGTGGCTACCGCCGGACGGCCTAACAACCGAGCTTTCCACTTGAGTGCAAAGCGTGCACCGAAGATGCCGTTGACTCCCAGCGCGGCCAGCACTGCGCAGTCTTGCTTTTTCAGTGTTAGCGCCCCGCAGTTGGCACCGATGAGGCGCTGGGAATGGTCACGCGTGGGAGCGGTGTGGACGGGAGTCAATGCGCAGGGTTCTGGCGGAACGGCTTGGAATAATAGGATTGGCTTCCGTCTGGATGGATATTGAGCGCATTTGCTGAGAATCGGCTGTGACGGTAATAGGATTCCCGAGTGGCTATTCAATGGCACATCGTGCAACGCGGAGCATCGTTGGGCCTGCTGGACTCCACCCTGAAACGCGATCGGCTTGGCGCCGTCCTTGTGGGTCCAGCCGGGGTGGGCAAAACGGTGTTGGTCCGAAGTGTGGTCGAGCGGTTTGCTCAACGACATGCCACGACAACGGTCAGATGGTTGGCGGGCACCGTGTCGGCGAGCCAAGTGCCATTCGGGGTGTTCAGTCATCTGGTTGATGTCGCTGGCGTCGGCGATTCCACGACCCTGTTGCGAACCGCCCGCGCATCTCTGCTCCAGCACAGCGGCGACGGCCTTCTGCTGGTCGTTGACGATGCTCATCACCTCGACAACTTGTCGGCGACGCTCGTTCACCAGCTCACACTCACGCGGTCCGTGCGGCAGATCGTTACGGTACACGAGGGCGAGTCGGCTCCCGACGCGATCACGGCACTGTGGAAAGACGGGCTGCTCACCCGCGTCGACATCGAGCCGTTCGACCAAGCACAGACAAGGGATTTGCTGGCCGCCGTCTTGGGTGGTCCCTTGGAAACATCAAGTGCGGAGCGGATTTTCCAGGTGAGCGAGGGAAATCCGCTGTATTTGCGCCACCTCGTCGAAGGCGCAGTGAATTCCGGCGCGCTGCGCCAAGTGGAGGGTGTCTGGCAGCTCCGCGGCGAAATGTCATGGACGCCGCAGCTTTCGAGCCTGGTCAGAGAACATCTCAGGTCGCTTCCACCACCGGTGAAATCGGTGCTGAAGTACTTGGCGATCGAGGAACCGCTGACGCTGATGGAACTTTCGGCGCTCACCGGCCGTAAGGCGATCGAACAAGCTGAGGATCTCGACATCGTGGAGGTCGCCGATGGTGGCGACGGCCTCGTTGTGCGCTCCGCACATCCGCTCTACACCGAACAAGTGCGGGCGTCGCTCGGAAGGATCGCAACTCGACGGTTACGCACGCTGCTGGTCGCGCAGCTGTCGTCCCGTCCTGCCACGAATGTGAGCGCCCGGTTGCGGCTGGCGGCTTTGGCCATCGACAGCGACACCCCGCCACCGGTAGACGATACCGTCGCGTCGTCCTACGAGGCCATGCGGCTGGGCGACCTGGAGCTCGGTGAGCGGTTGGCGCGAAGCGCACTGGAACGATCGGGTGGGTTGGCGGCGAGAGTCCCGCTGGCTCATGCGCTGGCCTGGCTGGGTCGCGGTCGCGACGCAGACGACGTCCTCGAGCCGGTCGACCCCGACCAGCTTTCGGAGTGGGAATTGACGGCGTGGGCGGTTCCCAAAGCGGCCAACCGGTTCTGGATGCTCAACGAGCCCCGGCAGGCCACTGACTTCCTGCATGCGATGCGCGCACGTGTCACCGACCCGGCGGCGTTGACCATCATGGACGCGTTGGCGGCGATGTTCGTGATGTATGTCGGGAAGCCCGAACAAGCCGTCACGACTGCCCTCGGCGTATTGGCCTCGTCATGCGCCCAAGACATTGCAGTCGCATGGGCGGCCGCGACCGTGACGCTGTCCAGCGCCCGGCTCGGCCGCTTCAGCGAGGTTGCGCCGCTGGCCGAGCGCGGGCTTGCGGCTCAGCATCCGGGATTGCTGCGTTTCACCATCGGGCTCGGCGAGATCACGACGTCGTTGATGACCGAGAGTGTGATGCACGCGCAATGCCTGGCGCGGCACTACATGGAGTTCTCCGAGCATCAGCAACCCGGTCGTTCGATCGCAGAGGTACTCCTGGCCCGCACGCTGATGGCTTCGGGAGAATTCGCGGAGGCGACTTTATTACTGCGCGAGGCCGCCGCGGCTCTGGCCCGGACCGGATACTCATGGGGCCCCCTGGCGTTGATCTATTTGACGCAAGCCTTGGGGCAACAGGGTGAATCGGCCGCCGCCGCGGAGATGCTCGCCCGCGCGGAATCACATCACGGTATGAATACCGAGCTCTATGCGCCGGAGTTGGCCTTGGCCAGGGCGTGGAGGCTGGCCGCCGCGCGTGACATGGACGGAGCGCTGGCAGCCGCGCGCGATGCCGCCCACATCGCGGAGCGCTCCGGCCAACTGGCGGTGGCCCTGCATGCCCTCCACGAGGCTGTCCGGCTCGGCGACACCGACGCCGCCGACGCGATCGCCCGGGTGACGGACAAGGTCGACTGTGTGGCGGGAAGACTCGCCCTGGCGCACGGTCGTGCGTTAGCCGCCGGCGACGCCGCCGCGCTGGACGCGGTGGCGCGGGAACTGGCGGAGCTGGGCATGACCTGTGCGGCAGCCGATGCATCCGCCCAAGCTGCCCTGGCGTACGCGTGCCGCCACGACCGCAAGCACGAACTGCAGTCGCGAGCCCGCGCCGCCGAACTCCAGGGGGGCGCGTCGACCCCTGCCCTCGAGCAGGTGCTCAGCCCGCTGCCGCTGACCGGGCGGGAGCGCGAGATTGCGATCATGGTGGCGGACGGTCTTAGCAACAAGGCAATCGCCGAGCGGCTTTGTGTGTCGGTGCGAACGGTGGAGGGTCACATTTATCGCGCGTGCATCAAGCTCGACGTGGCCGACCGCACGATGCTCGCGCACACCGTGGCAGCCGCAAAGTCAGGTAGTGGACTACGCGCGACGGCCGCGCCGTAGTTCGGCAGGCTTTAGGTCGCCACGATCAGTCCCTAGGAGGCGCGCAATGCCTACCACGATCCCAGTTGACGAGCCCTCGCCCGCCGATTCTGCGGCAACCACGTCGCTGAGGTTCGACACCGTCGACTTTCTGGCGGGCGACAACCTCCCGTTGAACCTCAAACACCTGCTGCCGGCGCCCGGACATACCACCACCACCACCACCAAAGGTCCCGTGCTCATGGTCGGGGGGACCGGGGTCCGGGCCAACCTCTTCAATCCGCCGACGGCCAAGACCCTGCCCCAGATGCTGCGCGAGAACGGTTTTGACGTGTGGATTCTGAATTGGCGGTCCAGCATCGACCTGCCGGCGGTCAAATACACGCTCGACGACGCGGCGGTCCAGGACATGCCGTTCGCCGTGAAAGAAGTCATCAAGCAGACCGGCGCCGATGCCGTCAAGGCCGTCATCCACTGCCAGGGATCGTGCGCGTT
>DATJBA010000368.1:0-9400 GCA_035515675.1 Mycobacterium sp.
CCATCCACCGTCGCAGGGCGGCTTTCGGCGGATGGCGCACCAGCAGCTGCCCCGCCGCTGCGGCTACCTCGGCGAGCTCAGCGCGGTAGACGGCTTCGATAAGCGCCTCTCGGTTCGGGAAGTGCCGATACAGCGTGCCAATCCCGACGCCGGCGTCACGGGCGATCGACTCCAGCGACACCGGGCGCCCGTCGGCGGCTCCGAACGCCGCTGCCGCCACCTCGAGCAGTTTTTCCCGGTTGCGGCGTGCGTCGGACCGAATTCTGTCGGCCAATCGGAGGCTCCTCCGATTCCGTTACCAGGCATAACCGGAGCATCCTCCGAATATCTCTCAGTGTCTTACGGGTCTGTTTAAGGGGAGCACCATGACAGACAAACCACCCCCGGCGGCCTCGGCGGCATCGGCGCGACCACGGTTGCCCGCGTCGGCTACGAAGCGATGCAACTCTTGGAGGCATCATTTCCGGAGGACGCGGTCGCGGTGCTGCGTCGTGCCGTCGACCTGGGCGTCAACCACATTGATACCGCGTCCTTTTACGCCGGCGGTGCGATAAACCGCCGGATCCGTCAGGCGCTGGCGCCCTACCGTGACAACCTCGTCATCGTCGGCAAGGTCGGCGCCGCACACACCACCGGCGGCACGAGACCGCTAACTGCCGCGCAAAAACCCGCACAGCTGCGCACCGCGGTCGAAGACGACCTGCGCCAACTCGGGCTCGACTGCGTTCCGGTGGTGAATCTGCGACGCCTCGACCTTGGTCTCGGCCTGCGCGCCGAGGGTGACCAGATCGACCTCGACGACCAACTGGCCGAGATGATCGCGTTGCGCGACCAGGGCAAGATCGACGCGATCGGCATCAGCAACGTGCCACTCGACGTAGTGCGGCGGGCGCAGCCCGCGGGAATCGTCTGCGTGCAGAACGCCTACAGCCTGCTAGACCGCTCGCAAGAAGCCACGCTCGAGTTCTGTGCGGCCGAGGGCATCGCCTGGGTGCCGTTCTTCCCGCTCGGATCGGCGTTTCCCAGCTTCCCCAATGCCGCCGACAACACGGTGGTGCGGGATGTCGCCGGCGAACTCGGCGTCACACCAGCCCAAGTCGGGCTGGCGTGGCTGTTGGCCCACGCGCCGAACACATTGCTGATTCCCGGCACCCGGTCGATCGCACACCTCGAGGAGAACACCGGAGCGGCGAACATCGCCCTGAGCGCGGACGTGATCGCGCGCCTGGACGCCGTCAGCACGCCGGAGGAAGGCATGCAGCATCACCATGGCTTTGAACCCGTCCAGGAGGCGCCTACGACCTGACTACTGTGGCAGGCATGGGGAAAGCTGAGAAGCTCAAACCGCCGTGGTGGTTGAAGCCGGCGAACGAAGTCTTCATTCAGATGTCGCGGCTTGGTCTGAGCTTCGGCGGTGAAAGCCCGGTGGTGTTGACCGTTCCCGGCCGCAAGTCCGGCGCTCCCCGGTCGACGCCGGTCACGCCCATGGCGGTGGACGGCAAGCGGTACGTGATCGGCGGCTTCCCCGGTGCGGATTGGGTGCGAAACGTCCGGGCCGCAAGCGAAGTCACGCTCAGCCGCGGCCGCAAGCACGAGCGGGTCCGGATGGTGGAGCTATCAGCCGAGGAGGCCAGGCCGCTGCTGCGGGTGTGGCCCAGCGAAGTCCCCACCGGTGTCGGCTTCATGAAGCGCTCCGGCCTGGTCAATGAAGGTCGCCCCGAGGAGTTCGAGGCACTGGCCGGGATCTGTCCGGTCTTTCGTTTCGACCCGGTGTAATCCGATGCGGCCTGCGCAGCTGGCGTGCGGCGACCTCACCATCAGCAAGGACGGAGTGCAACAGCCTTGAGCGACAACCCATTCGATGCGCAGGCATGGCGGCCCGTCGACGGGTACGACAACCTGACCGACATCACCTACCACCGCCATGTCGAGGACGCGACGGTGCGGGTGGCGTTCGACCGGCCCGAGGTGCGCAACGCATTTCGGCCGCACACCGTCGACGAGCTGTACCGGGCGCTCGACCACGCCCGGATGTCCCCTGATGTGGGCGTGGTACTGCTGACCGGCAACGGCCCGTCGCCAAAAGACGGCGGCTGGGCGTTTTGCTCCGGCGGTGATCAGCGCATCCGCGGCCGGTCCGGCTATCAATACGCAAGCGGAGACACCGCGGACACCATTGACGTAGCACGCGCTGGAAGGTTGCACATCCTCGAGGTGCAGCGGCTGATCCGGTTCATGCCCAAGGTGGTCATCTGCCTGGTCAACGGGTGGGCGGCCGGCGGCGGGCACAGCCTGCACGTGGTCTGCGACCTGACCCTGGCCAGCCGCGAGCACGCCCGCTTCAAGCAGACCGACGCCGACGTCGGCAGCTTCGACGGCGGCTACGGCAGCGCGTATTTGGCCCGTCAGGTGGGCCAGAAGTTCGCCCGCGAAATCTTCTTCCTCGGCCGCGCCTACACCGCCGAGCAGATGCACCGGATGGGCGCGGTCAACGAGGTCGTCGAGCACGCCGAACTGGAGACAGTGGGTATGCAGTGGGCGGCCGAGATCAACGCGAAATCACCTCAGGCGCAACGGATGCTGAAATACGCGTTCAATCTGCTGGATGACGGGCTGGTGGGTCAGCAGCTGTTCGCGGGTGAGGCCACCCGGCTGGCGTACATGACCGATGAGGCCGTCGAGGGCCGCGACGCGTTCCTACAGAAGCGCGCCCCGGACTGGCGCCCATTCCCCCGGTATTTCTAGGAGACCGTTTCACCGAGATCGACGCCAGCGCGGAAAAGTGCGAGTAAGCATCACGGTGGCGTCGATCTCGGCGATGCGCGCACGCCTAAACTGCGCGTTCATGAGCAAAGGCCCGATGCGCCGGCTGACCGAGGCATTCGTGCTGGCGACCATGCGACCGCCCATTTCGCCGCAGGTGCTGGTCAACCGGCCCCTGATCAAACCGGTCGACCTCGACGGTAAGCGCATCCTGCTCACCGGAGCTTCGTCGGGCATCGGCGAGGCCGCGGCCGGACAGTTAGCCCGCCACGGCGCCACGGTGGTCGTCGTCGCCCGCCGCCAGGACCCGCTGGACGCGCTGGCAGACCGGATCACGGCGGCGGGCGGCAGCGCAATGTCGATCCCCTGCGACCTCTCGGACATGGACGCCATGGACGCACTGGTCGCCGACGTCGAAAAGCGCATCGGCGGAGTCGACATCCTGATCAACAACGCCGGCCGGTCCATCCGCCGGCCGCTGGCCGAGTCGCTGGAACGCTGGCACGACGTCGAGCGGACGATGGTGCTCAACTACTACGCGCCGCTGCGGCTGATCCGCGGGCTCGCGCCCGGGATGCTCGAGCGCGGCGATGGCCACATCATCAACGTCTCGACTTGGGGCGTGCTGTCGAAGGCGTCGCCACTGTTCTCGGTGTACAACGCGTCGAAGGCTGCGCTGTCGGCGGTGAGCCGGGTCATCGAAACCGAGTGGGGCCGAAAGGGTGTGCATTCGACGACGCTGTACTACCCGCTGGTGGCCACGCCGATGATCGCACCGACGAAAGCCTACGAGGGCATGCCCGCGCTGACGCCAGAAGAAGCCGCCGAGTGGATGGTCACCGCAGCCCGCACCCGGCCGGTGCGGATCGCACCGCGGGTGGCGATTGCAGCCAAGGCGCTAGACACCTTCGGCCCCCGCTGGGTTAACGCAATCATGCAGCGGCAGAGCATCCAGCCTGACCACGAACCCGGTAGCTGAGGCCCGGTTCAGCTTCGACGGGTTCGCCAGTGGCCAGATCGCCAGTTCCACAGCCGATGCACCCCGGACGCGCTACAGACGTGATAGACACAACGCTATGGAGATCCTGGCCAGCCGGATGCTTCTGCGGCCGGCGGACTATCAGCAGTCGTTGAGCTTCTACCGTGACCAGATCGGCCTGGCGATAGCCCGTGAATACGGTGCGGGCACAGTATTTTTCGCGGGCCAATCTTTGCTGGAGCTGGCCGGTTACGGCTCACCGGACCACTCCCGGGGACCCTTTCCCGGTGCGCTGTGGCTACAGGTCCGCGACATCGCAGCAACCCAGGCCGAGCTGCGGGGCCGGGGGGTGTCGATCACCCGTGAGGCGCGCCGCGAACCGTGGGGCCTGCATGAGATGCACGTGACCGATCCGGACGGAATCACGCTGATTTTCGTCGAGGTTCCCGGGGATCACCCGCTACGCCGCGACACCCGAGGCGAACCCGGGGGACCGTCCAGTTAACTAAGAGCTAACATCTGACGACAAGTCGAGGTACACCTGCGTTTCGGCTACCTCTGCATTCGACAATCTAATCCCCCAACTACGAGAATCAGGCGCTGTGAACATCGATTTGTTCCTCTTGACCATTGTCGTAATCACGGCATTCGCTTTCGATTTCACCAACGGCTTCCACGACACTGGCAATGCGATGGCGACCTCCATCGCCAGCGGTGCGCTCAAGCCGAAGGCAGCCGTCGCACTGTCCGCAGTGCTGAACCTGGTGGGTGCCTTTTTGTCCACCGCCGTCGCCGCCACGATCGCCAAGGGCCTCATCGATTCGAGCATCGTGTCGCTGGAACTGGTGTTCGCTGGCCTGGTCGGCGGCATCGTGTGGAACCTGCTGACCTGGCTCCTCGGTATCCCCTCTAGTTCCTCGCACGCTCTGGTCGGCGGCATCGTCGGCGCTACGATCGCTGCGGTCGGCCAGCACGGCGTGATCTGGCATGGCGTGGTGTCCAAGGTGCTCATCCCGGCCATCATCTCCGCAATCCTGGCCATCGTCGTCGGGGCGGTAGCGACCTGGCTGGTCTACCGGCTCACCCGCGGTGTCCCGACTCAGCGCACCGAGGCCGGGTTCCGGTACGGCCAGTGGGGCTCGGCGTCGCTGGTCTCGCTGGCGCACGGCACCAACGACGCGCAGAAGACCATGGGCGTGATCTTCCTGGCGCTGATGTCCTACGGCTCGGTCAGTAAGAGCGCGGCCATGCCGCCGCTGTGGGTCATCGTCGGTTGCGCCCTGGCGATGGCGACGGGTACCTATCTGGGCGGCTGGCGGGTCATCCGCACGCTGGGCAAAGGACTGGTGGAGATCAAGTCGCCGCAAGGCATGGCCGCCGAATCGTCGTCGGCCGCAGTCATTCTGCTGTCCGCCCACTTCGGCTACGCGCTGTCGACCACCCAGGTCTGCACCGGTTCGGTGCTGGGCAGCGGTGTGGGTAAGCCCGGGGCCGAGGTGCGCTGGGGCGTGGCCGGCCGGATGGCGACCGCGTGGCTGGTCACTCTTCCGTTGGCCGGGATCGTTGGGGCCGTCACTTATTGGATCGTGCACCTCATCGGCGGATACCCCGGCGCGATCGTCGGCTTCTCGCTGTTGGTCGCGGTATCTGCCGCCATTTACATCCGGTCGCGCAGGGTGAAGGTCGACCACAAGAACGTCAACGCCGAATGGGAAGGCAGCCTGACCGCCGGACTCGAAGGTTCGGACCAGCAAGGGCCGCCGTCCGACACGGGCGCTAAGGTAGCCACCGCATCGCCCCCGTTCGGCTCCGGCGACGACACGGTTAGCGCGAGGAATGCCTGATGAAACACTTCAGCGAGTGGTTCAACTACGAGGCCACCCTCAAGATCTTGATCTTCAGCATGCTGGCCGGTGCCGCATTGCCGGGGCTGTTCGCATTCGCGCTCAAGCTGCAAGCCGTCGGCACCGGAGTCGTCAGCACTGACGGCGTCCCAGGGCGCCGAAACCCAGTGCTGGTTGCGATCGCCTGGGCGATCTACGGGCTGGTTCTTGCGGTGATCATCATCGGGGTGCTGTATATCGCCCGCGACTTCATCGCCCACCACACCGGCTGGGCTTTCCTGGGCGCCAAACCCAAGTAGCATCGAATCGTCCCCCCAGCCGATCCCCCGCGCGAAGTGATAGCAACGTGAACGGATTCCTCAGTTCGATCGTGTCCTGGCTGCGTGCGGGATATCCGCAGGGCATCCCACCGACCGACACCTTCGCGGTGCTCGCCCTGCTGACCCGCCGATTGTCCAACGACGAAGTCAAAGCCGTCGCCAATGAACTGATCCGGCGCGGCGAGTTCGACAACATCGACATCGGTGTGGCGATCACCCAGATCACCGACAATCTGCCGTCACCGGAAGACATCGAGCGGGTGCGGGCGCGGCTGGCCGCCAAGGGCTGGCCGTTCGATGACGCCCGCCGGGCCGAGGGCCCCGCATAGCCGTCCTGCGTGCGCTGCGCGTCGCACCGGGCTGTGCCGCGCCGTTGCTGTTGCCCGCTTTGGAACGGGTGCTGGATGGCCGCGATCCCGCGCTGGTCGCGGTACAGGCAGAGCACGATCACGAATCCGAGCTGCGCGCTTTGCGAGTGGGCTTACGAGTGGGCGAAGACATCGACGACGACGTGGCCCTGGTGGCTGTAACGTCGGGGACGTCGGGGATCACCGGTGCACCCAAGGGCGCCTTGCTGACCGCCGCCGCCTTGACCGCCAGCGCGTCGGCCACCCACGACCGGCTGGGCGGACCGGGCAGCTGGCTGTTGGCTTTGCCGCCGTATCACATCGCGGGGCTGCAGGTGCTGGTGCGCAGCGTGCTCGCCGGCTCGGTGCCCGTCGAGCTGGATGTCTCGACCGGGTTTGACATCGCGGAATTACCCAGCGCCGTAGGGCGATTGGGCTCTGGTCGCAGATATACATCGCTGGTTGCCGCCCAGCTGGCCAAGGCGCTCACTAGCCCGGCGGCCACGGCCGCGCTCGCCGAATTGGACGCCGTGCTGCTCGGCGGCGGGCCGGCTCCGCGGCAGGTCCTCGACGCCGCGGCAGCGGCGGGCATCGCGGTGGTGCGCACCTACGGGATGAGTGAGACCGCGGGAGGCTGCGTTTACGACGGTGTCCCGCTGGACGGGGTCCGGCTGCGGGTGCCGGCCGACGGGCGCATCGTCATTGGTGGCGCGACGCTGGCCAAGGGCTACCGCAACCCGGTCGATCCTGACCCGTTCGCCGAGCCGGGCTGGTTCCGCACCGACGACCTGGGCGCCGTCGATGATGCGGGCGTGCTGACCGTGTTGGGCCGCGCCGACGACGCGATCAGCACGGGCGGGTTGACGGTGCTGCCGCAGCCGGTCGAGGCGGCACTGTGCACCCACCCCGCCGTCAGTGACTGCGCGGTTTTCGGTCTTGCCGACGACCGACTGGGCCAGCGGGTGGTTGCCGCGATTGTGGTGAGCGACGGTTGCCCACCGCCGACGCTGGACGCGCTTCGGACCCATGTGACAGGCACATTGGACGCCACCGCCGCGCCACGCGAGCTGCACATCGTTGATGCGCTGCCGCGACGCGGCATCGGCAAGATCGACCGGACGGCGTTGGCACGCCGGTTGGCCCGCGCCGGCGATCAATAGGCTGGTCGGTCGTGAGGATTGCGCGACGGGAGGCATTGCCGGGGGACTACGGGGAGGGATCAGGCGTCGCGGTCGGGGTTGTTCTGTCCGTCGCCGCTTCGGTTCCATCTGCTGCTGGCAATGCTGACCGCCATCGTCTGCACGTACTTGAGCATGCTGAGCAAGGCCGAGGTCGAACGGATCTGGCTGCCGTTCACCATCTGGCTAACGGGCGCCTGCACTGCTGCCGGTACGGTCACACCGTCTGTGGCTGACGCTCAACGCCGCAGGGGCCCTACTGGTAAACACCGTTATCGTCACGAACTGGTAGACGGACATGGAAGAACAGCCGGCACTGGCACGCCGACTCGGCACGGCCGATGCGGTGGTGATCGGGCTCGGATCGATGATCGGTGCCGGGGTGTTCTCGGCGTTCGGGCCGGCCGCACAGGCAGCCGGCGCCGGCCTGCTGATCGGACTGGCGCTGGCCGCACCGATCGCGTACTGCAACGCCACCGCGTCAGCGGAACTGGCCGCGGTGTATCCGACATCGGGTGGAACGTACATCTACGGGCGTGAACGCCTCGGCCCGTGGCGGGGCTTTGTCGCCGGGTGGGGATTTGTGATCGGCAAGAGTGCCTCCTGCGCGGCCATGGCACTGACCGTCGCGGCCTACGCGGTTCCCGGATCCTGGTGGGCGCAGCGGGTCATCGCGGTCACTGCCGTGAGTGTGCTGATCGCGCTGAACTACCGGGGGATTACCAAGACCGCAATGCTGGCCCGAATATTGTTGGCGTGCACGCTAATTGCACTCGCCACCGTGGTGATCGGCATCGCGGTCGGCGATCCGGAGCCGCACCTGATCCACTGGTCCGCGGGCACGATCTATGGTGTTCTGCAGTCAGCGGGGCTGCTGTTTTTTGCGTTCGCCGGTTATGCGCGGATCGCCACGATGGGCGAAGAGGTCCGCGACCCGGGCCGCACCATCCCCAGGGCAATTACTCTCGCCCTGGGGATTGCGGTGGCGATCTACCTGGTCGTCGGGGTGGCCGTGCTGCTGGCCGCGGGACCGGACCGGCTCGCGCATGCCGCTGCACCACTGGCCGAGGCGGTACGGGCCGCCGGCGGCGCAGCGCTGGTGCCGGTAATAACAGTCGGGGCTGCGCTGGCCAGCCTCGGTGCGCTGCTTGCGCTGATTGCCGGGCTGGGGCGAACCGTACTGGCAATGGCCCGCCACCGGGATCTACCTGCCTGGCTGGCGGCTGTTCACCCGCGCTACCGGGTACCACACCACGCCGAGATCGCACTCGGCGTCGTCGTCTGCGTCCTGGTAGCCACTGTCGACCTGCGCGGGGTGATCGGCTTCTCGTCGTTCGGGGTGTTGATCTACTACGGGATCGCAAATGCGGCCGCCTATACGTTGCCCGCTTCGCGGCGCCGCCGGCCGCGTGTTCTGAATGTCTGCGGAGTCCTCGGCTGCTTGCTGCTGGTCGCCACCTTGCCTTGGGAATCGGTGGTCGCCGGGCTGGGCATATTCGCTATTGGGGTCGCCGGACGCGCCCTGGTGCTGCGCCGACGAGCCTGAAATCCTTTAGATTTAGAGTCCGCCGCGCGGGTCGTCGCGGCGACCGCGCCTGCGTGCGCCGCCCGAGCCGTACCCGGCCGGCGGTTCGACGACCACCGGGCTCAGAACCCGTGATGACCTCTGCCGCTGTGTGGCTCCAGCGGTGTCACCGGCTGCTGTGAATGCGTCGGAGGCATGGTCTGCTGCGTTTGTGTGTGCGTCGGCAGCGGCGCCTGGGTCGTTTCCTTTGTGCTTGGCGCGGTCGTCGGCGGTGAGTGTGCGGTCGTCGGCGGTGAGTGTGCGGTCGTCGTGGGCGGCGGGTACGTCGTCGTCGGCGGCGGGTATGGGGTCGTCGGCGCCGTCGGCGGCGGGTAATTTGGCTGCCACCCCGGGAACGGAACGATGATCGGGATTGGAAGCGGCACATTCGGGTTCGGGTTGGGG
>DATJBA010000369.1:0-3206 GCA_035515675.1 Mycobacterium sp.
CGAGCGGGAGGTGATGACCGCCGCTGGTGCGGTGCCGGTGCGCCAGCCCCGGGTCAACGACAGGCGGATCGATCCGATCACCGGTGAACGGCAGCGGTTCTCGTCGGCGATCCTGCCGGCGTGGGCACGCAAGTCGGCCAAGGTCGGCGAGGTGTTGCCGCTGCTGTATCTGCATGGGCTGTCCACGTCGGATTTCGCGTCGGCGTTGGAGCAGTTCTTGGGCACCGGCTCGGGGTTGTCGGCGGCCACCATCACCCGGCTGACCGAGCAGTGGAAAGACGAGGCGCGGGTGTTCAACGCCCGGTCGCTGGCCGAGGTCGACTACGTGTATTTGTGGTTGCGACACGAGGTCGCACGTTGTGAGTGCTGCGTGGAGGAGGTCGGCTGATGCCGGAGACGTAGCTCGGGTCAGTGTCGAGGACCTGTCCCCACCCTGACATGCGTCTGGTCACCCGGTGTCCAGGGGTGTGGAGCTCAGGGAAAACCCAAGGGCCGCTTGCCCCGTCTGAGCGGCAACAGGTGAGGGGAAGGCCGGACGGGCGAATGGAGTGAATCCTTGTTGATGCCTCGTGATAGACACATCCCGGGACGGAGCGTGACGCCGGGGTGACAAGGGCGGGCCGTTGTGAAGCGGCAGGCGGCGATCGGGCACCACACTCGATCGCGTCGACACCGTCGCCCTCGGGGTACAGAGGACGCCCCAACCCGGCCGGGTCTCATGCGTGCGGAACGTGGAAACCTCGCTCGGGTCCGTGTTGCCGGTGGTGGCGCGGTAGGCCGACCGTAAGGGGGGCGGAATCCCCGGGCGGGACAGGATGCCCAAGAAGCGAATGCCGGTGGCCGAAAGGCGACAGGAAAGCGTAGTGCCGCGTGTCGGCTCCTCCGCCGATGGCTGCGTATAACTGGCCGGATACCGGGCCTGGTGCCCGGCTGCGAAAGCAGGCTGACGTGAGGCAGGTGAGCCTTTGACGACGAGCAGTCCAACCCGCCGGAACCGAAGGACAAGTTAGACATGACGGGGCATGCGTTCGCGGTTGCGATGGCGCGCCTCGGCGTGAACGGACCGGAGGACCAGCGCTTTGAGCAGGACGTCGATGAGTGGGAGACCATCGACTGGCGGTCCTGCGAGGAGCGGGTACGGCGGCTGCGGCAGCGGATCTTCAAGGCGACGCGCGACGGTGACTGGCCCAGGGTCAGGAACCTGCAGAAGCTGATGCTGCGCAGCCGGGCCAACACGCTGGTTAGCGTGCGGCAGGTGGCACAACGCAATGCTGGGCGCAAGACGGCGGGGATCGACGGGGAGGTCGCATTGACTCCTGGTGCGAGGACGGAACTGGCTGTGCGAGTGCATGATTCGGCCTGGTCCTGGCAACCCCGCGCGGTCAAGCGTGTGTACATACCGAAGGCCGGTGACAGAACCAAGCTGCGTCCTCTCGGCATTCCGGTGCTGATGGATCGGTGCCATCAGGCTCGGGTCCGCAATGCTCTGGAACCCGAATGGGAGGCCCGGTTGGAGGCCCGCAGTTATGGGTTTCGGCCGGGACGCGGCTGTCACGACGCGATCGCGGCCATCTTCCAGACGCTGTGTCGCAGGAATGCCACACGGGTGTGGATCGTGGACGCCGATCTGGCGTCGGCATTCGATCGGATCGACCACGACCGGTTACTGACCGTGATCGGCAACTTCCCCGCCCGGGGGATGATCGCCGACTGGTTGAAGGCGGGCGTGTTCGAGCCGGGCAAGGGCTTCGCGCCAACCGAGGAGGGAACCCCGCAAGGCGGGGTGATCAGCCCGTTGCTGTTGAATGTGGCCCTGCACGGGCTGGAGGAGGCCGCGGGAGTCTCGTGCTATTCGTCGGGCGCATGCGCCGGGCGACCACGACCGGGTTCCCCGGTCGTGATCAGATACGCCGACGACCTGATCGCCCTGTGTCACTCCCGTGACCAGGCCGAACGGGTCAAAGCTGAGCTTAGCGGGTGGCTGGCGCCGAGAGGGCTGAGGTTCAACGAGGACAAGACGCAAATCGTCCACGCCTCGCACGGATTCGACTTTCTCGGGTTCAACGTCCGCCGCTATCGCGACAGCAAGCTACTGATCAAGCCGAGCGCCAAAGCGGTCAGGCGGTTCCGGGAACGGCTCGCAACCGAGATGCGCGCCCTGCGCGGCTCGAACGCGGCGGCGGTCATCGCCCGGCTCGCCCCCATCACCCGGGGATGGGCCGCCTACTACCGGGGCGTGGTGTCGTCCAAGCTGTTCGACAGCCTGGATCACTACCTGTTCAAGCTCACCTACAAGTGGGCCAAACGCAGCCACGCGAACAAGCCGACGTCCTGGATCGTCGACCGGTACTACGGCAAGTTCAACAGGTTCAGGAACGATCGGTGGGTGTTCGGCGACCGCGACAGCTGTGCCTACCTGCCCAAGCTCGCCTGGACCGGCATCGTCCGGCACATCCCGGTCAAGGGCGGGGCATCCCCGGATGACCCCGACCTGGCCCAGTACTGGGCCGATCGGCGACGCAAGGTCAAACCCCCGCTCGGTGAGTATCGATGGCGCCTGCTTTCCAAGCAGGCCGCGCGCTGCCCGTTGTGCGGGGACCACCTGCTGCCCGCCGACCGCCCGCCCCAATCCCCGCACGACTGGGAATGGTGGTGGCGCAACGTCACCCGCACGGCGATGGTCACCGACCAGTCCGTCGCTCGCGGGCGACCCGGCCCCACCGGCGATGCCCCCAACCGCCTCGTACACACCATCTGCCACCGGACGCATGTTGCCCGGGTAGGCAGACCGCCCGCACTGCACCCCGCGTCGCCCTCGCGGCTTGCTTGAGCCGTGTGCAGCGACGAGTTGCACGCACGGTTCTGAGGGGGCCCCGGCGCAGCAATGCGCCGGGGCTACCCGGCGTGGACGGCATCCACCTCAAGGTGCGGTTGGACTCCGACAAGGTGTGTCTTTTGGTGATGATCGGGGTGCGCACCGACGGCACCAAGGAGCTGGTCGCGCTCGCCGACGGGTTCCGCGAGTCGGCCCAGTCGTGGGCCGATTTGCTGCGCGATGTCAAGCGTCGTGGCATGCGCGCTCCGGTGCTGGCCGTCGGGGACGGTGCACTGGGGTTTTGGAAGGCGATCCGCGATGTGTTCCCCGAGACCCGCGAGCAACGCTGCTGGTGGCACAAGATCGCCAATGTCCTTGCCGCCCTGCCGAA
>DATJBA010000370.1:0-9794 GCA_035515675.1 Mycobacterium sp.
CGCCAGATCGTCAACAAGGCGTTGGCCGGCTGCCCGCCGGGCGAGTGGATCGACATCGACACGTTGTTTGACACCATGCGCCGCCGCAACTTAAACCCCACCATTGCCCGCAACGACATGGCGCTATGGAAGCTCTACCTCGCCGATCCGCAGTACGGCAGCCTCGGCTACGCCGACTTTTACCACTGGGAACTATTGGAAGGCCGCTATAGTCTGGCGGTCCTGTTCGAATACGCGGGCACCCTGGGGCTGGTTGACCTCGACTACCGTCAGCGCCACCCTCGCGAGGGTGAACTTCAACGCGTCATCGGCGACCGGGTCTTTGCTCAGCCGCTTGGCGTCGTTTCGGTAGCTGGGTTTGACCGACCATGTGCTGCCGGTTCCGCCGGACGGGAATTTCGCGATTCCCCGCCTGATGTAGCCGGCGTCGAGGTCGAGAAGTGGCGTCCGCTCCATGCCGGTATGGACGAACACCGGCTCGGCCATCCCGTAGCCACGGGTGTCCATATAGTCCAGCAGCCGGACGAAATGCTCGCAGTGCAGATCCACCCGCAGAGTCCAGGAAAACCCCGATGCGTAGCCGAAGGCGAACACCAGGTTGGGCACACCGGAGAGCATCGTCGTCTTGAAAATCCTGGTGTCGGAAAGTTTCACTGGTTGCCCATCCACGCTGAACGAAATCTTGCCGAACGGCGTGATATTGAGACCGGTCGCGCTCACGATGATGTCGGCGGGCAGCTCCCGGCCGGACTTCAGCAGAATCCCGGACTCGGTGAACCGGTCGATCCGGTCGGTGACTATCGACGCCCGCCCCGACGAGACCGCCTTGAAGAAGTCACCGCCCCGGAAAAACGGCCCGCTGGGCATCAGGCACAGACGCTCATCCCACGGGTTGTAGCGCGGGGTCAGATGCGTGTCGACGTCGAAGTTCTTGGGCAGCTGTCGCCGCGCCAACGCGATCAGCACCTTGCGCATCAGCTTTGGGGCGCGCCGGCACGCGGTGAGGCCGCCTTGCGCGAACAAGATGTTCTTGCGCCGGATGATCGGGTAGGCGCGGTCACGACCAAGCACCCTGGTCAGCACTTTGCCGATGGTGTCTTCGGCCGGGCGGGCGAGAAAGTAGCTCGGTGAGCGCTGCAGCATCGTGATGTGGCTGGTCTTCTCGGCCATCGCCGGGATCAGCGTGACCGCCGTTGCCCCGCTGCCGATCACGACTACGCGTTTTCCAGTGTAGTCGAGATCGGCCGGCCAATGTTGCGGGTGAATGATGGGCCCCCCGAAGTCGCCGGCACCGGGGAATTCCGGCGTGAACGGCGTCTCGTAGTCGAAGTAGCCGGTACCCAGAAACAGGAACCGCGCGGTGAACTGCGCTGTTGTCTCGCCACCGCGCTGCTGCGCAGTCACAGTCCACCGCTGCTGCGCCCTGGAGAATTGTGCGTCGAGCACCCGGTAGCCGAAGCGGATGTGTTCGGCCAACTCGTTCTCGGCGACGGCCTGCTGCAGGTAGTCGAGAATGTAGCCGCCCTTGGATATCGTCGTGGTTCTCGTCCACGGCTTGAAGTGGTAGCCCATCGTGGGCACGTCGGAGTCCGATCTGATGCCGGGGTACTGATACAGGCTCCACGTGCCGCCGATCGAGACGCGGCCCTCCAAGATGACGAAGCTGGTGCCGGGACGCCGGTGCTTGAGGTGACAGCCGGCGTCGATGCCCGAAATACCCGCGCCCACGATGAGGACGTCGAAATACGCGGTCTTGGTCTGGTTCGCAGCCGGTGTCTGGCTGATGTTCGTGATCGCCACTAGCTTCTCTCGATCGAGGTAGGTATGGGGGTGGCAAATTCGACGGTATCACCGGGCTTGCGTGACCTCGCGCTATTGCTCATCGATGAACGAGGAAAACAGAAGTGGTCCACGGTCGACGTCAGTGACATCGAGGACTTCCTCAACCTGCAATCCAACGACCGTCCGCGGCGACTGACGGTGCTGCGACGATTCTTCCGGGTTCGCCCGCAGGAAAAGCGAAAACTAATCCTCGTGCTCGACGATCAACGGCAACAGTGAAGGGGGTCTTCATAATTCAGAGTGCATTGACGAGTTGGTGGAGTGCGCCGCTATGAAGTAGTGAGCACCATCGATAGTGAGTGAGGTTGCGGGAGGGCGTTGCGGCGTAGTGCTTCCAGGCGGCCGTTGATGGCTTCGGTGGGTCTGTTGGAGGCTTTAGCGGATTGTCATCACTGGCTTTGCATCGTTGGCTTCCCGTCTTCGTCCGGCTGATAGCCGGATACCCGACAGAACTCCTCGTTTGGGATTCCTCAACGTCAATGCACCGAACTGTCGTCGCGAACATGTAAGCGACGTATCAGTGCAGGTCAACCGCATAATCGTGCGCTCTGGGATCGGTAAAGGCGAGGATGCGCACCGTTTCCAAATGCTGCCCGGACTCGCACATCCGAACCAACACCGACCTGCGCCGATGCAGATCCATACCGACAAACTGTCGGCCTTCGTAGAATTCGCTCACAAGGGGCCTCCTTTGTCGTGGAACAACGTGAGCACCCCGAGCACGCGCTCGGAACGGACACGAGGAGCGGAGGCCCCGCTCCTTCATAACATCAGGGGCTCCGCCCCGCCCATAATCGTTGTTTTTTCGCTGGAAACTACGGGGTGGCCATGCGGACCGACAGAACGCGTTTAGTCTCCTACAGGTGATGGTCGCGTGACGGGGACGACGGTGATCAGGTTCCCAAGTCCGGCGAAATCGTCTGGATTAGTGGTGAACAACGCGAGGTTCTCGGCGAGAGCGGTGGCGGCGATCATCAGGTCGGCGACCCGGCGGCGTGGGGTGCGGCCCACCGAAATCACAGCCGCGCAGACTCTGCCATATGCCCGGGCCGTTTCCGCATCGAAAGGAATGGGGTCGAACTCGTGCTCAGCGCGTTGGAGGATGTCCAGTCTGCGTGCCCGCTCGGCATGCTCGTCGTAATCGGCCTGCGCGTTGTCGCGGCGTACCAGGTTGGGCCCGGCTGACAACTCGGCCAAGGTGATCGCGCTGATAGCGACCTGGGCGGGAAGTTCATCAGGTCTGATCCATCGGCGCAGGATCATGATGTTGGTGTCGAGCAGTCCTTGCGAATATTCACGGGTCATACGGGTCATCCAGGTCGTGCGCGGCCGCGGCGTCCTGGTCGGCCCGGAATGCCTCCAGCGAGATGTCGGGGGCGGTTCGCGAGAACGCCGCGAACTGCGTCCGCGAGATGAACCGCTGGCGTTGGCGCAGCGGGATGAGTTCGCCGATGTGCTGCCCATCGCGGGTGACCGTGAACGCCTGGCCTGCCTGCACCGCGTCCATGATCTCCTTGGACCGTGTGCGCAAGTCGCGCTGGGTGATCTCGGGTTGCGCAACCATGCGAATACGGTAGCACTGTGCAGCATGGCGTGCTACGCCCCGCAAGTGCTCGTCTTGTCAAGGACAATCTGTATTCGCAGGTGATCTGCTCTATGCAGCCTGAGTACCCTTCGCCCGTGCCGCTAGGTCGCTGGGTGTAGGCGCGGAGGTCAGAGCCTGGTGTCGACGGCGTCGGGCAGCGCCTTGGAGCAGCTTCGGGTCGGCCGTGAGCAGCGTGAGCCGCTCCACCGTCGCCTGGGCGACCAGAACTTAGGACGTGGGTGTCGAGCAAGAGGCCGCTCATTCGATGCCGAACAAGGTGTTGAGGTCACTGTCGGTGTCGTCGAAGTGATCCGCGTCGTAGCCGAGTCGGCCGGCTAGGCCGCCGAAGACAATGTCCGCGCGCAGGTGTGGGACGAGGTCGGCGACTGGCTTGCCGGCGCGGGCGATCGTGATCGTCTCACCGTTTTCGACGCGAGCGAGCAAGTGCGACAGGTGGGTCTTCGCGTCGTGGATGTTGACGGTCGGCACGCTCGCGGCACTACGCCTCGCAAGCGAGTTCGGGTACCAGGAATCACCTGCGGTCACCCGCACGTTCACGATCGACGCTCCCGTTCCATTGCGCCTCGACCTCGATGCGCTGGGCGTGCGGTGTCGCTAACGATGCCGCCCCAATTGCCCGTTCAGGCGAGCAGTCCGCGGATATCGTCGGCGGTGAGGGTGGAGCCGAACGCGTTACCATCGTCGATGACACCGGCGAACAGCTTGGCCTTGCGGGCGCTGAGGGCCATCACCTTCTCCTCGATGGTGTCGCGGGCAATGAGCCGGTACACCATTACGTTGCGGGTCTGGCCGATGCGGTGCGTGCGGTCGATGGCCTGGGCCTCGGTGGCCGGGTTCCACCACGGGTCGAGCAGGAAGCAGTAGTCAGCCTCGGTGAGGTTCAGCCCGAACCCGCCGGCCTTGAGGCTGATAAGGAAAATCGGTGCGTCTCCGTCCTTGAACCGCTGTACCACTGTTGCACGGTTACGGGTTCTCCCATCGAGATAGCAGTAATCGATTCCCTCGGTGTCGAGGCGATCGCGGACCCGGCCGAGGAAACGGGTGAACTGGCTGAACACGAGCGCGCGGTGGGAACCGTCGACAACGTCACGGAGATGCTCAGCGAGCGCGTCGATCTTCGCGCTGGCGAGCGTGTCGTGCGCGGGGTCGACGAGCCCGGGATGCAGCGCCATCTGTCGCAGCACGGTCAAAGACTTGAGGATCGTGAACCGGTTGCGCTGGATGTCGTCGAGCAGGCCGAGCACCTTCTGCCGCTCTCGTTGCAGTCGTTTGTCGTAGAGCGTGCGGTGCCGCGGCGGCAGCTCGATATCGAGGATTTGCTCTTGCTTGGCTGGCAGCTCGGCAGCCACGAGTTCCTTGGTGCGGCGCTTGACCAACGGCTTGATGCGGCGGCGGAACAGGGCCAGGACCTCAGGGTCGCCGGTCTTCTCGATGGGCTTGGCGTAGAAGTCGGCGAACTTCGTCGGGCTGGGAAACAACCCGGGGGCCGTGATCGAAAGCAGCGACCACAGCTCCATGAGATTGTTCTCCATTGGCGTGCCAGTGATCGCCAGCTTGAACGGTGCGGCCAACCTGCGTGCGCACTGGTAACTCTTAGCGTGATGATTCTTCACGTATTGGGCTTCGTCCAAGATCAGCCCGGACCACGTTCGGGCGGCGTGGGCGTCGAAGTCCAGCCGAAACAGCGTGTACGAGGTGACCACGATATGGGCGCCCGCTGCCAGCTCATCGAGATCGGCGCCGGCGCGGCGGAAGGTGTCGGAGATCAGCACGACCGACAGCTCAGGCGCGAACCGTGTGGCTTCGGTGGCCCAGTTCGCCACCACACTGGCCGGCGCAACTACCAGGAATGGTGCCATGCTCGGATTCTGTTGACGGACTTGGCAGATCAGCGCCAGCGACTGGATGGTCTTGCCCAGGCCCATGTCGTCGGCGAGGATTCCACCGAGCCGGTGGGTGTGCAGGGTCGCCAGCCACGAGAACCCGTCGGCTTGATACGGCCTCAGCTCAGCGGCCAGGCTGGTCGGCACCGCCGCCGGTTCCAGGCCGTGCAGCGCGCGCAGCCCGTCGACCTGGCGCCGCCACTCGTCGGCCTGCCGCGTCACGACTCCAAGCTCGGCAAGTTCGTCGAATAACCCGACCTGGAATCGGCTGATCCGAGGCGGCCCCTCTTCGGCATCGGTGAGCGCGCGGGCCTCTTGGATCAGCTGGCGCAGCTTTACCAGCTCCGGCTTGTCCAGCGCGAAATACGCGCCGTCGGGAAGCAGCAAGTGCGACTGTCCGGACGCGAGCGCGGTGAACACGCTGACAAACGGAACCTGTTTGTCTTCAACGCTGATCGTGACACCCAAGTCGAACCAGTCTGTTTCGCCGGCCACCGCGTCCGTCGTTACCGCGATGACGAGGGAGCCGCTCGCCTCTCGGTAGTCCACCGGGTCGCCGATCACCTCCAGCGCGACATTGGGAAGCTCGGCGAGCAGCGGTTGAACTTCGGTGGCGAACCGCATTGTCTCCATGCCGGACAGTCGCGCCCCGGTGATCAGCGTGCCATCGGCGGCGCGGAGCCCCAACCGCTCCAATGGCGCTTCGATGCTCCAGGCCAGTGTGTTCTCCGCTTCCAGGTCACGGTAAGCGACATGCTCCGATGTGCCGACCGCTGCGCGAAAGTCGTTGTCGCCTAACCGGTATGCCCATTCCCACATCAGCTCGAGCTGGTGCTCGGCCTGGTAGTCGGCGCGTAGGACCAAGGTCGGCCCGACGATCGTGGGCGGCGTGAACGACTCGTCCGACGACGTGACGGCCGCGATGTGGCGCAACCTCGGGTAGTACTCCGCGCCGAACCGCGCCGCCTCGCCCGCGGGTATGACCAGCGGCTCATCAGCGAGCGTCATGCGCTGCAACGCCTCAGGGACCGGCTTGTCCAGTCGGGCGAGCCGCAACCCGCCATCGGCACACACCACGCCATGACCTGACGATCCAACAAACGCCACGGGCCGTGCCGTGGCTCCGTCGACTCGAAGCACGGGCTCGACAGCGAGATCGCCCATTTCGTCGACCCTGACGTCCAGGCACAGCTGCGCTGTGGCGTAGCTCGGCACATCCTGCTGTGGCCGCGCCTGCACCAGCTGCACCCCGACTCGGCGTGCCTCGTCTAACAGCGGCCACAGCTGCGGGGATTCAAATCGCAGCAGCGAGATCGTCTTTACGTCGCCGTAGGTAGAACTCCCGTACGGATAGGGGTAGTAGCCAGTCGAATTCGAGCTCGAGGCTCGGTAGGTCGCATAGAGCTCTTCTAACAGCCGGACCTGAGCGTCGGGATAACTTGAGTAATGAAGCATCTGCACTTTGCCCCAGCTCAAATCGCCGGCCACCCAGCCGCCGCGTTTACCGGGCCGGACGAGCCGCGCATCGAGAGTCGGCGACGGCCCGCTCACCGACAGGCTCAGCTCGATCGCCAGCGGTGTTTCGATGCGATCGCTCGTTGAAGCCGGGGGAAACAGCGCGTCCAGCGACCGCCGCCACGGTGCCGGAGCTGGCGGAGGCGGCATACGTTGGGCGCGCATTTTGGTGGGCCCCGCGGCGGCGATGACGATCGCCGCGACATGTTTGCAGTTCACGTGCACCGGGCAGCTGCAGAACCCGCTTTCGAGCACGTAGTTGTCGGTGTCTATTGGCGCAAGCTGCACCGTTGTGGTGTAGGCGCGACCTTGGCTACCGCGGACATTGCCGACAAGGTTGTAAACATCCGGGTCCCACAGGCAGCGCAGTACCCTTCCCTCCCGCGCATAGGCCGCGCCACGGCGATAGGTGTCGGCGGCGAGCACTTCGAGCGTGCTCGCAAGGTCGATCGACGGATACATCAGCGACTGCATGCCCGCACCGTAACGACCCCGTGTGACAAGGAGGCCCAACCACGCCGCGCCACACGCGAAAGTGGTGAAGATGAGGTTTGGGAGTCTATCGTGACGAAAGCTTTTCCCGCCGCGTTGGTCCCACCCATCACGGATGCTGGTATGCCCCGTGCGTATCGGTCATGGTTGTTAGCGGCTAGGGCAGGGGGGCCGACCATCGCAGCCGGGTGCCGCCGCCGGGGCCATCGTGGATGGTGAAGGTGCCTACCACCGCCTCGGCGCGTTGGCGCAGGTTGACCAGGCCGCTTCCGGTGATGTTGTCGGGAATGCCTTTGCCGTTGTCGACGACGTCGATACACAGCTGGTCTGCGACATCGACGGTGATGGTGAGCTTGGTGGCCTCAGCATGCCGTACCGCGTTGCTGATCGCTTCTTTGACGACAGCTTCGGCATGGTCGGCCAGTGCCGCGTCGACCACCGACAGAGGTCCGCTGTACCGCACGATAGTATGCAAATCCCCTGAAAGTTTTGCGATTGCCTCATCGAGGCGCTGGCGCAGCCGGGTGACACCGGCGGATCCGCCGTGCAGCTGGAAAATCACGGTGCGGACGTCTTGGATCACTCCGTGCAAGGCATCTACCGCCGCGGTGAGGCGCTGCCGCATATCGGCCGAGCGCGACCGTGCAACGAGGCCCTGCAGGCCAAGCCCGACGGCGAAGACCCCCTGGATCACATGGTCATGCAGGTCGCGCGCGATGCGTTCGCGTTCGGCGAACACTTCCGCCTCGGCGCGGGCGGTGGCCAGCTCGGCCTGGGTGGCCAGCCGCTGAGTGATGTCGTGGGCCACCGCCGAGAAACCGATAAGCTCACCGCGGGTGTCACGAAGCGCGGAAACGGTGACGACGACGTCGACGAGGGTGCCGTCGGCGCGGCACCACTGGGTGTCGTAGGGCTGGGCATGCTCGTCGCGGCGGACTCGTTGCAGCGACTGGGCGAAGATTTCCTCCGATTCCGGGGGCAGAAGGGTCCGCACGGGTTGACCGACGATCCCCGTCTCGGGATGGCCGAGCAGCCGTTGCGCGGCGGGATTCCAGGTTTGGATGACGCCGTCTGGCGTCATGGAGATGATGGCATCGTCGGAGGAGCGCACGATGGCGGCGAGCCGGGCCTCGGCGTGGCGGGCGGCGTCGAGTTCGGTGTACACCGCGATGAGGCCCCGATTGGTGTCCTCGAGTTCTCGGCGTGCCTCGACGAGCTCCCCGCGGACGCGGCGAAGTTCGCTGTCGCGCTGGTGGAGCGCATCGGCCAGCGGCTTAGGTTCCGGTGTGATCATCACGGCAGTCGTCTCGTATCGGACTCGATGGGGCACTACCGGTGATCATGACATGTCCCGCACCACCAGCACGGTTGCATCGTCGGTTGGCCGCGTGTAATCCCGGTGAAGGGTGGCGGCGATGACGGTGGGGTCGTGGCTGAGCAGACTCGGATAGGATGCAAGATCCCAGCCGCCACGGATCCCGTCGGAGCTCATGACCAGCGTCGCGCCGGGCGGCCAGGGGCGCTGTTGCACGTGGACGCCGGGCGCGGTCAGGTGGGTGCCGAGCGTCCCGCCGTGGCTGACCAGGTGCTGCTTGTCGCCGCGGTTCGCGATCTGGGCGGCGATGTTGCCGATCCCGGCGTAAGTCAGCTGTTCCCTGTGCGGATCGATCACACACACCCCAGCCACCCCGCCGCGGGTGGCGCGCATGGCGTCGTGAGCCCGCCGCAGGAAGTCCTCCGGATCCGTCACCGGTCGCTGCTCGAATACCGTGACCGCCGCCTGTGCGGCGGTGGCCGCCGCGGCGCCGTGCCCGAGACCGTCGACGACCACGGCGGCCAGCTGCTGCCCAACTCTCACCGCCCAGGCGTCCCCGGATGCGCCCGCGTCGCCGAGCGCAACGTTGACCGCGCCGTAGCGCCACCGCCCACCGGTGCCCGAGTGAGTGCCGCACAGGCGAGCCAGCAGCACCGTCCCCGCCGGGGTGGAGTAGCAGTCGAAGTCGGTGGCCATTCGCCGCACACTGGCCAGCCCGGCGGACAGACCACCGGCGCCGGAGGCGGGCGGACCGAATGCGCCGGCTGCGGGCATCGCCGACGCGGGGCGGGCGGGCACGTGGTGTGAAACCATGCCGGGGCCGGTGTCGACCGACAGCAGCTCGATGCCGTGCTGGGTTTGCCGGTACAACACATACCCGCCGGGATCGGCATGCCGCAGCAGATTGGTTCCCAGCTCAGTCGCGACAAGTTCCGCCTGACCGCGGCGCAGTGCGGACTGCGCGGCGGCCAACCCCGCCACGGCACGGCGCAACGCGCCTACGTCTTCAGGCACATTGACGGGGTGCCGGTAGTGCTCCCGCTGCTTCACCGTCGCCACTTCACGATCACTACCGTGGTGCCCGAGCCGGACGAGGACGTGATGGTCATCTCATCGACCAATCGGCGCGAACCCGGAAGCC
>DATJBA010000371.1:0-25553 GCA_035515675.1 Mycobacterium sp.
GTGCGGGAGCCCTCGGAGTTGGCGACGACGACCGGGTCCCCACCCTCGAGGACACAGACGACGGAGTTGGTGGTCCCGAGGTCGATACCGACCGCACGAGCCATAGTGATTCCTCCTGAGTAGTAGAGCTTCTTTACTGCATTTATGCTGAGTGAACCCGGCTCAAGTCTCCTCCTGATGACGCTGCGGTGTCAATCCAGGCTTGAGTCTGATGCACTCAACTTGTTGACCATGCTAACGGCGGGCGTTCCCGTCTTGTTCCCGGGGGTCCCGGTGGGGCCGTAGGAGGCCGATCAACGCCGCTTGCGCCGACCTACGTGCGTGTATGAAGTCTTTCAGGCTGCAGGAACTGAATGGTCGACCAGGAGCCTTGACAATGCAGCCCAACAGCACCGATCTGCGATGTTCTATGACGCATCAGAAAGTGATGTTATTATTGGTGCATGTCCAAGCGCACGACGGTGAGTCTCTCCGACCATGACCTAAAGGTGCTCGAAGCCGTATCCGATCCGACACGCCCAGAGGCTGCATCGCTGCGAGTGATCGCTGAGGAGCTGGGAGTGGAGATCCGGGATCGGTCAGAATCTGCCCTCATCCGAGCTCTTCTGGCCGCCGGCGCCGCCGCAGTGCAACAGCGCGCTCTTGAGCGTGGGTACCAGGAGCTAGCCGAGATCTACCCCGAGGTACACGACACGGCCGAAGCTAGCGAGCGCCGTCGCCGCTACGCGCGTCGCGTTGACTCGAACATGCAGGGCTAATGCAGCCGTTACGTGGCCAGATCTACCGCGCCGATGTCGGCTTCGGAGCCAAGCCATGGCTGGTGGTGTCCAACAACCGACGCAATGCAGCGTTGGGCGACCTCCTTGCCGTCCGCATCACCACGAACAGCAAGCGGGCCAATCTCCCTACCTGGATTCCCCTGACAACCGCAGATCCGATGACCGGCTGGATCGTCTGCGACGACCTCCAACAGTTGACCCGCGACGAACTCACCGATTACCTCGGAGCGGCGAGCACACAAACCGTTAGTCGCGTCGACACCGGACTGCGCGTTGCGCTTGCGATCCCGTGACCCACTCGACCCATTTTTGCTGCTCAAGGCGCCGTGGCCTTCTCCTCGTACCGTAGCGACGTCGCCTTAAGGAAGTGACGGGATGAAATGGTGGCCAATGGTCGCCGTCTCGTGAGCGACCTGCGCTCGATCAGAGCGGGCTGGGAATCAAAGATCTCCGCCCGCCGCGATTCCGCCATCCACCGGGTCGCCGACCTGCTGCTGAAACGCCTGGTAATCAAACGCGCAGGTGCTCCAGTGCGAGTCGGGCATATCGACGGCAATGCGCGCCGCTACGCGGACCCGCTCACTGAAGCGGGGGTTATCGCCGAGTTCGCCGACCGCGCCCGTAACCGCGCCTGGCGCGCCCCCGAAGTTCTGGGTGCACTCCGATGCATTCGCCGCACGGGCCGGACGGCGCGGACTTCCCGCGTGACGCCGGCGACGGATCGGCCGCACGGACTTGAGGAACAAGAGGTTTCCGTTGTGGAACAGCAGGTCTGAGTTCTCAGTCCACGAATTTTCTTGCCGTCACGGCAATTTCGCGATCGCAGGTGCCCCAGTCGCCGTCCAACTCGACGACACGGTGCGGTCGTGCCTGATGTTTGCGGTGCAGGTGGATGGCATGGAGGTGACAACGGTCGAGCGCATCGCGTCACCGGACGGCACGTCGTCGCCCGTCCAGTCGGCGCTGTGCGAGTGAGTCACGCAGCGGTAAAACTTGACCATCGGCGATGCATCGATAGGTGCGTCACTGCAGTAACTTTCGTCGCTTCGTGCGTAATCTAAGTCCTGACGTCTGGAGCTTTCTCAGGAGCGGCGCGTGCGGTTATCGGAAAAGGCACGGGGGAGCCTGGCCGGTGGCTCGCTGTTGCTCGTCCTGCTGGCTAGTCCCGGGTTGGTTTCCGGCTGCAGCTCCGTCATCGAGGGCAGGCCGGTGGCCGGGCCGGGGGCGGGGCCAACCGAACCCTCCTTCCCCACGCCCAGGTCGGCGCCGTCGTCGCCGCCGTCGACCACCACCAGCCCGGCCCCGACGCCACCGACGACACCGGGCAGCCCGACGACACCGGCCAGCCCGACGACACCGGCCGGCGCCATCCCGCTCCCGCCCGACCAGGACGGTTACGTCTTCATCGAAACCAAGTCCGGCATGACGCGCTGCCAGATCAACAAGGACAGCGTCGGCTGCGAGGCACCGTTCGCCAACTCCCCACTGCAGGATGGCGAGCACGCCAACGGCGTCAGCATCACCGCTAGCGGCAAGGTTCAGTGGGTGCTGGGCAACCTGGGAGCCATCCCCACCGTCACCATCGACTACAAGACCTACAACGCGCAGGGCTGGACGATCAACGCCACCGCCGAGGGCACCCGCTTCACCAACGACCACACCGGGCACGGCATGTTCGTCAGCATCGACAAGGTCAACACGTTCTGAGCTGGCCAGCCGGTGGCGGCAGTACCATCGGTGCCGTGGCACGCTATGGCCCGCCAGATGACTTCAACAATCAGCCGACCCGCGATGCCAGCTACGGAATGGGCGGATACCCGCCATCGGGTGGACAGCCGCCACCGCATCAACCTCCCCCCACCGGCGCGCCCCCTCCGTCAGCTCCGCCTGACCAGCCCGAACCCCCCGAATATCTCGACCCACTAGACCAAGAAACCGAGCCCACCCCGTGGTACCGCAAGCCTGTGCTGCTCACCGGCTGGGCGCTGCTGGTCGTGATCCTGATCGCGCTGATCGTCTACGGCGTCATCGAGCTGATTCACGGAGAGCAAGGCACCAGCCGCATCCCGAGTACCAGCACCCCTACCACGACCCCGCCGACCAGTACCGCCATTACGACGACGCCGCCGCCGCCAACCACCATGACGACGCCGCCCACCAGCAGTGCGGTCGAGCCGCCAGCACAACAGCCAACGCACCAGCCAACCCAGCAGCCAACGCATCGGCCTCATCACCTGCCACCGCTGCCGTCGGTGATCACCATTCCGGGAGTGCCGACGGTGATTACGCTGCCGCCTGGCCTGTCCTAACAGGTCAGTTGCGGTCAGATGAAGGTTTGACCGCTGATCCAATAGCTGCGCGCGTGGCAGCAGGATTCGGGTAACCCTTGCCGATACCGTCAGCGGCCATGGCAAGGTACGCGCCGCCAGACTATCGCGCCGGTGACCCGACCGTGTATGGCAATTACGACGACGGCGGCAACGGGGGCGGTTGGCGGTCAAGAGCCTGAGCTCGACGAGCCAATTCCGGGCTGGCGCAAACCGATTGCGTTGGTCGGGTGGGGCGTCCTCACCACGGTCCTGATCGAGCTGATCATCTACGGCATCATCCAGCTCGCCCACGGCTCCTCGACGCAGGAGCCGGCAACGACGACCACGACGACCGCGACCACGCCGCCGTCGAGTGCCGCGCCCGTCGTTCCACCCACCCATCACCGGCCACACGAGGAGACGACCACCACAACCACGCCCACCACGGACACCGGGACCCCAACGATGTCCAAGGAGACGGGCACGCCGACCACCAACCCGCCGTCGCGCGGGGCATTCCCACGGCTACCCTCGGTGATCACGTTGCCGTCGCTGCCGGGGCTACCGGGGCTACCGACTGTGATCACTTTGCCCCCGCGTCTGTGAACCGGGCTGCAGCCTTGTGAAGTAGGCCCGCCGGCACCGACAGCCGTTATGGTGAGGACCGCTGGGCGATCGTCAGCAATACGACAAACACAGGGGTACGCCAGATGAGCGAGTCGCTCGGGTTGTCGATCGGGGTGGCCAACCTGGTCGCGGCCCGCGCGGGTGGCGCCCCGGTGACCCGCAGGTCCGTGTTGACGCTATTCGACCACCGGGCGTCCGAAGTTGGACTGCCGGAAGAAAATCCGAACGCGACCGAACCCGGCCTGGTGATGCGGGGATTCATCCAGCGAGTCGGGGACCGGGCTCCGTTGGTGGCGACCGACGGGACGAAATACCTCGGCGACGCATTGACGGTCGAAGCACTCGAAGCGATGGCACGCACGGTCGGCTACGGGACACCGATCACCATCGCGGTCCCCGCGTATTGGTCCGAAGCCCAGTCCGCGGCGCTGCGCGAGGAGTTTTTCGCTCAACCGGGCCTGGCGCCCGACGGTGTGCCTCCGGTTTTGATCTCCGACGCCACCGCCGCGCTCGCAGCGCTGCGTGCCAAACCGGGGTTCCCGACCGACGGCGTCGTCGCGTTGTGTGATTTCGGCGCCGGCGGAACCACCGTCACTCTGATCAATGCCGGGTCGAACTTTCGGCAGATCGGCCCGTCGGTGCGGTACGCCGAATTCTCCGGCGACGCGATCGATCAGCTCATCCTCGATCACCTGCGGGCCGCTGCCTCCGATGGCACTCGCGCCGACCTCGCCAGCACCACGCGAATCGGCTCACCGACCCTTCTGCTCGACCAATGCCGGCACGCCAAAGAACAACTGTCGACGGCCACGGTCACCGCGGTCGCGGCGGGTTCCGGCCAGGATGTCCGGCTATCCCGCACCAAGTTCGAGCAACTTATCTCCGCACCGCTGGACCGATTCGCCAGCACTGTGGAAGAGATATTGCAGCGCAACCGGATTGTGCGATCCAACCTAGCCGCTGTGGCGATTGTCGGAGGCGGAGCCGGCATCCCGCTGCTCGCCACGCGACTGTCGGGGCGCCTGCAAGTGCCGATCCTCACCACACCCCAACCCGCGTACAGCGCGGCCATCGGCGCGGCGGTACTCGGCGAACAGCGACCGGCGGCGGGCATCCCCGGCGCCGCGAGTCCCGTCGTCGAGAACCCGACCGAATTGGTCGGCACCGGTGGGGCCGATATGACCCAAGCTGTGTGGGCAGTCCAGGCCGGCGACGAGGACCGTGCCCTGGCGTGGTCACAAGACGCCGACAACGCAGACGAGCCGGTGCCTTACACAGGACCCGACATGACTGGCGAGTATAGCCGGGAGACAACGGGATTGGACTATGCGGACGACGATCGCTACACCGCCGAAGCCGCAGAGCTGCCCTGGTACAAACGCACGGCGCTGGTCTTGAGCCTGGTCGGCGCGGGAGCGGCGGTCCTGGTCGCCGTCGTGTTGGCGCTGACCCTGGGCCACACCAAGTCCAAGCCGGGCAATACCACCCCGCCGAACCAACCGGCACCCCCGCAGACGTCGCAAACCGCGACCGTGATCCCGGCGCCGCCGCCGTCCACGCCGCCGCCGACCAGCACGACGACCCCGCCGCCGACGACCACAACAACGACGCCCCCGCCGACCACCACGACCACCCAGCCGACCACGACATCGCAGGTGACCACTACCACGCCGTCGACACCCACGCGAGAAAGACCGTTGCGCCCCCGCTTTGAACACCCGTTCCGGCCCTAACGCGGCCGGACGTTGGACCTTTCGTAACTGAGCGCGGCGAAAGCCGCGTCGCCCGGATCCGGCGCCGGCTCGCGTTCGGAGATGTTGTCCATGCTGCGCGCCATGCCGGCCCCGGAGAACTGAACCGCAGGCCAGAGGTACCGGCCAACGCCGGGTTAGGGCAGCCTACCTCGCGTCGAAAGCCGTGAAGGTGTCACTATAAGCAGGCCCAAGCACGCAACAAAGCATGCCAGAATAACTATGCATTGGAGAGACCTTCTGTGACCACGCAGATGCTCATCAGACTGACAGTGGGCATGGGCATGACACTGCTCGTGCTCGTATTCGCTACACAGCGGGTCCTGTGGCTGTACAAGCTGACGATGTCCGGCCAGCCGGCTACCGGGCGCATCGACCACGTCAGCACCAGGATCTGGACGCAAATCGCCGAGGTTTTCGGCCAGCGCCGGCTACTGAAGTGGTCGATACCCGGCCTGGCGCACTTCTTCACCATGTGGGGCTTCTTCATCCTGCTCACGGTCTACATCGAGGCATACGGGTTCCTCTTTCAGAAGAACTTCCACATCCCGCTGATCGGCCGGTGGGACGCGCTGGGCTTCCTGCAGGACTTCTTCGCGCTAGCCGTGCTCACCGGCACCGTCACGTTCGCGATCATTCGACTGCGCAGCGAGCCAAAAGAATACGGCCGTAGTTCCCGCTTCTACGGTTCGCACACTGGCGGTGCGTGGTTGATCCTGTTCATGATCTTCAACGTCATCTGGACCTACGTCCTGGTCCGCGGATCCGCAGTCAACAACGGCACGCTCCCCTACGGCAAGGGCGCGTTCCTCTCGCAGCTGTTCGGCAGGATTTTGCGACCGCTTGGCGAGTTGGGCAACGAAATCCTCGAAACGGTGACTCTGCTGTTGCACATCGGCGTCATGCTGGCCTTCCTGCTCATCGTGCTGCACTCCAAGCACCTGCACATTTTCCTGGCGCCGTTCAACGTCGTGTTCAAGCGGCTACCCGACGGGTTGGGCCCGCTGCTGCCGATGGAGTCCGGCGGCAAGCCGATCGATTTCGAGAATCCTCCCGAGGACGCGGTCTTCGGCCGCGGCAAGATCGAGGATTTCACCTGGAAGGGAACGCTCGACTTCGCCACCTGTACCGAGTGCGGCCGCTGCCAGTCGCAGTGTCCGGCGTGGAACACCGGCAAGCCACTGTCGCCCAAGCTCGTCATCATGGACCTGCGCGATCACTGGCTGGCCAAGGCACCCTACCTCCTCGGGACCGCGCCAGAGCCGTTGGAGGGCATGGATCTTGAAACCCCCGAGCAAGAGGCCCACCACGTGCCGGAATCGGGGTTCGGCCGGGTGCCCGGGTCCGGGCCCGAGCAGGCCAGCCGCCCGCTCGTCGGCACCGCCGAACAAGGCGGCGTGATCGATCCCGACGTGCTGTGGTCCTGTGTGACCTGCGGCGCCTGCGTCGAGCAGTGCCCGGTGGACATCGAGCACGTCGACCACATCGTCGATATGCGCCGCTACCAAGTGATGATGGAGTCGGAGTTCCCCTCCGAGCTCTCCGTGCTGTTCAAAAACCTGGAAACCAAAGGCAACCCTTGGGGGCAAAACGCCTCCGACCGGACCAAGTGGATCGACGAGGTGGACTTCGACGTCCCGGTCTACGGCCAGGATGTCGATAGCTTCGACGGCTACGAGTACCTGTTCTGGGTGGGTTGTGCCGGCGCCTACGACGACAAGGCCAAAAAGACCACCAAGGCCGTAGCCGAACTACTCGCCATCGCCGGGGTGAAGTACCTGGTGCTGGGTACCGGGGAAACTTGCAACGGCGACTCCGCGCGCCGGTCGGGCAACGAGTTCCTGTTCCAGCAACTGGCCCAGCAGGCCGTCGAGACCCTGGACGGGTTGTTCGAGGGCGTGGAGACCGTCGACCGCAAGATCGTCACCACCTGTCCGCACTGCTTCAACACCCTCGGCCGCGAATACCGGCAGCTGGGCGCCAACTACACCGTGTTGCACCACACCCAGCTGCTCAACCGGCTGGTGCGCGACAACAAGCTGGTCCCCGTTATCCCCGTCTCCCAAGACATCACCTACCACGACCCGTGCTACCTGGGCCGGCACAACAAGGTGTACGAGGCGCCGCGGGAGCTGATCGAGGTCGCGGGAGCGAACCTCACCGAGATGCCGCGCCACGCCGAGCGCAGCTTCTGCTGCGGCGCGGGCGGCGCACGGATGTGGATGGAAGAGCACATCGGCAAGCGGATCAACCACGAACGCGTCGACGAGGCACTAGCCACCAACGCCGCCACAATCGCCACCGGCTGCCCGTTCTGCCGGGTGATGGTTACCGACGGTGTCAACGATCGGCAGGAAGAAGCCGGTCGGAGCGGCGTCGAGGTGCTCGACGTCGCCCAGGTACTGCTCGGGTCACTCGACCGCGACAAGGTGAAGCTGCCGGCGAAGGGTACGGCCGCAGAAAAGGCGGCCAAGGCTGCGCCCAAGGCTGCCGCTCCCGCCCCAAGCGCACCCGCGGCACCCGCTAAGTCCGAGGAGCCCGCGCCTGCCAGGGCTCCCGCGTCCGCAGCGCCCGCCGCGCCCGTCAAGGGGCTGGGTATCGCTGCCGGCGCCAAGCGACCCAGCGCCAAGAAAGCAGCGCCGCCAGCCCAGGCACCCGAGGCCCCAGCCCAGGCAACCGAGCAGCAACCCGAAGCCACCTCGCAGCCAGAGCCGAAACCGGAGCCGTCAAAGCAAGCCGACGATGCGGCGACACCGCCGGCAGCACCCGCTAAAGGGCTGGGGATCGCACGCGGTGCCCGTCCGCCGGGCAAGCGCTGACCTGAGGATTTGACGCGTGTCAGCAAATTTCAGTGGACAACAATGGCACCATAGGTGAGGTGACTACGCACCAGCTGCCCGTGCACACCTCCGGTCATCATCGGCAACGCGCCTTCGCGCAATCATCCAAACTTCAGGACGTTCTGTACGAAATCCGCGGCCCGGTGCACCAGCATGCCGCGCGGCTAGAAGCCGAAGGGCACCGCATCCTCAAGCTCAATATCGGTAACCCCGCGCCGTTCGGCTTCGAGGCACCCGACGTGATCATGCGCGACATGATCCAGGCGCTGCCGCACGCCCAGGGATACTCCGACTCCCAGGGAATTTTGTCGGCCCGGCGGGCGGTGGTCACCCGCTACGAGTTGGTCGAGGGCTTCCCTCGATTCGACGTCGACGACGTCTACCTGGGCAACGGGGTCTCCGAGCTGATCACGATGACGCTGCAAGCCCTGCTCGACAACGGCGATCAGGTGTTGATCCCGTCGCCGGACTACCCGCTGTGGACAGCGTCGACCTCCCTGGCGGGAGGCACACCCGTGCATTACTTGTGCGACGAGACTCAGGGGTGGCAGCCAGATGTCGCCGACCTGGAGTCAAAGATCACCGAGCGCACCAAGGCGCTGGTCGTGATCAACCCGAACAACCCGACCGGCGCGGTCTACAGCCGCGAAGTCCTCACCCAGATGGTCAATCTGGCCCGCAAGCATCAGCTGCTGCTACTTGCCGACGAGATCTACGACAAGATCCTTTACGACGACGCCAAGCACATCAACGTGGCCTCGCTGGCGCCCGATATGTTGTGCCTGACCTTCAACGGCCTGTCGAAGGCCTACCGTGTCGCTGGCTACCGGGCCGGCTGGCTGGCGATCACCGGACCCAAGGACCACGCCAGCAGCTTCATCGAGGGAATCAGCCTGCTGGCGAATATGCGACTGTGCCCGAACGTCCCGGCCCAGCACGCGATCCAGGTCGCTCTCGGCGGCCACCAGAGCATCGAAGACCTGGTTCTTCCGGGCGGCCGGCTACTCGAGCAGCGCGACCTCGCCTGGGCCAAGCTCAACGAGATCCCAGGGGTGTCCTGCGTCAAACCCGAGGGCGCGCTGTATGCATTTCCCCGGCTGGACCCCGAGGTCTACGACATCGCCGACGACGAGCGGCTGGTCCTCGACCTGCTGTTGTCGGAAAAGATCCTGGTCACCCAGGGCACCGGGTTCAATTGGCCGACACCGGACCACCTGCGCATCGTGACGCTGCCGTGGGCCCGTGATCTCGCGGCCGCGATCGACCGGCTGGGCAACTTCCTGACCAGCTACCGACAGTAAGCCGGACCGCTCCTGTGCTGACAGCCGACCAGGGCCTTCGACCGGGTGCTAATGTTCCCGCCCACCGGAGACTGCGGACACCGGCGATAACGGGCCGCTACGAATTCTTGTCGTTCGAGGATCCGACCGGCGGACGGGCTTGGCTTACCGAACTGCTGGACCGGGTGCAGTCGGCTGCGGACGTCCAAGCCACGATGGATAGCTCCAAGCGCTGGGTGACGCTCGCCTTCACCTGGACCGGTCTTAGGGCATTGGGCGTGCCGGAGGAATCGCTGGCTACCTTCCCCGACGAGTTTCGCCAGGGCATGGCGGCCCGTGCCGACATTCTGGGTGACACCGGCGCGAACCACCCCGACAATTGGGTGGGCGGGCTGGCCGACGATGATCTGCATGCGATTGCGATCCTGTTCGCGCGTGATGAGGCAGAGCGTCGTCGATGCACCAGCGAGCACGCCAAGCTGGTCGCCCGTTGCCACGGCGTGCGTGTCTTGTCGTATCTGGAATTGAACGCCACGCCGCCGTTCAACTGCGCCCACGACCACTTCGGTTACCGTGACCGGCTGTCGCAGCCGGTGATCGAGGGATCCGGGGAGGAGCCGACGCCGGGTTCCGGCACCTCGAAGAACACGTCGCGCTGTTTCGCGATTACCTGCGTGAGCACGCCGACACGCCGGAGGAGCAGGAGTTGCTCGCCGCGAAGTTCATCGGCCGCTGGCGCAAGCGCACCCCAGGCCGGAGGCGTATCAGCATCTATTGGACCTGGAGGTACCCGTGGGAAGCCCAACGGGATGCCGCCGAGATGTACAACCGCTTCTCCACGATGACCGAGGTCCGTAACGCGGTGTGGCCCAGCTACGAGACACCGGAATACGACGCCGCGCATTTCCTGCAAGGAATCGCAGGAACCCTCGAACTCTTCCACCGCTCGACGCTGGCGTTTCAACAGCTGGCCGGCGAAGCGACCGGCCACCCAGTTGCCGTCTTCCAACGCATCGATCAAGCCGGGTACGCACTGCCGATCGACGAACGGATCCTGTCAGACACCGACACGCTCATGGTGTTCGGCTCGATCACGTCGTGTCCGAGCAGGAAGCCGCACCCGATGAGATCAGCGCGATCCGTGAGTGGATGCGACGGGCGGGCACGTGCCTGCTGCTGGCACCTCACCACGACGTCGGGTTCACCGATGATTTCGCCCAGCGACAGGTCGAGTACCAACATCACGGCGACCCGCTCGTGCCACGCCAACAGCGGTTCAGTGGGTATACACGCACCCTGATGAAAGCGCTTGATGTTCCCGTCCACAACACGCGCGGGCTGCGCCCGGTAGTCGTCGAGGGCACCAGAGAGATCGCGCACCGAAAGCCTGAAGAACCTTTGGCACAACCTGGCCACCATGAACTAAGCCCGATGGTCGGCTCCTCCGCGGGCCGTTCCGGCCCGCATCATAGGCGAACTAAGGCTTAGTTCACCGCCGACTCGACGACGGCGCACCGGGGCAGCCCTGGGGAGGCAGAGCAGCTCGCACCGAGTCGGCCCGATGAGCGCCCTCGCATGAGGAAGAAGGGAGACATGAAAATGCCTAGTCTGGCCGCAATCGCGTTGCAAACGGCTCCGATCTTCGGTGGAGCACTTCTTGGGGTCGCCGCAGGCCAATTCGCGGGCGGCGATTTCCGAACCGGGATCAAAGAAGACATGGAGCTGCTTGACCGGCTGCCGGAGGACGAGATCGATCGTCGCGCTGCGCTGCGGCGCAGTATTGCAAACCGCATCGACGACCTGGTCGTAGCCAACGAAAAGCGCCGCCAACTGCGTGCGGCGGCGATCGTGTACGAGGGCAACTGGCGTGACATCGTGTTGTTTTTATGCACCGCCCTGTTCACCGGGGTGTGGTGGCAAGTTGATCATGGCCGGGCAAACTGGCTGCCGCTGTTTATCGCCTTGATTCTCGCTTCAGTCGTCACGGCCGGCTATGCCCTGCGCGGCGCCCGCAGAAGCATGCTCAAACTGATCCATCGCGCTGCCTCGCACCCCGGCCCTACCGAACGCCCGTGAACCACGCGGCCCCGAGCGGCCGCTGCCGCCTCCACCGCCGAACAATCCCCTACCCTGTTGCCGGTGGCGCACTCACGCTCGCATTCGCACAACTTGTCATCAGGTCTGTCCCCGCTGGAGCCGCTGCCCGCCAGGATCGTCGTCGGGCTGCTGGCCGTGATCGGTATAGCCGTCATGGCCGGTGCGGTGTGGCTGTGGCCCAGCCGGCAGCACGTCGACATACCGATGCCGTTTCAGAACGCGACCGGTGGCGCGGTGAGCACCCAGCGCGGGCACGTGCTGTCCAGCGGGCTGGGCGACTGTGGCAGCCCGTCGGCCAATCAGGTGCTCACCACCGCGCCGCAGCCCGGAATCCCCGGCTCCGGGCGATGCGTCCGAACACTCGTCGCAATCGATTCCGGACCGAACGCGGGTGCCGATACCCTGTTGGAATTCTCCCCCGGCCCGGGCCAGCCTCAATTCGCGCCGGGAAACCACGTCCGGCTCGTCCGGCAGGTCGATGATCAAGGCGCCACCAGCTACGCGTTTTACGACTTCGAACGTGGCTGGGCGTTGGTCGGACTCGCCCTCACGTTCGCGGTGGTGATCGTCGCGGTGGCGCGCTGGCGCGGGTTGCTGGCGCTGTTCGGCATCGTGGTCGCGTTCTTGGTGCTGGTGGTGTTTTTGCTGCCGGCGTTGCGGGACGGCGCACCCGCAATTCCGGTGGCGCTGGTGGCGTCGGCGGCAATCCTCTACGCGGTCATCTACCTCGCGCACGGGGTCAACCTGCGGACCAGCGCCGCCCTGCTGGGCACTTTGTCGTCGTTGCTGCTGGCCGCGGGATTGTCTTGGGCGGCAATCAAACTGGCGCATTTGACCGGCCTGTCAGACGAACAGAACGCCACGGTCAGCGCGTATCTGGGCAACGTGTCGATCAGCGGCTTACTGCTCGCCGGTTTCATCATCGGGTCACTGGGTGTGCTCAACGATGTAACCGTGACACAGGCGTCGACGGTGTTCGAGCTTGCCCATCTCGGCGAGAACACCTCCCGGCGGGCCATTTTCCTGGGCGCGATTCGGGTGGGCCGCGATCACATCGCCAGCACGGTGTACACGCTGGTGCTGGCCTACGCCGGCAGTTCACTGCCGCTGCTGTTGCTGTTCAGCGTCGCCAACCGCTCGCTGGGTGACGTGCTGATCAGCGAGAGTGTGGCCATCGAACTCGTCCGCTCAGCGGTGGGCGGCATCGCGCTGGCGCTGTCGGTGCCGTTGACGACGGCGATCGCCGCGGTGCTGGCCACACCTGCCGAGGTCACCTCCGTTGTTCCAACAGCTCCAGCAGGTAGCCACCGTAACCGGACTTGACCAGGGTGCGCGCACGCTCCGCCAGCTGCTCGTCGTCGATCCAGCCTCTGCGCCACGCCACTTCCTCGGGGACGCTGACCTTCAAGCCCTGCCGTCGTTCCAGGGTGCGGACATAGTCGCTGGCATCCAGCAGCGAGTCGAAAGTGCCCGTGTCCAGCCACGCCGTCCCGCGGGCGAGCACCTCGACCGCCAGCCGCCCCCGGTTGAGGTAGATCTGGTTGACCTCGGTGATCTCGTACTCGCCCCGCGCCGATTTCTTCAAGCCCTTAGCGATCTCCACCACATCGTTGTCGTAGAAATACAAGCCCGGCACGGCGTACTGAGACTTCGGTGTAGCGGGCTTCTCCTCCAGTGACAGCGCCACACCGTCGGCGCTGAATTCAACGACACCGTAGTCCGACGGGTTGGCCACCCAATAGGCGAAAATGGCTCCGCCACTGATCGATTGGAAGCGGCTCAGGCTGGTACCCAGTCCCGGGCCGTAGAAGATGTTGTCCCCCAACACCAAAGCCACCGAATCGGTGCCAATGTGCTTTTCGCCGACGACGAATGCCTGGGCCAGACCGTCGGGTCGATCCTGCGTCGCGTAGCTGATGTTGATACCGAATTGCGCACCGTCGCACAGAAGCCGCTGAAAGCCCGCGGCGTCGTGCGGGGTGGTGATCACCAGAATGTCGTGGATTCCGGCCATCATCAGCGTGGACAGCGGATAGTAGACCATCGGTTTGTCGTACACCGGCAGCAACTGCTTGCTGATGCCCATGGTGATCGGATGCAGGCGAGTGCCTGATCCGCCGGCCAAGATGATCCCGCGCACAAGTGGCTCCTAATGCCTCAATCGGCCGCTAACTTACGAGGTCGGCCTCGGTGAGTTCGGTGGCTGCCAGCGCCGACGCCAAGTCTTCGTGCCGAAACACCGAGGTGACATGATCGTGGACCACCCGGAATGCCGACGCGGCGTTCGTGACGGCCCCGGGATTGTCCGGGGTGCTGACCTTCTGTTCGACGACCACGACGCCATCGTGCACATACATCCGGCCAAGCTCTGCCGTCTCTTTGCGGGAGGCGGCCCATCTACGTAGCGCCTCGTGGCCCTGCGCGGCCCCGTGTGCGTCGCCGATGTCGATGTCGTCGCTGGACAGGGCCACCAAGGTCTCCAGGTCGGAAGCGTTGAGGGCGTCGTGCCACGCCAAAACGGTGGCGATCTCCGATGTGGTCATGGTCAGCAAGTTACCGTGTCCGCCCCGACTAGAAAGGCGTACGGTCCAGCCAGTTTTGCCACACGGTGTCGTCGCCGAACAGCTCGATACCGGTGTCGGCCACGGGGACCCGGCGCGCCATCGCCAGCAGTAGCTCGGTGGCGCCGCCGCGCAGCGCGACGTTGCCCTTGCCGTGCTCATGTGACCAGGTGATTACGCCCTCGTCGACACCGACCGTCCATTCGCCGGCTTCACCCAGGCCGGGATCGGTGGCGTGCAGGTGCAAAGTGTTGCCGTCCTCGAGCGGCCGTGGCGCCCCCTCGCTTCCGGCCTGAATCGCGACCCGCTCGAGCCATTCGGTGATCCCGTCGGCCGCCACGTCGGGTTCGAGCGTGAAGTCGCTGCCGAGCGCGATGGCGGCGTCGGCGCGGTGCACCACCGTTTCGTGCAGCCGGCGCCGGATCCACCAGTTAGCCGGGCGCGGCCCGAGGAAAGTCCACACCGGTGTTTCCACACCCGACAACTCGACGGCGTCGACGAGTCGCTGCGCGCCGCCGCGCAACCAGGAGATCGCGTCGGCGGGATCTAGTGGCGGCTTGCCGCCCTCGACGGTGCGGGGATCAAGGAAGTGGTCGAGTCGGTCGCGCACGATCTGCGCCGCCCAGCGGTCACCGCGGCCGACGTGGCGGAACAGTTGTTTGAGGCTCCAGCCCGGGCACGTCGGCACCGGTTTTGAATCGTCGACATCGCGGAAAAGCTCCGCAAAAGCCCGGTTTTCATCGAGGAATGCGACGGCATAGTCCACCCGGTCAGGCTACCTGCTGGTCCGGGCCCGACGCCGTCGTGCCGGATCGCAAACTCACCCAGCGGGCCCGAGAAAATGCAGTAAGCCCGTGGTGATCGCGATAACGTCCGTTGGGGTCGATTTTCGATGACGGCCGGGGGGGAGCCTCGCCTGTCATGAGCTGACGAAAGGTGCGGGGTATGTCCTTTGTGATCGCGGCGCCGGAGGTGCTGGTGGCGGCGGCTTCGGATTTGGCCGGTATCGGTACGACGCTCAGTACGGCCCATGCGGCCGCGGCGGCTTCGACGACAGAGGTGCTGGCCGCGGGCGCCGATGAGGTGTCGGCGGCGATCGCGTCGCTGTTTTCTAGCTACGCGCAGGACTTCCACGCGCTGAGCACTAGCGCGGCGGCGTTTCATGGCCAGTTTGTGCAGGCCTTGAATGCAGGCGCAGGCTCGTATGCCGGCACCGAGGCCGCCAACGTCCAGCAGACTCTGGGCGCCGTGAATGCGCCCACCGAGGCACTGTTGGGGCGCCCGTTGATCGGCAACGGCGCCAACGGGGCCCCGGGGACCGGGGCTAACGGCGGGCCCGGCGGGATCTTGATCGGCAACGGCGGGGCCGGCGGGTCCGGCGGACCTGGCCAAAACGGCGGGAACGGCGGGGCCGCCGGGCTGTTCGGTGCCGCCGGCGCCGGCGGCGCCGGCGGGCCCTCAACCAACGGCCCCGGCGGAAACGGCGGTAACGGCGGGACCGGCGCGCTGTTCGGCGCCGGCGGCGTCGGCGGCGCCGGCGGGCTCTCAACCAGCGGCCCCGGCGGAAACGGCGGGGCCGGCGGCAACGGCGGGCCGTTGGGCGCCGGCGGCGCCGGCGGCGCCGGTGGCCTCTCAACCACCGGCGTTGGCGGAAACGGCGGGCCCGGCGGGAACTCCGGGCTGATCGGCCTCGGCGGCACCGGCGGGATCGGCGGACCCACTCAGCCCACCGGCGGCGCCGGTGGTGCCGGTGGCGCCGGCGCCACCGGCGGGGGTAACGGCGGGCCCGGCGGGGCCGGCGGGCTCCTCGGCTCCGGCGGGGCCGGCGGGGCCGGCGGAGCCGGCGGGTCCGGCCCCGGCGGTAATGGCGGTAACGGCGGTAACGGCGAGGTGTGGGGCAACGGCGGCGAGGGTGGCGCCGGCGGCACCGGCTCCACCGTCGGGGGGGCCGGCGGTAACGGCGGCTACTCCGGCATATACGAAGGTTCCGGCGGCGTCGGCGGCGCAGGCGGCACCGGCCACACGACCGGCGGCGCCGGCGGCGCCGGCGGTGACACCAGGGGGATCTCCGGCAACGGCGGCGGCGGCGGCGCCGGCGGGGCCGGCGTCATGGGTGCCGGCGGGGCAGGGGGTAACGGCGGCGATGCCGGTCCCGTCATGGGCGGCGGTGGGGCCGGCGGCACTGGCGGCACCGGCGGCCACGGCGCCGGCGGTGACGGCGGCAACGGTGGCAACGCCGGCATGCTCGAAAGCATCGGCGGGGCCGGCGGGGCCGGCGGGGCGGGCTACACCACCGGCGGGGCGGGCGGTAACGGTGGCAAGGCCGGGGTGATCGGCAACGGAGGTGACGGCGGCCCCGGCGGGCAGGGCATTACGGGGGCCGGTGGTGACGGCGGTAACGGCGGCGACGCCGTGCTGTTCGGCAACGGCGGTGACGGCGGTAACGCAGGGACCGGCTCGCCGGCGGGCAGCGCCGGCGCCGGCGGTGCTGGCGGGCTGCTGCTCGGCCAGAGCGGGAACAGCGGGTTGATGTAGCCGGCGGGCCGCGGGCGCTCATTCCGTTCGGGACGTCTACCGGTCTCCGAGTGGCGGCGCGGAGTCGGCGGGAAGCCTTTCTAAGGCCGTCGCGCTCCGAGCCGGAATGCCGCTGTGGTCACATTCCCTCGAGTCCCTGCCATATCCGTGCCAGTAACGACGGTCAACCACGGTCAGCCGAGGCAATCCGCGACCAGATATCGGCGCAGCCCAACGTCGATGACCTACCACCTTCTGCAGCTGGCCCGCGACGGTGAGCGCGGGCGAGTCACGCATATCGCGTCGGATTCGGGTCTGAACGCCGCAGCCAGTACGGCGGTGTTGGCGCCCAAGAGCGAGCCGCCGCACGCAGTGGTGGGCAGTTCGACCATCCGGGTGCGCCCCGCGTCTAGCAGCGGCCCGCACAGCCCGCGAACTCCACGCGGTCACGTTACCCGGGCCGAACGGGCGCTCAACGTCGCCGTTCTGGAGCCGACCTAGATGCAGGTACCACGCCGGTGCGAAGGGCCGGCGCGACCGCTACCGTCTTCCGGAACGGGCACCCTGCTGGGCGTCCGCAGGTACGCGAACCAGGTGATCACGGCGCACACCACGTAGAAGCCCAGGGACCCAGAACGCCGTCGTCGCCGACTTCGCAGGCGATAGGTACGACGCCCCGCAGGACGACGTTGATGCCGACGCCGCCGAGCGCGCCGATGGCCCGGCGATCGAGATCAGCGCACCCGACATCCGATGCGACCAGTCGGCCTTCTCGGCCTGGCCAAGATCATCGATGCTTTGAACCTTGGCATCGAAGATCGACGGGATCATCTTGTAGCCCCCAGCGGTCCCGGTGGAAGTCGTGCTGACCGGCCACCGACCTTGTGCAGCGCATGGTGATCCGGGGCGATCTTGCCGCGATGAAAATATTTGCTGAATCCGAGCAGGGCGTCCGCAGCCGTCTGGCGATTCGCGTTCAGAACACCATGTCATATTGCGGCGCGTAGACGTGCCGCAATGTTGCTAGCGGCTTCGCAAAAGCACCGATAGGGGGCGTGATCACGAAAACGCGACGGCGACGAACCGCGCCCAGCATCACAGGGCCGAATAAAGTATTTATCTTGCCGTTAACACGTGTATTGGCATTAAGGCCGCGGCGCTCCGAGCCGGAATATCCGCCACCCAGCCTGCTGCCAGCGCGCGACATCAAGGCAGTTGCGGCCGTCGACAATGACTCGGGCCCGCACTCGGTCGACTAAGTCGTCGGGCTCGAGATCGATGAACTCCCGCCACTCGGTCAGCACCAGCACCGCATCCGCACGTTCGCAAGCCTCCATCACTGAAACCGCGTAGTTCAGCGTCGGGAACTGGCGACGCGCGTTTTCCAAGGCTTTCGGGTCGTACACGTTGACCGCGGCGCCGTTGAGCTGCAGCTGGCCCGCGACGTTGAGCGCGGGCGAATCACGCACATCGTCGGATTCGGGTTTGAACGCCGCGCCGAGCACGGCGATGTTGGCACCCAGCAGCGAGCCGCCGCACGCAGTGGTGGCCAGTTCGACCATCCGGGTGCGCCGGCGCATGTTGATGCTGTCCACCTCACGCAGGAACGTCAGCGCCTGGTTGGCTCCCAGCTCGCCGGCGCGGGCCATGAACGCCCGGATGTCCTTGGGCAGACAACCGCCGCCGAAACCCAAACCCGCGTTGAGACATTGACGTCCGATCCGGGGGTCGTATCCGAGCGCATCGGCCAGCACGCTGACATCGGCACCCGCGGCCTCGCACACCTCGGAGACTGCGTTGATGAACGAAATCTTAGTCGCCAGAAAGGCATTGGCAGAAACCTTGACCAACTCCGCGGTCTGCAGGTCTGTCACCAGGAACGGGACACCTGCGTCCAGCAGCGGCCCGTACAGCTCGCGAACCACCGCCTCGGCGCACATCGAATCTTGTTGTACCCCAAGCACAATGCGGTCCGGATGTAAGGTGTCGTGTACGGCGAAGCCCTCACGCAAAAACTCCGGATTCCAGGCGATTTCGACATCCACTCCGCGCGGCGCCAGCGCGGCGGCCCGGTGGGCCAGCTCGGCTGCGGTGCCCACCGGGACTGTCGATTTGCCGACGAGCACCGATGCCCCGGTCAGCCGCGGCACCAGCGTATCGATGACGGCATGGACATGGCGCAAGTCAGCGCCGTATTCGCCCTTCTTTTGCGGCGTGCCAACCCCCAGGAAATGCACGTCGGCGAACCCGGCCGCCATGTCATAGTCAGTGGTGAACCGCAGTCGCCCCGCAGCCAGATTGTCGGTCAACAGCTTTCGCAGGCCGGGCTCGTAAAAGGGAATGTCACCACCGGCGAGCTTGGCGACCTTACCCGGATCGATATCGATCCCGATGACGTCGTGTCCCAGTTCCGCCATCCCAACTGCGTGCGTGGCACCCAGATAACCAGTGCCGAAGACGGTGCATCGCATACCACCGGTGTAGGTGGCCGCGATGAGCTAATTGCATCGCTCCGCTAATCGGTAGGCAAACGGCAGATGACAGATGACTGCAGGCGGGCTACAGGCCAGGGAAACCGAACCCGCGCCCGTGACCGCCACCGAACCCGCCGTGACCTGGGCCACCGGGGAATCCGCCGCCGCCGTGACCCCAGCCGCCGTGACCTCCCCCGCCGGGACCGCCCCCGCCGGGACCGCCCCCACCGGGACCGCCCCCGAAGGGCAAGCCTGGGGCCGGCCCACCGATGATCGGCGGTAATGGTAGCGGAATTGGTACTGGAACGGGCGCCACCGGCGCGGGCGCAGGAGCCTCAGGTATCGGGACAGGGGCCGGTGCCGGAGCGACTGGAACCGGTGCAGGAGCCGCCGGCACCGGGGCGGGGGCCGGCGCCGGAACCTCGGCAACCGGAGCGGGAGCCGCTGGCGCCGGAGCCGTGGCTTCTGGTGCCGGCTTGGCGGGAGCGACGACGTTGTGGCCGGGGATGGGTTGTACATTGGCCGTTGGCCGGATAGCGATCGCCAGCGAAACGACCAGCGCCGCCACACCGACGACGAAGATCCCTGCCAATGCGCTCCCGAGCAGCCTGAACGACCTCCGCTCGCGATAGCCCGCGCCGACCAGCCTGGTCGCGGCCGTGTACTCGCCGGTATAGGCGTCAGCCAGGTCGTCGGGGACGGCGCTGTAGGCGAGCGCGCCGTCGCCGGCGGCTGAATCGGCTGGGTAGTCGAAGTAGCCAGGGGCCACCGCAAACGGGTTTATGGCACCGGTGCCCGGGTCCTGTGCATAGGCCCGCGCCGCGGTGGACGAGACGAACAGCGGCGCATTCGCCGACGCCAGCGCCGCTCCACGGGCCAGCGCCGTATCCGGCTCCTCAGGCACCGTCAACGGGAGCGTGGTTGCCGCCTCCAGCGCTGGCTTGATCATCGGGATGTCGATGCCGTTGCCGACGACGAACACGGCGTCGGGGTGTGTCTCTAACGCTTCAGCCCCAGAGACCATCGTGGCCAACTGGGCCACCGCGGCACCGTCGTCTTCTGGGAGGGCCTGCCGATGAACGTCGGCGATCGACCCGTCCGCGCTGGCGACGACCGCCAGGGTCGCGGTATCGGGCTCGATAAACAACAGCGCCGTTTGGGCAAAGTTGGTTTGGTTGCCGACCGCTTGAGCCAGTGCGGCCGCGGCCAGAAAGGCCGAGACCAACATCACATTCTCGATTTTGTGGGCGGCCAGCGCGTCGCGGAGTGCAGCGGCCTCGATGGGATCTGTGAAGGTGACTCCAGTCGACGCCAGTTGGTAGCCGCCCTCGGCTGCGCCCTCGCGGGTCCCCAAGATGGCCGAGATCACCTGGTCAGCTGCACTGACCGTTGCCGCGTCATCGTCAGCGACGACGTCGATTTTGTCTTCGTCGACGGTGGCGCCATCGCCATTCTCACCTTCGACCAGCACCATCCGGACGGCTGTCGGCGCCATCGACACGCCAAGTACGGTGTCCAAAGCTCCTCCATCGTCGTTTGCTAGCCAGTGACGTCGGGGACGTCGTCGTCGCAAGCTTCGGTGACAGCGAGCCGTCGCGTGTCCCCACCCTGTATTCCTCTGGTGTCCCGATTTTACGCACGTTACGTCGGTCTGAGGCTGGGCGAAATCACGGCCGGGGCTGGCGCGGGACGACTACCTGCGCCCGAAGCCGCCGAATCCGTGCCCGCCAAAGCCACCAAATCCGTGCCCGCCACCGAAACCACCAAAACCGTGTCCACCGCCAAAGCCACCGTGGCCGCCACCGAATGGCCCCCCGCCGAAGGGCCCGCGGGCACCGGGTCCACCACCGAATGGCCCCCCGCCGAAGGGCCCGCGGGCACCGGGTCCACCACCGAACGGCCCGCCGTGGCCGGCCCCCAGCCTGGGCACCGGAGGTTGGATGACCGGCGCGCGCGGTACTGGAACGAGCACGGGCGGCGGAACCAGCGGGACCGGAACCGGCGCCGGCGGAGCCGCGGGAACCGGGGCGATGGCCGGCGGGCTGAAGGGCTTGGGCGCCGCCACTGGCGTGGGCAACTCGACTTTCGGCTTCGGGACCAAGGCCTGCGGGGGCGCAGGCGCAGGCTGGGTTGGCGCGATGATGTTTTCGTTGGGGCTGGGCCGCAAAGCGACGGTCGGGCGGATACTTATCGCCAGCGCAATCTCAAGCGCTACAACCGCGCTGATGAAGATCACAGTTAGCGTGCTACCCACCAGCAGAAGAGACCTGCGCCGCTGCGCTCTCTCGTCCAGACCGATCACGGTCTGGGCGTCGGCGTCCTCGTCCGGCACGGCGCTGTAGGCGACGTTAGCCCTGCCTTTCTCGGCATCGGCGGCAAGCTCCGGAACGCCCCGGTATTGGGGCAGGTATCCGGGTAGTAATCCGGGAGACTGTCCGGCGAGCGCTAACGGATCGACCTCGCCCGTACCGGGGTCCAGCGCGTAAGCCAGCGCGGCTGTGGAGGACACGAACAACGGCGCATTCGCCGAAGCCAGCGCCGCACCCCGGGCCAGGGCCATCTCCGGCTCGTCAGGTACGGACAACTCAAGCGCAGTCGCGGCCTCCAATGCCGGCTTGATCAGCGGGATATCGACGCCAGAACCGACGACGACCACACCCTCCGGGCGCGCTTCCAGCGCTTCAGCACCGGAGACCATGTCGACAAGCTCGGCCACTGCCTGGTCTTCGTCGTCAGCAAGAACCTTCCGGCGCACGTCGGAGATCGATCCGTCGGCGGTGTCGACCACAGCCAAGGTCGCGGTGTACGGCTCGACGAATAGCAGCGCGGTATGCGCATAGTTGGTGGCGTTGCCGACAGCCTGAGTCAGCGCGGCTGCGGCCATAAAGGCCGAGACCAGCATGACGTTTTCAATCTTGTGGGCGATCAGGGCGTCGCGCAGCAGTGCGGCCTCGACGTGGTCGGTCCAGGTCACTCCGCTCGATAGCAGCTGGTAGCCGCCCTCTGCAGCGCCTTCCCGAGTGCCCAAGATAGCTGAGATCACCTGAGCAGGCGCAGTGGAGGGCCCTCCAGACTGGTAAGCGTCCCCGGCGACGTCGAAGTTGTCCTGGTCGATAGTGACCCCGTCGGCGCTTTCACCTTCGACCAGCACCATGCGGACCTTCGTCGGCGCCATCGAGACGCCGAGCACGATGCCCACCACCGTTCTATCTCCCCTTGGGTAGTTTGCTACGCTGTCCAACAATCACGCGGGCAGCACAACTCTCTAGCTATTAACCTCGGAATTCGTTGCCACAGCAGCAGCATGGGCTCCATAATCCGGGATTAGCTGGGCGTTATGAAGTTCTGGCAGAAAGGGCGGCGCAGTCTTCCACGACCCCCGATATTTCGACCCTACCCGGGTAAGCCTAGGGGCGGTAAACACCAGGGGCCATCGGTTAACCGTGTTGCAACACTGAGCGACATCCGGCCGTCGGCCGACGGCTACCTGTGCCCGCCGCCACCGCCGCCGTGGCCGCCTCCACCAAAGCCGCCGCCGTGGCCTCCCCCACCGAAGCCGCCTCCCCCACCAAAGCCGCCGCCGTGGCCTCCCCCACCGAACCCGCCGCCGAAGGGCCCGCCACCACCAAAGCCACCGTCGAAGGGCCCGCCACCGCCGAAGCCACCGCCATGGCCGCCACCGCCGAAGCCGCCGAACGGCCCGCCACCGCCAATCGGCCCGCCACCGCCAATCGGCCCGCCACCGCCGAAGGGCCCGCCTTCATGACCGCCACCCCCAAAGGGCTCAGGGCTGGCGGGCTCACCGCCGCCGGGGCCGCCACCGCCGAAGGGCCCGGGACCAGCAGGCTCACCGCCGCCGGGGACGTGAGCGGGCTCACCGCCGCCGGGGCCTGCGCCGGGGGCGGGAACGTGCCCGCCGCCCTGGCCGCCAGGGCTGCTCGGCCTGGGTGACAGGCCTTGCTCCGGAGAGGATTGGTGGGGTGGCGACTGCGGAACCGCGCCACTGCGTTGCGGCTGTGGGGCGTGGACCGGGGGTTGGGTCACCACCGGTTCCGGTTCGGACAGGCGCGGTGGGGCCTGGGCCACCGGTGGGCTTACTACCGGGTCGGGAACAGGCAGGTGAACCGGTGGCGCGGGAACTGTCGCCACCGGAGGGACCGCGACTGGAACCGGCAGTACCGGAGCTGCGGGGACCGGAGCCGGGACGCCTGGAGCAGCGGGAACCGGAGCCGCCGGTAGAGGTGCGGCGACTGGCGGGTTCAACGGCTTAGGCGCCGCCTGCGGCATCGGCACACTGATATTCGGCTTCAGGGCGGACGCTTCAACCGGCGCGGGCGCGGGCGCCTGTTGGGTTGGGACGATGAGGCTTTGCCCTGGGATGGGCTGCAAGGCGACCGTCGTGCGGATTCCGATCGCGAGCGCGACCTCCAGCGCGACCACCGCGCTGATGCCGACCACCGCCAACCCGCTACCGATCAACAGGACCGGTCTGCGACTCGGTTGGCTTTCGTCACCGACGAAGTCGGACTCGTCTATGACGACGGTCAGGGCGTCGGCGTCCTCGTCCGGCACAGCGCTGTAAGCGAGGTCATCGTCGCCGAGCTCAGCCCCATCGGCGCCGACGGGAACACCGCCAAAATTGAGGTAATCGGGCAGGGCGTATGGGTCGACCGCACCGGTGCCGGGGTCCTGTGCGTAGGCCAGCGCCGCGGTCGACGAGGCGAACAACGGTGCGTTCGCCGACGCCAACGCCGCACCGCGGGCCAGCGCTGTCTCCGGCTCCTCCGGCGCGCTCACATCAAGCGAGGTCGCCGACTGCAGCGCCGGCTTAATCGGGGCGATGTCGACACCCGACCCGACCAAAAACAGGCCGCCAGGAGCTGATTCCAGCTCCTCCAGCCCGGCAATCATCCCGATGAGTTGTGCGGTGGCCTCGTCGTAGGACTCGGCATAGATCTGTTCTTTGTAGATATCGGCGATGGAACCGTCGGAGGTCTCGACGACGGCCAACGTCGCGGTCTCGGGTTCCACGAAAAGCACCGCGGTGCGCTCGTAACCCATTGCCCCGCCGACGCTTTGAGCCAGTGACGTCGCGGCCAGAAACGCCGATACCAGCATGACGTTCTCGAGTTTGTGGGCGGTCAGCGCGTCGCGCAGCGCGGCGGCTTCGAATCGGTCGGTCCAAGTCACCCCGATAGACGACAGCTCGAGGCCGGCATCGGCCGCGCCCTCGCAGGTACCCAGGATGGCGGCGATCACCCGATCGGGCGCGCCCGCGGTGGTCGAGTCGTCGGCAGCGGTGATGTCAAACTCGTCCTCTTCGACCGTGGTGCCGTCGGCGTATTGGCCTTCCAGCAGGACCATCTGGATCGACGCCGGTGCCATCGACACCCCGAGCACGATATCCAATACCCACCCCCTCCAAAGGTCAAAGGTATAGCTAGCCCAGCCGCGGTCGGGCGGAGGAGAAACCACGTATAACTAATAATCCCGCATGAGGACCGTGCGGGGGCCCCATCAAACCTATGTAGATCGTATGAAGTTCTGATAGGACCGAGACGGCGTCGGCCCCCGCTGACCCTGGTACTTCGATCCGACGCGCGAACTGCCATACGGGTGTTCAGCCGGGCTGGTCAACCGCAAAATACACAGCTGACCGATTTTCATGCCCGGCCACAAGGTGATCGGCAGATTGGCCACGTTGGACAGCTCGAGCGTGATGTGACCGCTGAAGCCGGGATCGATGAAGCCGGCGGTCGAGTGCGTCAGCAGCCCCAGGCGGCCCAGAGACGATTTGCCTTCCAGACGTCCCGCGAGGTCATCGGGCAGGGTGAAGAGCTCTAACGTCGAGCCGAGCACGAACTCGCCCGGATGCAGCACGAACGGTTCCCCGTCAACGGGTTCCACCAGGCTCGTCAGCTCGTCCTGCTGCAGTGCGGGGTCGATATGGGTGTAGCGGGTGTTGTTGAACACCCGGAACATGCAGTCAAGGCGAACATCAATGCTGGACGGCTGCACCAAGGTGTCGTCGAACGGGTCGATGCCCAACCGGCCAGCGGTGATTTCGGCCCTGAGGTCACGATCGGAGAGCAGCACCCGACGAGCCTATCTGCTTCCGCGACGACGGATGCTAGCCTTCGGGGGCAACAGCGCCGATGTAGTTCAATGGCAGAACATCAGCTTCCCAAGCTGAATACGCGGGTTCGATTCCCGTCATCGGCTCCACCTCTTGCCAGGGCACATGCGCCGCGCTGCCACCTTACCGGGCCGGTGGTCCCGCAACGGTGCGATCAAGGAGCTGGGATCGCATAACTAAAAGTC
>DATJBA010000372.1:0-6609 GCA_035515675.1 Mycobacterium sp.
CGGGCTGATTTGGTTCGGATCCCGGCTGGACAACTACCAGCCCGCGGGAACGGACCCGTTGGTCCGCATCGGGCAACGCGCGGTTGCGGGTGAAACGATGTTAGCCGAACTGTCATGAGCACCCAACGCCGCGCCAGACGGGCGGTGGGCCTGCACGTCCTGCCCACCTCGATGACTCTGCTGGCTATCTGTGCCGGGCTGACCTCGATCAAGTCCGCGCTTGACGGCCGACCGCACATCGCGGTGGTGCTGCTCGCGGTCGCCGCCGTCCTCGACGGGCTGGACGGTCGGGTGGCCCGCATCCTGGACGCGTCGTCGCGGATGGGTAAGAAGATCGACTCGCTAGCCGACACGCTGAACTTTGGGGTGGCGCCCGCGCTGGTGGTCTACGTGTCGTTGCTGTCGACCTTCCCGGCGGGCTGGATCGTGACGCTGCTGTACGCGACATGCATCGCGTTGCGGCTGGCCCGGTTCAACGCGCTGTTCGACGACGGAACTCTGCCCGCCTACAGCCGGGAGTTCTTCGTCGGCATGCCCGCCCCGGCCGGGGCGGGCATGGCGATCCTGCCGCTGGTCGCCAAGGTGCAGTTCGGCGAGGGCTGGTGGACCTCCGAGTGGTTCTTCTGCCCCTGGCTGGTGGCCTGCTCGGCGCTGGTGGTCAGCCAGCTTCCGATGAGAAAGATACCCAACGTCTCGGTGCCGCCGAGTCTGGCGGCCGTGTTGCTGGCGGTGTTGGCGATCGTCGTGGCGGCCGCGTTCCTGTTTCCGTACATCGTGATCATGGTGGTCAACTTGGCCTACCTGTGCCACATCCCGTTCTCCGTCCGCAGTCACCGCTGGCTGGCCGTACATCCTGAGGTATGGGCGGACAAACCCAAGCAACGACGCGTCGCGCGGCGGGCGATCCGCCGCGCCCAACCGAACCGCAGGTCGATGGTCCGGCTGAGGCTGCGCAGGCCCGACCGGACGACCTGACACCCGGAAGGCAGCCTGGCGCTGACCGCCCGGCTGAGCACCTCGGCAGTCGACTCGCGCTGCGTCGTCCGGCCTCACCCGAATGTGATTGCCAACCTTGGCATCCGGGGTGGGCCGCGGTGTCGCTGATCGGCTCGCGACCTGGGGGCGGGAACTTCGATGTCTGCGGTCAGCCTGCACTGGCGTCGGCGGTCGGGATCAGCTGGACGTCGGAGCTGCTTACCGTCACCGGCCTGGATCCCACCGAGCTGGAATACGCCGCCGAAGAACCGCCACGCCGCCTCGCAGCCGGCGACTATCGCCTCGAGTGTCGGCCCGAACGTCAACCACACGAACATGTGCCGCGAGTACACCGCGGTGAAGATCAACGCATGCACCACCCGGCGCCGCCCCGTCTCCGGATCGTGGATCAAACCCATTCTGGCGAAATCGATGTGGCGCTCCACGCAGTAGCGGTTGTGCGGTGTCGCACGGATCCCGGCCTCCTCGGGTATTGACGAACCGCCACCGATGCGGGCCGATTGCCGCAGCACGGTGTTCGCAGGTCGGAAAGGATTTGCTCGACCAGTGCGGGGTGGTTGCCGCGGCCGGACCGGCGCAGCAGCGCCACCAACCGGGACCGGGTCAGCTTCTGCCCGGCTGCCGGGGTCGGGACGGCGGCCAGCACGTTCGTCGCGGCGCGGTGTTTGAGGTTCGGAAAGGCTTGCAGCGCTTGCGGGTAGAACTCCAGCAGCACCGACCGCAGGCGGTTGATGGTGTGATGCAGCGCCCAGATGGCTTCCTGATGCTGTCGTGCGAGTGTCTTCATCGCGCGGGCCTGGTCGCTCACGGCCCGCAGCGGGCGGTGCAGGTGTCGGTCAGCGCGGAGGATGTGCGAAAGTACCGCGGCATCCGGGGTCGGATTTGCGGCCGGCCTGACCGTAGCGTTCCCGATAGCGGGCCACCGTGCGCGGGTTGCACCGTGAACCCGGCCTCAGCCAGGGCCACGACGAGCAGATTCTTGTCGGTTTCCAACGCGATCGGCATGTCCTGGGCGCTGCCGCCATGTTCGGCGATCAGCGCCAGTAAGTCGTTGAATCCGGTGGCGCCGGCATCGATCCGGGACCGTGCCACAACAGCGCCGTCCATATCGCCATGGGCGACGTCGTGATGCGCCTCCGCCCAATCAACCCCGCAGGTCAGTTGCATATGCCGGTCTCCGTTTCTTGTGTCTGTTCTCCTTCGCGTCGAGCTCGAGACAAGTGTGGCACCCTAATGGACAGCGCTCGCTGGCGCGGCATCTCACAAGCCGATCACCCACCTCGTGGCGGACCGACGGGGCCACCGTCGATGCCGAGATCTCCGACGCAGTCCATGTCATCACAACCAGTGATCACCTGCCAGCAGCCCACCAGCCAGACTGCGCCGCGATCAGGAGCATCTTAGTGACCACCTGCCGGTCGCCTCCTGCGTGTCTGAACAAGTCCGACTCACCCATTAGGAGCATCAGCGCCCTCGCCGAGGCGGTCAACGCCGCATCAAAGACCAAATTGATCAACCGTGGCAAACTGTGGCGCAGCATCGACGACGTCGAGCTGGCCACCGCCACCTGGGTGGCCTGGTACAACCAGGAACGCCGGCACGAGGCCCTCGGTTATATTTCACCCACCGAGTACGAGGCCGCCCTACTCGGCGCCTCACGACCAGCGAGCCAGCCAACCCCGGCCCTCGCAACCACATAGGAACGAAACCTGGGGTAGTTGAGGATGGTTTGCTGTAACGCCGCGACGGGTTCGTCGATAAAACCTGCGGCAGGATGATATATATATATGTGGCCCATGATCAGCCGGTATCGATAGAATTTGGCGTCGATGACCCAGCTTGCAGCGCCGGAGCTGACCGTTCGGTATAGCGGATCGGTGCACACGTTCGTGGCAGGCAACGATGTGGTGATCGGCCGCGACATCCATGCTGATTTGCGCATCCCGGATCCCCTAATCTCGCGGGCGCATTTGGTGCTGCGGTTCGACCAGGGCCGGTGGGTCGCCATCGACAACGACAGCCTCAACGGGATGTTCGTCGGCGGCCGCCGGGTGTCCGCCGTGGACATCGAGGACGGCCAGAACATCAACATCGGCAGCCTGGTCGGGCCGCTTTTGACCTTCGAGGTGGGCCGCCAGGGCTCCGGCGAAGGCCCAGCTGCCTCGGCAGTGTCGAGCGTGTCGCAGCCGGCCAGCTCCCAGCCCACCGCCGTGGGCCCGGCGCCCCGCCATACGAGCGGCGCCACGTCGGATCTTGCGACCAGTTTGCGCAAGATCGGCCGACCAGGCGGGTCCGCAGAGCCGCCGCCGGGCTCGGCGACCATCGGCCGCGCCAGGGACAACGACATCGTGATCCCCGATCTGCTGGCCTCCCGCCTCCACGCGACGCTGGTGTCGACCGCGGCGGGCACCGAGATCCACGACGCCCACAGCATCAACGGCACCTTCGTCAACGGTGCCCCGGTCGATCAGGCGCTGCTGGCCGACGGTGATGTGGTGACGATCGGCAATGTCGACCTGGTGTTCTCCGGCGGCACGCTGGTCCGCCGGACCGAGGTCGACGCGGCGACCCGCACCGGCGGTCTGGGTGTGCACGCCGTCACCTGGACCATCGAGGGCAATAGGACGCTGCTGGACAATATCTCGTTCGCCGCCCGGCCCGGCACGTTGACCGCCGTCATCGGCCCGTCCGGCGCCGGCAAGACCACACTGTCCAAGCTGATCGCCGGCTACACCCGGCCGACCGCCGGAGCGGTGACCTTCGAGGGCCACAACATCCACGCCGACTACGCCTCGCTGCGCAGCCGGATCGGGGTGGTGCCCCAGGACGACGTGCTGCATCATCAGCTGACCGTCAACCAGGCCCTGGGCTATGCCGCCGAGCTGCGGCTGCCGCCCGACACCAACAAGGGGGAGCGCCGCGAGGTCGTCATGCAAGTGCTCGAGGAGCTGGATCTGACCTGGCAGGCCGACACCCGGGTCGACAAGCTGTCCGGCGGCCAGCGCAAACGCGCCTCGGTAGCGATGGAGCTGCTGACCAGACCGTCGCTGCTGATCCTCGACGAGCCGACGTCGGGCCTTGACCCCGCGCTGGATCGGCAGGTCATGACCATGCTGCGCCAGCTCGCCGACGCCGGCCGCGTGGTGCTGGTTGTGACGCATTCGCTGTCCTATCTCGACGTGTGCGATCAGGTGCTGCTGCTGGCACCCGGCGGCAAAACCGCATTCTGCGGGCCACCCAGCCAGATCGGCTCGTCGATGGGCACCACCAACTGGGCCGACATCTTCTCCGCGATCGGCGCCGATCCCCACGGGGCCCACCTGCGATTCCTCGAGCGCGTGAAACCACCACCGCCACCGTCGGAGAGCGAGAAGCCCGCCAAATTGGGCGCAGGGACCCACACCAGCCTGCGGCGTCAGTTGTCGACGATCGCGCGTCGCCAGGTGCGACTCATTACCGCCGACCGCGGCTACTTCGTCTTCGTGGCTGCGCTGCCGTTCATCCTGGGAATAATTACGCTAATGGTCCCGGGCGGCGCGGGGTTTGGGATTGCCAACGTGCACGGCGCCACCGTAAACGAGCCCACAACTATCGTCATGATGCTCACTATCAGCGCCATCTTTATGGGCACGGCACTGACCATCCGGGATCTTGTCGGTGAACGAGTGATCTTCCGCCGCGAGCAAGCCGCCGGTTTGTCGGCCTCGGCATATCTGGCCGCCAAGATCATGGTCTTCAGCGTCGGTGCTGCGGTGCAAGCCGCGTTCCTGACCGCCGTTGTCGTGATTGGTAAAGGCCCACCCACCCGCGGCGCGGTCGTCCTCGGCGATCCAACATTTGAGCTGTATGCGACGCTTGCCGTCACCGCCGCCGTCGCCATGGTCCTGGGTCTAGCATTGTCGGCCGCCGCCACCTCGCAGGATCAAATTCTGCCCATGCTCGTCGTGGTTGTCATGGTGTCATTTGCGTTCTGCGGGGGGCTCATTCCCGTCAGCGGCCGTATGGTTCTCGACCAACTGTCCTGGCTCATGCCCGCCCGATGGGGCTTCGCCGCCGCGGCGTCCACCGTCGATATCCGCGCCGTCGCGCCATTGACCCCGGCCAACGAGACCCTGTGGACCCACAGCCTCAGGTGGTGGGCGTTGGACATGGCGGCGCTGCTGTTCCTTGGCATCGTTTTGGCGGCGTTTACTCGGTGGCGCATCCGGCTGCAGGCTATAGCTGGGCCGAAACCAGTTGGCATGCCCAAACAGCTGGCTGGGGCTGCCTATCGAAAGGTCAAGGCCATCGCGCGGCCTCGCGATCTCCGCGCTGGCGGCCAGGGTTAGCTATTACGACCTCTTCTACCTTTCCGTGTTGATCGGGCTTCTGACCGTGTTAGTGGCGAGTTCGATATTGCGGTCAACCTCTCCGGTGGCGCCGCCCCCCTCCACCTCTCTGGTGGCGCCGCCTCCCACCACGCCTGCGGCGCCGCCGCCACCCGAGGCTCCACCAGTCCGGCCTGAGGCCCCGCCCCCCTTCCTGCCAGCGCCCGAAGCTCCACCCAGCTGAACTGCGGCCTCTAGGCCGGCGTCTTGCTCGGCATCAGGTCCGCGCTGGCCGAGGTCGCGACATTGTCGGCACAGCAGGCTGGCATTTCCAAAAGCGTGGTGCTGGGACGGCACCCCGACCCCGGTGCCGCCGGATACGAGACGATCATCGCTGCTGCGAGCACCGATCGCATCGACGTCGCAGTGTGACGCGAGGATCCTTGCTTCATCATGTACTCCTCCGGCACAGGCCCCACGCTGGCGACGCCTTCGGGCATTCCGATGTCCAGGTTGACCGCCGCGTTGGGCCGCAATTCCATCGCCGCGCACCGGGCGATCAAGTTGCGCTCGGACAACCCGAGCGGCGGGATCGAGGACACCGCGACGCGCAGCTCTCCGCGCATCGCCGGCGGGTACTGGGTGCCCCAGCTCTGGTGATGATGTTCGGGGGTCGACACCACCACACAGTCGACGAGCACGCCCAGAATCTTCACCTCCTTGGGTCTGAAAGCAGCCGCATCGGCGATGCGTTTAACCTGGCCGATCACGAGGCCGCCAGCATTGTGGACCGCCGTCGCGACGGCGAAGCCGTCGAGGAACAACACCTCGCGCTCCATGGTGATGTTGCCGTTCGGGTCGTGCCGCGCAGGAATGCCACATCCAGCCGCGCGAACGCCTTGTAGAACAGGTACCGCTGGCCGATCGAGATCAGCTCGACACGGTCTTCGGTGGTCTTGTCGTTGATTTTTCCGCCGCCCTTGCGAGGATCAACGAACGTGTCGAGGCCAACCCGGTGAGCATGCTCGGCTTACCGGCCGCGGTGTCGCGGAATAGTTGGGCGATCACACCCTGCGGCAGGTTGTAGGCCTCGATCTCGTTGTGGACGGCCATCTTGCCGAGCTCACCCCCGACATCCCCCAGTGCACGCCGATGGCCCGCTTCAACAGGCCCTGGTAGCACAGGGGGTCAAACCCGCGCCCTTCCCCGGTTGCCTTGCGCGAGGGTGAACGTCAACGTCAGATCCGTTGGCGTAGCGGTCTGCAGAAATCGCGCCTCCAGCGCCAGGGTCAGCTCCTCGGCGAAG
>DATJBA010000373.1:0-13203 GCA_035515675.1 Mycobacterium sp.
GAAGTGGACGATCACCGTGCGGTGATCGTCGCACGGATGCTCTGCCATGCAGCGCTCGATCGTGTCGAGCACCATGTCGAGGCCGGCGTCGCCGTTGACGTGAATGTGCAACTGCCAACCGGCATCCCAGTAGACCTTCGCGAACGCCCGGAAGGTGTCGGGCTCCATCATCCATTCGCCGTGATGGTGTGGGTCGGATCGGCCGTCGTCGTCGAGGTATGGCTCCCCATCTGCATCCGCTGGCTGATGATCGCGCCGTCGGCGAACGGCTTCACGTGCTTGGGCAGCAGCCACACCTTGCCGGTGCACGCGCGCGCGACCTGCGCCTCGGCGTCGGCCACCGCGTCGGCGGGATCCATGCCGGCATCGGCCTGGCTGCGCGCATCGACGAGAAATGTCGACAGGAACAAAGTGCCTTCGGCGCCGAGGATTTGCTGATGCAGCTGCCAGGGCGGGTGATGCCCAACGCCTCGATCACCGCGGAGTTCAGGAACCATTCATGGCAGGAGCGATGCCACACCCCGATCGGCCAGGCGCGGCTGAGCTCATCGAGGGCTCCGCGGTCCAGGCGACCATGCCACAGCGGGTGATATCCCCAGGGGAACAGCCACGTCCGCGGATCGGTCAGCGCCCGCTCGGCGTCCCGTAACGCGCGGTGATACCCGTCTTCCGAATGCGCCGCGGGCAAGACGCGGCTCGGCAGGGCCCACTCCTCCGGCGCGATGACCTCGGTGGCCAATGTGGTGGCGCCGAGGATCGGATGCAGGTGCTGATCGATGAAGCCCGGGCACACCACCGCGTCGGCGGACGTCTCGTCGACGACCGCGTCATTGAAACCACGCAAGTCCTCAAATGACCCGACGGCGACAATCCTTCGACCCGACACCGCGACCGAGTTGGCGTCAGGACATCTCGGCTCCATGGTGATCACCCGACGGGCCGGGAACAGCGTCGTTGCGGCCGCAGTCATGCACCGATTGTCCCCTCATGGGTTAGTTGCTGGATTTCTCAGTGGATTGCTCCCCGCGTGCCGGCTTCGGGCGCAGCAGGACGAGTGCCATGACGATGGCGACAATGGGCACCACCGCCATGATCAGACTCAGGGTATGGATCGCGAACAACATGCACTGCTCCGCGCCTTGGACCAGCTGACGGGCACGCTGCGGGTCGAGCACCTGCTCGCCGTGGGCTGCGACCACGGTGCCGCCATGCGTGACTCTGAGCGCTTCGCGGGCCTGTCCGACAGTGATTCCCATCTCGGCTAGCTTGCGCATGCCGTCTTGGAAGAACAACCAAATGCCGACGGCCGAGAACAGGGCAGGGCCGAGGGAGTATCCGGCCTGACCGAGCGCGGCTTTGACCGCCGACACCGCACCGCCGAGTTCGGCGGGTGCGCTGGCCATCATGATCGTCGACTGGGGCGTCTGGACGATGGCACTGCCGATCCCGTTCAACGCCACCGCAATGAAAAGCACCAGCATCGAGGTGTTTTCGCCGAGCAGCGTAATTGCGAGCAGCCCGGCCAGCAGCACGACCAGGCCGGTGACGAGGATGGCGCGGTCCCCGAAGCGAATCGCGGCGCGCCCCGATTCGGTGGCGGCCAGCGCCTGCAGCGCCATGGTGGGGATGAGTAGCAAACCCAGGATCTCCGGTGACTCGCCGCGGACGGTGACGAGGTAGAACGCGAACAAGATCGTGGCTCCGCCGGTCAGGAAGTCCCACGTGATTCCCGCGATCACAGCGGCGTTGAACGGCCCGGAACGAAAGACGCGCAAGTCCAGCGCCGGGTCGGGCGTGCGAAGCTCTCGAAAGACGAAACCCACGCCGGCGACCAGCCCCACCAGGATGGGAGCAACGGCGCCGGCTGTGAATCCGCGCTCCAGCCGCGAGATTCCGTACACCACACCCAGCAGGGCGGCCGCGATCAGGATCAGGCCCGCAACGTCCAGCCGACGCGCGGCCCGCGGGGTCTCGGGTACGTACCGAACGGTGATCGCCAAACCGATCACCGCGACCGCCGGTGCGACGAGGAAGCAGGTCCGCCAGCCGAATTGCTGTGCCAACATGGTGCCGATCGCCGGCAGCGGCGCCGTGATCGCGAAACCGGCTGCCAGGAACAGCGCGATCGCGCTCTTGCGGCGCTCCGGTGGAAAGACCTCGTTGACGATGGCCAGCGACAGCCCGACCAGGAACGCGAACGCCACCCCCACCCCAGCGCGGGCCAGCACCAGGACGACGCCGTTGGGCGCCGCGGCGGCCAGCAGGCCGAAGGCGATCGTGCCCAGCAGCCCGTAGACGTACATGCGTTTCTTGCCATACAGATCGCCGAGAGCGCCTGCGCCGAGTACGGCGGCGGCGAGGGTGAGGGTGGCCAGGCTCGCCACGAAACTCCCTGCGCTGATGGACAAATTCAGTCCGGCCCGAACCGCGGCGATGTTGGTGCATAGGATGGTGGGGTCTGCCGCGGAGACGGCGTAGCCCAGGCCCGTGACGATGATCGTCATGGTGGCCGCGGTGCCGGAAACCCGCGGCGTGGCGGGCACCAGTTCTGGATCGACGCCCGGCGAACTCATCGGACTCTCCGCGTGCCACGAACGCATCGCCGCACACATGCCGCCCGGCCAGGAATGTGGCTCGCGCCTCGAGATCGACGATCCCCTCGGCGGGCATTGTCCTCGGGTCGCCCGACCGGACATTTCACCGCGACGGCTCCGGCGGTGAGCCGGCGTTGTCACCCGGCAGCACCGTTCCACGGCTGATCAGGCCCGCAGGTCCCACTCGATCCTCCTGTCGGTGTGCTGTGGACGCGGCCCGATCGGCTGCTGCCATGATCAACCGCTCGGCAGGCGCACGTGCCGTATCCGCGCACAAAAGTACATCACCACCCGAGTAGCGCGCTGCTGTTCCCCGGGCGCACTAAATCGCCGGTCAAGACCACCGAGCAGGGCCGCGACCAACCCACCAAATCGTGCGGCCAGCGTGCGATTGCCGCTTAGCACGAATTCTTTCGTGCCACTAAAGGTCCAGAACGAGGTCGCTTTGTGGAGCGGCTGAGCAGATCAGCACCGTTCCCCGCTCGGGCGGCTCCAGCGGCGACTGCACGTAAGTGGTAGTCCCCGCGACGACTCCGGTCTCGCACACGTGACAGACGCCGCTTCGGCATGAGAAACGGGTTGGCACGTCACAGGCTTCGGCAAGGTCGAGAATGCTGCGGTAGCCCTCCGACCAGCTGACCGTAAGTCCGCTGCGCGAGAAGGTGATCGAAGGTCCGGTGCCTGAAGTGCCGGCAGGCGGGTGCGGAGGCTTACGCGGAGTCCCGTCGACGATGCCCGGGTTGATCGGCGGGAGGGCACCGAACAATTCGCTGTGGATCCGCGCGGGGTCGAGACCTGCGGCGGCCAGAGCATCGCGCATGTCGGTCATGAATTGGGTTGGGCCGCAAAGGTACGCGGTAGCATCGGCCGGCAGGCCCAGCGCCGCGATTGTCGGCCGGTCTATGCGTCCCTGCGTCTGCGTATAGAAAACCAGCTGACGAGCATGGGGCAACGACTTGATCAGAGCCGTGACTTCAGCTGCAAAGGCCTGGGTTTCGCGATTGCGGGTCGCGTGCAGCCACCAGATGTCGCGGGTACTTCGGGCCGCCGACAGCGTATGCAACATCGCCAGAACGGGAGTGATACCGATTCCTGCCGAGATGAGGACCACTGGATTGCTACCATCGACGAGGTAGAAGTCGCCACGCGGGGCGGCCGCCTCAACCACTGATCCCGGCTCGATGTGGGCGTGCAGCCATCGACTGACCAGACCGTGATCTTCGCGCTTAACGCTGATGCGGTAGACGCCAGCGCCAGGTTCGCCGGAGAGCGAGTAGCTGCGCAGTGGCGTCGGCTCGCCGGCACCGGGAATTCGCACCGTCAAGTACTGGCCGGGAAGCGGTGGGGGCAACGAGCTGTGATTGTCGGCTTCCAACCGGATCGAAATCACCAGTGGGCTTTCCCGGCGTGTCGCGATGACCCGCAACGGGCGAAATCCATTCCACCCCGGTTCGACTCCGACCGGCGGTGCCGGCTGGGCCGTGGAGCTGTCCTGCGCTGCCAGCATGTCGCTAAACGATTGCTGCCAACCGGGGCTGAGCGCCGGAACGTCGACGATCTTACGAAGTTGCTCGATGTTGCGATTGGGCAGATACAGCAACGCGTCGATGTCGGCGACACTAAGCTCGTGACGCCCACGGCGGGTCCGCACGATGTCATCCCCGGCACGCACGTGCCCCTCAGTAATGACGCGGAAGTAAAAGCCTGGACGATGCTGGGCGACAAGCAGATTGGGCATTTCTGGTTCATTGAGGCGAATGCCGACACGGAAGCAGGTGACCCGTGGTTGGGTGACCTCGAATTCGGCGTCGCCGATGCGATAGCAGTCACCGATGCAGACTTCGTCGTCGGCGAGCCCGATGACGGTGAAGTTTTCACCGAAATGTCCGGGTTCAAGGTCATCGCGACCCAGGTAGGTCTTCCAGAAGTCGTACGACTCCGCTTGGTACACCATGACGGCGCGTTGTTCACCACCATGGCCGGCAAGATCGCCCTGACCATCACCGTCGATGTTGAGGCGGCGCACCCTGACCGGTCCCTCGACCGGGTTCTTCCATATCCCCGTGTAAACGGTTTTGCCGCGCCATTGCACGTTCTTGGGCATGCCCACATTTACCGAAACAAGCCTGCCCACTTTGTCTCCTCGGCTAGATCAGCGGCTCGCCGCCGTCGACCTTCAAGGTAACACCGGTCAGGAACGTGTTGGTCATCGCGAACAGCACCGCGCTGCGATGTCGTCCGTGGTTCCGATTCGTCTCGCCGGGTTGCTGGCGGCGATGTGCTTGAAATAATCCCGCTTGCCGTCCTCGCCGAGCGAGTCCCAAGCGCCCGTATCGATAACTCCGGGCGAAATCGCGTTGACCCGTATCGGAGCGAGCTCGACGGCCAGCCAGCGGGTGAGGAAGTCGACGGCGCCATTGGTGATACCCACCCCGAGATAGCCGACGTTGAGCTTGAAGGCATGAACCCCCGAGAACAACACGAACGAGCCTCCCGGGTTGATCCGCGACGCAAAGTATTTGGCCAGCATGGTGGGGCCGATGACCTTGGTGTCAAACGATTGTTGCAAGTTGCGGCGCTGCAGGTCGGCCAGTTTTCCGCGGGCGCGGGCCGAGGCGGTGGACACCACGTGATCGACGGCGCCAACCCGGTCGGCCAGGGCGGCGATCGACGCATCGTCGGTGATGTCGACCACTTCGACGGTGATGTCACTGCCGTTGTAGGCACTGGCGAGCTTGGCTTTGTCCCGTCCGGCCACGATGACCCGCGCACCTTCCGAATGCGCCAGCAATGCGATCGCACGCGCGATCCCGCTGCCGCGTCCGACCACTATGACTGTCTTGTCCCGCAACGTGTTACCCATCGCGCTTGCTCCTCTGGTCTGGTAGGCCGGCAGCCGCCCAAGCGCCCGTCGCCATCGCACAGATCGGGATTAAATTGGGATATCTGGCCCAGAATATGCCAGCCCGGTGCGGACGGCAACACCTGGCGGGCCTGCTGTGATCCGGCGTGATATCCGGCCCCGCGCCTGTTGCGCGCCGCTCGTTTTGGTGCATACTGGGTCATACAACCCAGAACTGGGTGGGTTTCGTGAACCGTTTGTCGAACGCCGCGTGGCGCTCGATTGTGAATCGCACGTGGGCGCAGGAGGGATCTCATGCCGGCAGTTCATCATCGATACGCCACCGTCGACGGTCATCGGCTGTTCTACCGTGAGGCTGGCGACCCGGGGTCGCCCGCGCTGGTTCTGTTGCACGGGTTTCCGACGAGCTCCTACATGTTCCGCAATCTGGTTCCGGCGCTCGCCGATCGATACCACGTGATCGCATCGGACCACCTGGGCTTCGGGCTCTCCGACGCACCGCCTGTGGAGGAGTTCGACTACACATTCGACGCGCTGACCGACCTCACCGCGGGCCTGCTGCGCACCCTCGGTATCGATCGGTACGCGATGTACGTACAGGACTATGGCGCCCCCATCGGCTGGCGGCTGGCCCTTCGGGAGCCATCCGCAGTCACGGCGATCATCAGCCAAAACGGCAACGGCTACTACGCCGGGTTCGTGCAGAGCTTCTGGAAGGTCGTGCAGGCCTATCAAAGCGAACAGACGGCCGAAACCGAGGCCGCGGTACGGCAGTTCCTCACGCTGGACGCCACCCGGTGGCAGTACCTCACCGGCGTCGCCGACGAGACGCTCGTCGACCCCGAGTCCTGGCATCACGACTACGCGCTGATCTCGCGGCCCGGCAACGACAAAGTGCAACTAAAACTGCTGCGCGACTACGCCACCAACGCGCCGTTATACCCGCGCCTGCACGAATACTTCCGCGCCAGCCGGGTGCCGCTACTGGCGGTGTGGGGCCGCGGCGACGAGATCTTCGGCCCGGCCGGCGCCGAAGCGTTTGCCGACGACCTACCCGATGCCGAGATCCATCTGCTCGACGGTGGGCACTTCCTGCTGGAGTCCGCACTGGACGAAGTCACCGAGCTAATCCGCAACTTCCTCGCCAAGGTTTACGTGCCCGCCTGAAGGAGGCCGGCCAGCGGGCATATCCCGGCCCGCCTTATTCCCGGCAATTTCAGTGGGCTGGATATCCCATAATTCGGGGTATCCGCGGGTTAGCCTGGCGCAATGGCCCATCCGGAGTCGCAAGACGACAAGCGGTTGACCCCCAAGGGGCGTGCCACCCGCGATCGGATAGTGCAGGCGGCCGCCAAGTTGATCGTCACCGAGGGCCTGACGGCGTTCAACATGGACAATGTGCGCAGAGCCGCATCCGTCAGCGGGTCTCAGCTTGCCCACTATTTCGCGGACAAGAGCGCGCTGATTCGGGCGGTGATCAGATGCCAAATCGGCGTGGTTCTGGACTTTCATCGGCAGCCCAAGCTTCGGGGGCTGGCTTCGTTTGAAGACTTCGAGCGCTGGATCGACCTCAACATGCGCTACCTCAGACGCATCGGTTACTTCGGCACACCCACCTACCATGCCCTCGCCGCGCAGCTGGCGAAGTCCGACGACAGCACGCGCGAAGCGTTGGCGGCCGGCTACTGGCAGTGGATCGATCTGTTGCAGCAGGCGATTCAGCGGATGAAAGATGACGGCGTTCTGGTCGCCGATGCCGACCCGCGACGGCTGGCGCTGGTCATTGTCAGCGCCCACCAGGGAGGTGGGACCTTGGCCTTCATCTATCGGGCGGAATGGCCGCACGCCGACGCGGTCCGTTTCGCGGTCAACTATCTGCGCATGTTCGCCACCGACACCGCCGAACGGGTTCCGCGTCCACCGCGCCGTTCGCCGGGCCGACGCCCGCCAAGGAAAGCCAGCTGACTGATCTAGCAAAGATGGCAACGTGTCTGAATACTCGCGATTCACCCGCAAGGGATTGGCGACTCGGGCGCGCATCATTGACGTCGCCGCCCGTCTTATGTTCCAACGCGGCGTCGCAAACACCAGCCTCGACCAGGTACGGCGCACCGCCGGGGTGGGCGGATCGCAGATCTCCCACTACTTCCGCGACAAGCGCGACCTGACCCGTCACGTCGTCGCCGCACGCCGCGACGACGTACGGGCCTTTCACAGCCAACCGCAGTTAGGCGCCCTCGACAGCCTCGACGCCTTGCAGGGGTGGGCCGATGCCTGCGTGTCCGACATAGACGCCGTATACCGCGTAGGCGGTTGCGTCTACGGTTCCCTGGCCGGTGACCTGATCGAGGCCGACGATGAAATACACGACGATCTCGCCGCCGGCTACGACGAATGGATTGAACTTTTTCAGGCCGGCCTCACGGCAATGCGGCGTCGCGGCGATCTGCGCCCCGCCGCCGACCCGCGACACTTGGCGGTGTCGCTGGTCACGGCGCACCAGGGCGGCGCGATGATCACTTACGCCACCGGTGATCCGGAACCACTGCGGGTCGCCGTCAATGCCGCGGTCGACTACGTGCGCTCCTTTGCGCCACATCCCGCGCCCAGTAAAAGCCGGTCCACCTCGTCTCGGCGCAGAGCCAAATCCTGACCAGCGATCTCTTGCCGGCACCCTGGACATGTTTGGGTCTGCTAGCCCATAATAATGGGTTAGATGGCCCATTCAGCCCACTGCGGACGGCCGAGGCGATTGCCGCAGTTCGGCTTCGTGTATCGATATTCAAAGGCCTACCAACGATTTGGAAAGAGGCAGGAATGTCCGCCACCATTTCACCCCAGCTGCCCACCGCGCCTGCCGTGGTACGTGAACAGATCACCATCCTGGTTCTAAAGCTCAAGCCGCCGAGCACCCATGGCTTCAGCGCCTTGCTACCGCTGTTGCCAGGGTCTGAGTTATGTGATCTGCCTGTATCCGCTCAGCGGCAGGCGCTCAGTAGACCGCGATTTCGATGAGATTCCCGTCGATATCACGGCAGTAGTGCGAGGTCATCGGTCCCAATGCTCCGATCTTCGATACCGGTCCCGAGACGATTTCCACTCCACATCCGACGAGGTGGGCGCGAACCTCGTCCGGGCTGGAGCGGGTGATGAAGCACAAGTCTTCGGAACCAGCCGCCTCGACCGACCCGGTGACCCAGTAAGGATCGTCGGCTAGCGCGCCGACTGGTCGCAGGTTGATTTTCTGAATTCCGAAGCACAGGGCAGTTCTATCGGACGGCCCGAACGTCTCTCGCCTCATGCCGAGGACCCGCTCATACCACGATGCGGTGAGCTCAACGTCTCTGCAATTCAACACAATATGGTCGAACCGTTCCACCGCGAATCCCACCTTCAAGCCTCCTGACTGGTGTGGAGCTGCGTTGTAAGTGCGGTCGCCAGGTCGTCGGCGGCTTGTTCGTCGAGCGGCTCATGGGCGAAAATTATCCGGTACCAAAGCAATCCGAATGCCTGGTCGACGACGGTTTCGGGCCGTTCGAGCATAGGGATCTGTCCGCGGGCCCGCGCTCGATCGAGGATGTGAGCCAACTCGTCGCGCCGCGCCGCCGTGAACGTCGCGAGTTGATCCATCGTGGCAGTATCGCCCAACGCCTCCCGCAGCACGCCTAGGAGCAGACTGCGGTTCCCGGGCGCGGCGGCGAACGTGGACCGCAGGAACAGACGCAGGTCGGTTTGCAGATCGCCACTATCGGGCGTAGGTGCGACCTGCTGCGCCCGGTGAATCATCGCGTCCAGCAGTACCGCACTTTTCGACGGCCACCACCGGTAGATCGTTTGCTTGCCGACCCCTGCCCGCTCCGCGATGGCGGCCACGGTGATCAGCGGACCGTCGCCGGCGGCGAGCAACTCGGCGGCCGCATGCAGGATCGCCTGCTCGGCTGCCTCATTGCGCCGGCTGCCGGTGTGAGGCCTTCGAACCACGGTTGACTTCACAGCCTGAAGGCTAACGTGCCCCATTGACGAGACCATTAGTCTCGACAATACTTACGAGATGACCACTCACGCCTGCGCGGACGAACGCAAACGCCGCCGAGCCAATTTTTTCCATCGACATATCGCCAATCCCATTAGCCGGCGGCTACCCACCCAAGTGCTGCTGGAGACGACGGGCCGCATCAGCGGGCAGCCCCGACGCACACCGATAGGCGGGCGGCTCGACGGCGCCGCGTTCTGGCTGGTGGCCGACCACGGCGAGGCGTCGGACTACATTCGAAACATCAAGGCCAACAACAAGGTTCGAGTTCGCATGCGCGGCCGCTGGCGTGCGGGAACCGCCTATCTGCTGCCAGGCGATGATCCGTACGCCCGGTTGGCGACACTGCCACGTTTCAACAGCTCGATGGTGCGCGCGTTAGGCACCGACTTGCTGACCGTGCGGATCGACCTAGGCCGGGAATGAGCCGATCGTCCAATACACGAAGTGTCGAAGGCACCGAGCATCCGACAGCGTCCCGCTGCGAGGTGATCTGGGACGGTTGCAAACGGGTGAGCGTGCAAAACGTCGCGGGTTGGCTGGACGTTCCGGTGCGAGTGCTGCCCTCGTGATTGTGGCTGGTGCGGCCTGGTCACTCAGCTAATTCTCAACAGATTCTTTGGTCCCGGCTTGCTCGGCTCCAAGGATCCGTAAAGGCGCTGGCCTCAGTATCAGTCTCATGACGAGTCAGCCGCTTTGCGCAAACCTGATCGAACGTTACCTGTGCAGTCGCGGGCGGCGGTATTTCCGCGGCCGGCACGATGGTGAATTTTTCTACGTCGCGAACACTCATCCCCGGCGGCTGCACGTCCACCTCGAGATCTCCCCCGCGCACCGCGATGTATTCACGATTCGGGTCACTCCCACCTGCTTCTTCCCCGCCACCGACCGCGCCCGGCTGACCCGGTTCGCCGAGATGTGGAACCAGCGGAACCGCGAAGTCATCGCGCTCGTGCACGGTTCCTCTGACCCACAGCGCACCGGTATTGCCGCGCACAGGTCCGAATGGATCGGGGATCGCGTCGGCTTCGAGGATTTCGCTTCCTTCGTAGACCGCACCATCGCAGCCGCACTCGATCTCTTCGATGAGTTGACGCCGGTAGCTGAGTTACCGTCGACGACGCAGCCGCTGCTGCAAGATGCCGGCTGAGATTCCGGCTGCAACGCTCGACGCTTACATTGTCGCGGCGCCAGCTCGGCATCGGGGTACTCACCGACGACCAGACATTCAACGACCTGCACGAAGTGACCGGCGCACTCAGCGTAGCTTTCACCGATTTACGCAGTGCGGCAGTGATTTCCGATAACTCGACTTCAGGCCGCCAGCACGGAGTCCAGTACCGAGTAGAACAGGCCCAGCCCGTCGTCGGAGGGTCCCGTCAGCGGTTCGATGGCATGCTCGGGATGCGGCATCAGTCCGACGACACGACCATTGGCGGAGCTGACGCCAGCGATGTCGTGCAGGGAGCCGTTGGGGTTGTCGTGGTAACGGAACACCACCCGGCCCTCGCCCTCCAGCTGGTCGAGCACGTTCACGGGTGCCACGTAGCGGCCCTCACCGGACTTCAACGGCACCAGCAGGTCTGCGTCGGGCTCGAAACGCGACGTCCAAGCCGTCGAGGTCGATGCCACCCGCAGCCACACGTCGCGGCAGATGAAGTGCAAACCCACGTTGCGGGTCAGGGCCCCGGGCAGCAACCCGGCTTCGCAGAGCACCTGAAAACCGTTGCAAATTCCCAACACCGGCATGCCGCGCCCCGCGGCGTCGATCAGTTCGGCCATCACCGGGGCGAATCGGGCGATCGCACCGGCCCGCAGGTAGTCGCCGTAGGAAAAACCGCCGGGCACCACCACGGCGTCAACTCCTTTGAGGTCGGCGTCGGCATGCCACAGACTGACCGCCTCGGCGCCGACACACCGCGCCGCGCGGGCGGCGTCGACGTCGTCAAGTGTCCCGGGGAAGGTGATGACGCCGATCCGCGCCGTCACTGCGCTTCCCGGCTAATCGTCCAGTCCTCGATCACGGTGTTCGCCAACAGCGATTCCGCTATCTCGGCGAGTGTGGAATCATCAACTGTATCATCGACCTCCAGCTCAAACCTCTTGCCCTGCCGGATATCTGAGATCCCGAGATGGCCGAGACGGCCCAGCGCGCCGACAATCGCCTGACCCTGCGGGTCAAGAATCTCCGCTTTGGGCATCACATTAACGACCACCCGGGCCACCGGCGCTCCTCCTCAGATCTATCTCGGCGCCAACTCTACCGGCGGCAGGTGCCGCGCGCGGTTCACGGGCACGAAGCGATGTAGGCCTCGCGCAGTGGCGCGGTCATGGCGTTCAGCACCGGGTCGTCTGCCATCGCCGGCCAGGGCACCTGTGGCGGCCCCGACGCCCAGAGCGTGAGCTCGCTGATCGTGCTGCTGGCCACGGGCGCGACCAGGTAGGTGTGCATGTTGACCGGACCGCTGATCACCGCAGCCATGCGGTTCGGTTCGTCGGTGGTGATCGACGGCGACTGCAGCGGTGTCTCCTGCTGGCAGCCGCGCAGCGCGACGACGGCATTGCTGAACACCGAAGCCGCCGTCGGGCCACCGCGGGCGGTATCACCGCGCCAGTGCAGAACCTGAGCCTGCAACTGCCACTGACCGTCCGGGTGGACTACTGTCACGCGAGCCGCGACCGCCCAGGCGCGAGCGTCCTGGGCGGTACCGCCGATGTGCCACACAAATCCTCGAACCGGAACCGCGGGCCAGCCCCGGCTCCCGTTACTTGTACTGCCAAACCGGGCAGCGCGGGCCAGTTGTAGAACGAGTCCAGCGGCACAGCATGCTGATGAATCCACGCGGTGTCCGGGATCTGGTCGCACACGGGCGGGCACGTCTGCGGCTCAGCGTGCGTGGGTACCACGACGATTAGAGCCACGGCGAAGCCACCGCCGACCAGCAGCGTCACCAGGATCACCCGCATCGGCACCCTCCCCGTCAGGGCACAATCGTAGGCATGCAACTGACGCATTTCGGCCATTCCTGCCTACTCGCCGAGTTCGACCACACCAGGGTGCTTTTTGATCCCGGTAACTTCGCGCACGGTTTCGAGGGAATCACCGGCCTGTCGGCCATCTTGATTACCCACCAGCATCCAGATCATGTCGACCCCGCGCGACTGCCGGCTCTCATCGAGGCCAACCCGGACGCCGCCCTGTACACCGACTCGCAAACCGCGGCGCAGCTTGACGTGCCCTTTCAAGTGGTCCACGTCGGAGACGAGCTGCAGATCGGGGAGCTGACTGTTCGGGCCGTCGGGGGCCGGCACGCGGTGATCCACCCGGAAATCCCTGTGATAGAGAATATTTCGTATCTGGTGGGCGACGGGGACCATCGTGTGCGGTTGATGCATCCCGGCGACGCGCTGTTCGTGCCCGACGAGCCGGTGGATGTACTGGCCGCTCCGGCGGCGGCCCCGTGGATGAAGATCTCCGAAGCCGTCGATTACCTGCGCGCGGTGGCACCGACGCGCGCGGTACCCATCCACCAAGGCATCATCACCCCGGATGCGAGGGGCATCTACTACGGCCGGCTGACCGAGATGACCAGCACCGACTTCCAGGTGTTGCCCGAAGAAAGCGCGGTAACTTTCTAGCGCGAGCTGGGGTACGCCCCCAGAGGGAGGTACCCCCACCCGCTTGCGGGGGAACGCAAAAGCCCCGACACGCC
>DATJBA010000374.1:0-2482 GCA_035515675.1 Mycobacterium sp.
CTAACCGGGGCTTCGCCCCAGCCCCACGAGGCATGCCGCTGGTCGCCGTTGTTTTGGGGGCTCCGGGCGGCGGGTGAAGACCGTGACCGGCGAGCCGGCACGGTGTATGAACCGTCATAACGGTTGGTTGGCTAACTGGCCGTCCCATCTCCGTCCGGAGCCCATCATGACCGTAGCGCGATCTGTCGGCGATGTCTTGTCCGAGCATGTGGTGTTCGAGGTGGATTGCATCGACCGCATGTATCTGAACGTCTACGTGCCAGGATTGCAGTACGTGGCCGGCCTGGTGGGCTACGTGCACCGGCAGCTCGAGTTGCCCATCGCCTCGACCGCACCGCTGGCCAAAATCACCGACGCCTTCAGCACCGCGGTGCGCCGGTTCGCCCGCACCAGCGGTATTCCGTGGGTCGACTTCGCCAAGGGCCAGCGCAAGGACGATGTCATGCATGAGCACCTGGCCGGCTTCACCACCGAGGAGGGGGTGCTGTTCATCGGGCGGGCGCAGGAGAAGACGGCCCTGTTTCGCACCGAGAAACGCCGCGACGCCCACGGTGACTCCTATCCGTGGATCGTCAAGACCACCGGGCTGGTCAACCAGTTCTACTTCTATTGCCTCGACGACGATTTCGGCCCGTTCTTCCTGAAGTTCTGCTCCTATTTCCCCTACAACGCCAAGTTGTGCATCAACGGCAATGAATGGGCCAAACGGCAAGCCGCCAAGGCCGGCATCGGGTTCACTGCGCTGGACAACGGGTTCGCCGCGGTCGATGACCCCGCGGCGCTGCAGCGCATCTGCGACCGGCTGGGCCCGCAGCACATCGATGCCCTGCTGCGCAAATGGTTGGCCCGGCTGCCGCACCCGTTTACCGCCGCCGACCGGGCCGCGGGCTACCGCTACGAGCTGTCGATCCTGCAGGCCGAGTTCTCGCTGACCCAGATGCTGGACAAACCGGTGTCGGGCCGGATGTTTTTCGAGCAGGTCATCCGCGACAACCTCGACATCGGCCGCCCCGACCAAGTCGCCCTGGTCTTCGACCGGCGGCTGATGCGCCGCGGGCCACGCGCGACACCGGGACCGTTCCGCACCCGGGTGATCACCGAGGGGGTCACTCCCAGCCTGCACGTGGACTACAAGCACACCCGCATCAAGCAGTACCACAAGGAAGGAAAAGCGCTGCGCACCGAGACCACCATCAACGACACCCGCGACTTCCGAATCGGCAAACGGCTGACCAATCTGCCCGCACTGCGAGAGATCGGCTTCTCGGCCAACCGACGTCTGCTGCACGTCCAACGACTCAGCCACGACCCGATCACCGGCACCGACGCCCTGCACGCCATCACCAACACGCTCACCACCGCCACCGGGACCCGCGTCCCCGGCCTACGCCTGGCCGACCGACGCAGCCACGCCCTGCTGTCCGCACTGCTGGTGTTCCGCTGCCACCTCAATGGATTCGCCAATTCCGAGCTGCGCGCGCTCACCGGCGAACTGCGCGGACTCGGCCCCGGCGCCATCACGACCGGGCAGATCACCTACGACCTGCGCCGACTCAAACACCGTGGCCTGATCACCCGCATCCCGGGCACGCACCGCTACCAGGTCACCGACCACGGCCTCGACACGGCGAAATTCCTCACCACCATCCACGACCGCATCCTGCCCACCGCCCTGGCCGAACTCGCCGCTCCCGAACACACCTCGGGCCGACTCAAAGCAGCCGCCACTGCCTACCGCAAGGCGGTCGACACCCTCACCACCACAACACAATTCGCCGCATGAACCAAACTGGACTCACCAAACACAAACTTGACTCAGAATTTCGGCTTCGCCGGCTCTAGCTTCGCTAGGTCGGCCGATACACCTTCTAGTTGCGCTTTCATGGTCACTGGCCTCTGTTCACGAGCGTGATGTACCTATCGGCAGTGGATTCATACCGATAGCTACAAGACAGTCTTTATGATCTTCTGGATATTTGTTGTCGTATGTGCAGCCCTGACGTTGTTGCGGGCCACGGCGATGACGCCGAGCACGCCGTCTTGGGCACGCAGCGGCATCACGATCGCCGGGCGTTGACCTACGTCGGTGAAAGCGTGGATGGGGTGGCCGAAGGCTTCGGTGAGTACCGGCGCGCCGGACCGAAAGACCCGACCGGTGGTCGAACCGGCGACCGGGACCTGCTGTCCGATCACCTCGCTGGCGTGTAGCCCCGATGCGATGGTGACCACCAGGGTGTCAACGTCCTCGACGGGCAGTTCGGCGTCGGCAGGGACCAGCACGATCGCCTGCTCGGCGTCGGCCAGTTCGCGCGCACGGTCGGCAATCAGCTGCAGGGCGGTGGCATGCGAGTCGATACCGGACAGCAGCTCCGTGGTGATCTGGCGGCTGGCCTTCGTCCACGACGCCGCGGCCCGCAGACGTTCGAGCGATTGCGCCTTCTCGATCGCCACGGCCGCCGCGGCCGCCAGGGCCTGGGCGGCG
>DATJBA010000375.1:0-19562 GCA_035515675.1 Mycobacterium sp.
GTCATCGCCTCCCGACCGACAACGCCGCTGGAACTCACACCGCCAAACTATCGGAGGGCACCGACAAAAACGCCGCGCTGAGACCACTGATACCACGGTGACACAAGAGATTTTAGTGAACAGGGCGCGGTTCGGGCGGCAGCGTGACAGCATGATACAACTGGCCAGAAACCGCCGTCTGGGGGAAGTACTGGGAGTCCGCGGGACGCAAATGGCCGGTCATGGTCGGCTATGTGGCCTCGGTGGCGGGCGGGTACGGCGATTTCGCATGCCTCGGCGATAGTCTCCTGCAGTTCAAACAGCAAATCAGAGAAACGTCCCGCAGCCATCGGCTGGCTCGATGAGCCGGAAAGACTCGAGCGCAACGGCTTTCGGGTTCGTCATCCGGCCAAGGCTACGAGGTATCACCCGAGGTATTGGATGGAACGGACACCTCGGCCGTCGGCCCTCCGGCGCCCCCGGGAAGCGCGAGGGGAGACATCCCCGCCAGCGCCAGGCACTCGTTGATCATGTGCGGCTGGTCGGCGTAGTTGGCCTCGACCGCCAACTGGGCCCAACGAACTCGGAAACCGTGGGTATGAATCAAATCCAGCAGACTCTGGAATCGAAGAATCCGGCCAAACCGTTTGGGGCCGTAGCCGACAGCGGCCTCAAACCGGCGGCGCAGCTGTCGTTCGCTCAGGTCGACGGCCGCGGCCAGGCCGGATACCGGTCGATCCGGGCGCTGCTGCAGCATCCCGATCGCCCGGATGACCGCGGAGTCGACCAACGGTTCGGCGTCGGCCAGATAGCTGGCCAACATGCTTTGCAGCGCCGCCACGCGCTGACTCGGAGTCGTTGCGGCGAATAACTTCTCGGCCACGAGGTACCCGCGAACGCCGAAAATCGAGTCGACCGGAACCCGGCGGTCGGTGAGTTCGTTGACGGGGACGCCGACGACGGCGCCCGCCGCGCCCGGCCGCAACCGAAGACCGGCGAGCACGCATTCTGTGTCCGGATGCAGATCGTAGAAGGTGGTGGCAGGCCCGGCGATCATGACCTCGCCCTGCGAACTGACGAACAGGTCCACACAGCCGTCCGGCATCACCCGCAGAGACCGAGTCGCCGAGCCCGACCGCGCCCACCCGCACTCCACCACCGGCGCAAGCCGTCGAACGGGGCGAAACTCCTGGTACATCGCGATCACCACATACGAGCTAACGGTCGTCCAGTGGGTATCAAATCAGCCGCCGGACTGGTCGTCCAGACGCATGTGTCAAGGCATACCGGTGCGCGTCCCCGCAGTTGTCGGTGTCCAGACCTAGACTCGCGGTGCGTTGATGGCCATGCAATTTCGGAAAGATAAGGGGGTCGCCGGGATGCGATTCCTGCATACCGCCGACTGGCAGCTGGGCATGACCCGGCACTTCCTTGCCGGCGACGCCCAGCCACGGTATTCGGCGGCCCGCCGCGACGCGGTGGCCGGTCTGGGAGCGCTGGCGGCAGAGGTGGGCGCCGAGTTTGTCGTGGTGGCCGGTGACGTCTTCGAACACAACCAGCTGGCGCCCCAGGTGATCGGGCAGTCCTTGGAAGCCATGCGCGCCATCGGAATTCCGGTCTATCTATTGCCGGGTAACCACGATCCGCTGGACGCGTCATCGGTGTACACCAGCGCGCTGTTCAGCGCCGAACGTCCCGACAATGTCGTGGTGCTTGATCAGGCCGGCATCCATCAGGTCCGGCCCGGGCTGGAGATCGTCGCCGCGCCGTGGCGGTCCAAGGCCCCGACCACCGACCTGGTCGCCGACGTCCTCGAAGGCCTGTCCCCGGACCCGGTCACCCGGGTACTCGTCGCGCACGGCGGTGTCGACGTGTTTGACCCCGATCGTGACAAACCCTCGCTGATCCGGCTCGCCGAGCTCGACGACGCGCTGGCCCGCGGCGCGCTGCATTATGTGGCACTGGGGGATAAGCATTCGCTCACCCAGGTCGGCAGCAGCGGCCGGGTGTGGTACTCCGGCTCGCCGGAAGTCACCAACTTCGACGACGTGGAATCCAACCCGGGTCACGTCCTGGTCGTCGAGATCGACGAAAGCGACCCGCGGACCGCGGTCTCCGTGACGGCCCGGCATGTGGGCCACTGGCGGTTTGTCACGATGCACCGTCAGGTCGACACCAGCCGCGACATCGCCGACCTTGACATGAACCTAGATCTGATGACCGAGAAGGACCGAACCGTGGTGCGCTTGGCACTGACCGGTTCGTTGACGGTCACCGACCGTGCCGCGCTGGATGTCTGCCTGGACAAGTACGCACGGTTGTTCGCCTGGCTGGGCCTCTGGGAACGTCACACCGATCTGGCGGTCATACCCGCTGACGGCGAGTTCACCCATCTCGGTATCGGGGGGTTCGCCGCCGCAGCCGTCGAGGAGCTGGTGGCAACGGCACGCGAGGGTGACGCCGAATCCGCCGTCGACGCGCAGGCGGCGCTGGCGCTGTTACTGCGGCTCGTCGATCGGGGGGCCGCATGAAGCTGCACCGGTTGGTCCTGACGAACTACCGCGGCATCGCGCACCGGGAGATCGAGTTCCCCGACCACGGTGTGGTGGTGGTGTGCGGCCCCAACGAGATCGGCAAGTCGTCGATGATTGAGGCGTTGGACCTGCTGCTGGAATCCAGGGACCGCTCGACGAAGAAAGAAGTCAAGCAAGTCAAGCCGGCCAACAGCGATGTCGGCTCCGAGGTGACCGCCGAAATCAGCTGCGGCCCTTATCGTTTCGTCTACCGCAAGCGTTTTCACAAGAAATGCGAAACGGAGTTGACGGTGCAGACGCCGCGCCGCGAACAGCTGACCGGCGACGAAGCCCACGAACGGGTCCGGGCGATGCTGGCCGACACGGTGGACAACGATCTGTGGCATGCCCAGCGGGTGCTGCAGGCCGCGTCGACCGCCGCGGTGGATCTGTCTGGTTGTGATGCGCTGTCGCGTGCCCTCGACGTCGCGGCCGCGCATTCCTGCACCGAAGCGGCGCTGTCTGGCACCGAGCCGTTGCTCATCGAGCGGATCGACGACGAGTATGGCCGTTACTTCACCCCGACCGGACGTCCCACCGGGGAGTGGGGCACCGCGATCTTCCGGCTGGCCGACGCCGAGGCCGCGGTCGCGGAATGCGCGGCGGCGGTCGCCGAGGTCGACGAACGGGTGTGTCGGCACGCCGTCCTGACCGAGCAGGTGGCCGAGTTGTCGCAGCAGCGGATCGCTGTCGGCCCTCGGCTCGCCGCCGCGCAGGCCGCCGCCGACAAGGTCGCCGAACTCACCAGCCAGGCGCGTGAAGCCAAGCTGGTCGCCGCCGCCGCGGCCGCGACCGGTGCCGCGGCGGCCGCCGCCCACAGCGGGCGCTTGCGGCTGCTGACTGAAATCGAGGCTCGCACCGCGACTGTCGCCGCCGCTGAGGCCGAAGCGCAGGAAGCCGCCGATGCGCAGTCGAAGGCGCGCGCCGACGCCCAGGCCTCCGATGCCGCGGTCGAGGAAGCCACAGAGGTCCTGGCAGACCTGCAACAGCGCGCGGAAGCTGCTCGGCGTACCGTCGACCGGCTCGCTGACCGCGAGGAGGCCGACCGGTTGAGCGCCCGGTTGGTCAAGATCGATGTCATCCACCGGGATCGCGACCGAGTCTGTGCAGAGCTCTCCGCAGTCACCCTCACCGAGGAGTTACTGCGGCGAATCGAGAGCGCCGCGGCTGCGGTCGATCGCATCGGCGGCCAGTTGGCGTTGATGTCTGCGGCGGTGGAATTCACCGCCGCCGCTGACATCGAGCTCGCCGCCGGCGACCAACAGGTGTCGTTGTCGGCAGGCCAAAGCTGGTCGATCACGGCGACCGGCCCCACCACGGTCGAGGTTCCCGGTGTCCTGACCACACGGGTAACCCCCGGCGCGACCACCCTCGACATCCAAGCCAAATATGCTGCAGCACAACAAGAATTGACTGCCGCATTGGGCGCCGCTGATGTGGTTGACCTTGCGGCCGCACGATCTGCCGACCAGCGTCGCCGCGAACTGGAGGGCAGTCGCGACCAGTTAAGCGCCACCGTGGCCGGGCTGTGCGGCGATGAAGAGATCGATCAACTGCGCTCGCGGCTGGCGCAGTTGCGTGCCGGTCAACCGGCCGAACCCGATCTCTGCACGTTAGATATCACCGCCGCCCGTGCCGAGCTCGCTGCGGCCGGGGCGACTCGCGTGGCCGCGGACGCCGAATGCGAGGCTCGCCGTCGGATCGCGGCTGCCGCCGGTGGCAGGTTCGCCGAGTTATCCACGCGGGCAACGGTTTTACAGAACAAGCTGGAGACCCAACGCACCGAGTTGGCCGCTGCCACCGACCGGCTGACCCAGGAGCGGGCATCGGTTAGTGATGAGGGCCTCGCATCAGCGGCGGACGCCGGGCTGCGAGCGGCCCAAGCCGCCGAGCGGCGGGTCACCGAACTGGCCGACGAGCTGGCGGCCGCGGCACCGGACGCGGTGGCCGCCGAATTGGCCGCTGCCACCGAGGCCGCCGATGCGCTGCGCGATCGCTATGAAGATGCTGCCCGTGCCTTGCGCGAGATCACTATCGAACTCTCGGTCTTCGGCAGCGAGGGTCGCAAAGGCAAGCTCGACGCCGCGAAGACAGAACATGAGCACGCCACCAGCCAGCACGCCCGGGTCGGCAGCCGGGCCCGGGCTGCGCAGCTGCTGCGCTCGGTAATGGCACGCCACCGCGACACCACCAGGTTGCGCTATGTCGAGCCCTACCGCGCGGAACTGCAGCGGCTCGGTCGCCCGGTGTTCGGGCCCACTTTCGAGGTCGACGTCGACAGCGACTTACGTATCCGCAGCCGAACCCTGGACGGTGTCACCGTGCCCTACGAATCCTTGTCGGGCGGGGCCAAAGAGCAACTCGGCATCCTCGCGCGGCTGGCCGGCGCCGCCCTGGTTGCCAAGGAGGACAGCGTTCCGGTGGTCGTCGACGACGCGCTGGGGTTCACCGATCCGGACCGGCTGGCCAAGATGGGAGAGCTATTCGACACTGTGGGTGCCCACGGACAGGTGATCGTGCTCACGTGTAGTCCCGACCGGTACGACGGCGTCAAGGGCGCGGACCGCATCGATCTCAACGTTTAGCATCCGGCGGCTATCGCAAGCGTTTTACACTCTCCTCGAAGCGGGATGCACCATGGACATTGAGTGCGACTACATAGTTGTCGGCACCGGCTCGGCCGGGGCGGTCGTAGCGAATCGACTCAGCGCCGATCCGGCCACCGCGGTCGTTGCGCTGGAGGCTGGGCCGCGTGACACGAACAAATTCATCGCGATCCCGGCGGCTTTCCCCAGGCTTTTCCGCAGCGAGATCGACTGGGATTATCTGACTGAACCGCAACACGAGCTCAGCGGTCGCGAAATCTATTGGCCCCGAGGCAAGGTGCTGGGGGGCTCGTCGTCGATGAACGCGATGATGTGGGTGCGCGGATTCGCCGCCGACTACGACGAGTGGGCGGTGCGAGCCGGCCCGCAGTGGTCTTACGCCGAGGTGCTCGAATACTTCCGTCGCATCGAGAACGTCACCGCTGCATGGCACTTTGTCAGCGGCGACGACAGTGGGGTGACCGGGCCGGTGCACATTTCCCGTCAACGCAGCCCCCGGCTCTCGACGCCGGCCTGGCTGGCTGCGACACGCGAGTGCGGATTTCCCCCTGCACGACCGAATTCCGCTCGGCCGGAGGGCTTTTGCGAGACCGTGGTCACCCAGCGCCGCGGCGCTCGGTGCAGCACCGCCCACGCCTACCTGAAGCCGGCGATGCGACGCAAGAACCTCAGCGTGCTCACCGGGGCCACCGTGACCCGAGTCCTCATGGACGGAACCAAGGCAGTCGGCGTGGAATTCCAGCGCGACGGTCAACACTGCGTCGCCCGCGCCCACCGCGAGGTGGTGCTCTGCGGCGGTGCTGTCAACAGCCCCCAGCTGTTGATGCTTTCCGGTATCGGCGATCGCGATCACCTCGCCGAGCACGGCATCGACACCGTCTACCACTCACCCGAGGTGGGGCAGAACCTGGTCGACCACCTCGTCACACCGCTGGGCTTCGACGTCGACGGCGGCAGCTTGTTCGCCGGCCAAAAGCCGAAGCAGCTGGTCAACTACCTGCTGCGGCGCCGCGGCATGCTCACCTCCAACGTCGGCGAGGCGTATGGATTCGTCCGCAGTCGACCCGAGCTCGACCTACCCGACCTCGAGCTGATTTTCGCCCCGGCGCCCTTCTACGACGAGGCGCTCGTTGAGCCGCAGGGACACGGAGTGGTGTTCGGGCCCATCCTGGTCGCCCCGGAAAGCCGCGGCCAGATCACGCTGCGGTCCGCCGACCCCCACGCGAAGCCGGTCATAGAGCCGCGTTACCTGTCCGATCCCGCCGGCGCTGACCGCGCCGCGATGATGGAAGGGCTGCGGATATGCGCCCGGATCGCCGCGGCTCCCGCGCTGAAAGGCCTGCTCGGCCCCATCGCGCGGCCGCGTAACTGCACCGAGCTGAACGAGGCCACTCTCGAGTTGGCGCTCAACACCGGCTCGCACACCCTATATCACCCCCTGGGTACCTGCCGCATGGGCAGCGACGAGTCGAGCGTGGTGGATCCCCAGCTACGGGTCCGCGGGGTCGCTGGACTCCGGGTGGCCGACGCCTCGGTAATGCCCAGCACCGTTCGTGGGCACACCCACGCGCCGTCGGTGCTGATCGGGGAGAAGGCCGCCGACCTGATCCGTGGCTGACCGGCGCCTACCTGCGACTAAGACTCGGGGCGCGCCGCTGCGCTGCCGAGTGCGAGCGCTCTCGGCAGAATAGGGCCATGGCGGGCCGACCCCGATGGCGATGAATGCAAAACGGCGCGGGGTGCACGAAAAGCTGGCGAGACTGCCTGGCGTGCGACCGGTGCGCCGGCCTGTCTCGCCGGGCTGGGGATCCCACCCGCTTGCGGGGGACGCCGAAGAGTTCGATCTGTACTATGTGCGCGCCGGCCGCAAGTCCCTGCACCCGCTGGTGATCATCCCGGGAGGTCCGGGAGTGGCGTCGCTGCAGGTGTACAAAGGGCTGCGGCGGCGGGCGGTCGCAGCCGGTCTCGACGTCATCATGATCGAGCACCGTGGAGTGGGAATGTCGCGCCGCGACGACTCCGGTGCTGATCTGCCGCCGCAAGCGCTCACCGTTGAGCAGGTCGTCGACGACGTGGCCGCAGTGCTCGACGACACTCATGTGGACTCGGCCGTCATCTATGGCGTGTCTTAGGGAACCTATATCGCGGCGGGAGTCGGAGTCCGCCATCCGGGCCGAGTGCGGGCGATGATCCTCGATTCGCCGCTGTTGTCCCGGGATGACATTGAGCTCGCGCGCACCGCTATTCGCGGGCTGCTGCTGGCGGGCAATAATCCGGAAACCGCTGCACTGGCGCCCAAGGTGCGCAGGCTCGTCGACGCCGGAGTGATGACCGCCTCAGCTGGGCCGGTCACCGTGACGGTTTACGGCTACGGTGGAACTGCTCTGCTCGATCGCCTACTCGACTTGTTGCTGGATGGCCGAACCATGTTGTGGCGGGTACTATCCCGGCTCACCACCGTGGTCGATCGCACGGTGCCATACCGTTACGAAAGCGACCTGGTGAGCCGCATCGCATTCCGCGAACTCGACTACGCCGCCGAACCCGATGGCCTACCACTCGACCCGGCGCTGGCCGTACGCGAAACACTTACCGAGACAGCTACTTTCGAGGCCGAGCCCTACGACCTGGCGGCCGAGATGCCGAAATTCAATTGGCCGACGGTGGTGGTTTCCGGTGGCCTTGATCTTGTCACACCGCCGGCGGTGGCGCAGCGCGTCGCGTCGCTGGTGCCGAATGCGGTGCTGTTGACGCTGCCCACCATGGCGCACAGCGCGCTGGACTTTCGCGAGCCCGCTGCGCTGGCCATCCCCGCGGCGGTATGGCGCGGCCAGCTCGACGGGCTTGCCGACAAGGCGCCGACGCTGGACGCACTTCCGGCGCCCCCGGCGCTGCGTTTGCTGCGGAAGGCGATCGAGGTGGCGGCCATAGTCGAGGGTGCTCTGCCGACGGTATGGCCGCTGCGGCGGCGGATCAGCTCCGCATGAACCCGGTCGCGGTGTAGTCGAGGTCAGCGAGGCCGGCTGCGCCGAAATTGGCCAGCGTGCTACGCACCGCGGCGTCGCCCGGAGACTGGGTCAGCGGCAGGCTGAATCCCTCGACCCAGATGAGCTTGTCGAGATCGTTGGCCAGCGCCCGCGCCTTGCCGGGATCGAGTTCTTCGAGGGTTCGCTCGATCGCGGCGTCGATCTCCGGGCTACCGATCTTGCCGAAGTTGCTTTCCCCATCGGACTTGTAGATCTGGGTCAGCGCCGACAGGGGGAACGCGTCACCGAGCCAGCCGAACTGCGCGATATCGAAAGCCCCGACGTTGACGTAGTTGGTGAAGAAGCCGCTACCGGCCCTGGCTACGAGTTCAAGCTTGACCCCGATCTGGGCGAGGCTGTGCTGGGCGATCTCGGCGAACACCCGGCTGCCCTGCGCGTCGTAGAACAAATCGCGGATGACGAGCTGGCGCCCGTTCTTCGCCCGGAACTGGCCGTTGAGCTTCCAGCCCAGGGCATCGAGCTCTCGTTTCGCCTCGGCCGGGTCGTAGGGGACCACGGCGCTGTTGTCCTGGTAGCCCTCCTGGCCGGCGACATAGATGTGGTTGTTCAATGCCACCGGGTCACTGGCGAGGCCGTACAGGACGACCTTGGCGATGGTCTGCCGGTCTATGCCCTTGGACACCGCGACGCGCAGCGCCTTGTCGGCGAGGATCGAGCCCGGAGCACCGTTGAACGTGAAGTGCGACCAACTCGGGGCGGGGGCGCGCCGGATCGAGATACCTTTGGTGCGCTGCGCGATGGCCAGCTGGTCAACCGTGCCGACTCCGGTCGCGTCGATCGTGTTGTTTTGCAGGGCCGGTAGCCGGGCGGCGTCATCGAGTACGAGGTAGGTGATGGTGTCCAGGCGGGGCCGCTTCCCCCACCATTTCGGGTTGCGGGTCAACACGATCCGCTGCGTGGTCCGGTCCAGTGACGACACGATGAACGGACCGGCCGACGGGCCGGGCCCGGTGAGCTGGGCCTTGTTGAATGCCTCGGGCGTGGCGGTCATGCTGGCAGGCAGCAGCATGCCGTTGCCGGCGAACATGCCGCGCCACTCCGCGTACGGCTTGGCGAAGGTCACGATGGCCTGCCGGTCGTCGACACCACGGGTCACCGACGCGACCCTGTCGGCGCCGCTAGGTCCGGCGATCTCGAAGTTCTTGTCGGCGCCGCTGGTGGCGTGGATTTGGCTGGCGATGTCCTGCCAGGTGATCGGCGTGCCGTCAGACCACACTGCTTTGGGGTTGATGGTGTAAGTGATTACTTGCGGGGCAGTGTTCGTGAGTTCGACGCTCGTGAAGTAGTCGGTGTCGACGGTCGTCGAGCCATCCGGCCCGATGATGAACGCTCGCGGCAGGGTGGCCTTCATCATCGCGGCAACCTCGGCCGAGTTGCCGTCGATATGCAAGATGTTGAAGTTGGGCGGGAAATCGCTGAGGGCCAGCCGCAGGTTGCCGCCGTCTTGCAGCGTGGCCGGATTTTGTGGGTTGACATCGCTGGTGGTGCCGACCTGAGCGTTGTTGCCGGCAGCGGGGGCAAGGTTGGTGGCTGCCGAGCATCCGGAAGCCACAAGTGCGACAATAAGAAGCGCCGCTATTGCGGCCCGGCCGGGACACCGTCGGATCGTCAGGCTAGGCATAGGTGCTCGGATCCGGTTGCGGCACTGCGCTCAGCAGCCGCCGCGTGTAGTCGTGTTGCGGATTGCTGAAGACCTGGCGACTATCGCCCTGCTCCACGATCGTGCCGGCATACAGCACGACCACGCTGTGCGCGAGGTGTTTCACCACCGAAAGGTCATGGGAAACAAAAAGATACGACAGACTGAACCGCTCTTGCAGGTCGAGCAACAGGTTGATGATCCCAGCCTGGATGGAGACATCGAGAGCGGACACCGGTTCGTCGAGTGCCAGGATTTTGGGCTGCAATGCCAGCGCCCGCCCGATACCGATGCGCTGCTGCTGTCCGCCGGAGAACTCGGCAGGGTAGCGCGTTGCGTCGGCGCGGCGCAATCCTACGATGTCGAGCAGCTCGGCGACCCGTGCGAAGGTAGCGCTCTTGTGAAATCCGTTGGCCTGCAACGGTTCAGCGAGCAGCTCAAAGACGGGCAGCCGCGGGTCCAGGGACGCTACCGGGTCTTGGAACACGACCTGAATGTCGCGTCGTAGCGATCGCCGGCTCGCCGGGGTCAGGGTGGCGACATCGGCGCCGAGCACTTCGATCGAACCCGATTGCGGCGCAGCCAGTTCCAGGATCTCGTGCAGGATGGTCGACTTGCCGGAACCGGATTCACCGACGATGCCCAGGGTGCGGCCCTGCTGCAACTCGAAACTGACGCCGTCGACTGCGCGGACCTCGCCGACGGTGCGGCGCAACACCACGCCCTTGGTCAGCCGGTAGGTCTTTACCAGATCACGCACCCGCACCACGACAGGCGAGTCGCGGAGTTCTGCTGCAGGGGCACTGGTGTTGATCTCATAAATGTCGGCGGCGCTGCGTCCGTTGACCTGGTCGGTGCGGATGCAGGCTGCCCGGTGATCAGCCCCGACCGAGACCAATTCTGGTTCGCGCACCCGACATTCATCGATGACCAGCGGACAGCGCGGCGCGAAAGGGCATCCCGGCTCCAGACCGGCCAACGACGGGGGCGCGCCGGGTATGGGCACCAGCCTGGTGCCCTGTGCGGCGTCCAACCGGGGAACCGAGCCCAACAGCCCTACGGTGTAGGGCATCTGGCGATCGCGGTAAAGGTCGTGCACCCCGGCGGACTCGACGACCCGGCCGGCGTACATCACCAGCGCCCGGTCGGCGAACTCGGCGACCACGCCGAGGTCGTGGGTGATGATGAGCACCCCGGCGCCGGTGACGTCGCGCGCCGTCTCGAGCACCTCGAGGATCTGCGCCTGCACGGTGACATCCAGTGCCGTGGTGGGTTCATCGCAGATCAACAAGTCGGGATCGTTGGCGATTGCGATTGCGATGACCACCCGTTGCCGTTCACCGCCGGACAGTTCATGCGGAAAAGCACGGGCGCGTCGCGCCGGCTGCGCGATGCCGACCAGCTCAAGCAGTTCCACCGCGCGTCGGCGGGCAGCTTTCTTGCCGACGTGTGGCTGGTGGACTTCGATTGCCTCGGCGATCTGGTCGCCGACGGCGTAGACCGGGGTCAGCGCAGACATCGGATCCTGGAATACCATGCCGACCGCCTTGCCGCGGAACCGCGACATCGCGTGGTCGCCAAGACCCAGCAGCTCGGTGTCGTGCAACCGGACCGAGCCGCGCACCTTCGCGTACTCCGGCAGCAGGCCGACGACAGCCATCGCCGACACGGACTTACCCGATCCCGATTCACCGACCATGGCCACGACTTCCCCCGGGTCGATGCTGTAGCTGATGCCGCGCACCGCAGTCACCGGTGCGCCGTCCGTCGGAAAGGTGACGGTCAGGTCGGTCACTGCGAGCAGCGGGCTCATCGGGCACTTCCCCGCAACGTCCTGCTGCCGGGATCGAGTGCGTCGCGCAGACCGTCGCCGGTCAGGTTGGCGCACACCAGAATCAGCACCAAGACTCCGGCCGGGAACAAGAACACCCACGGGAACGTGGTCGCGGACTGGGTGCCATTGGCGATCAGGGTGCCCAGCGACACATCGGGCGGCTGAATGCCGAAACCGAGAAAGCTCAGGCCGGTTTCGGCCAGGATGGCCGAGGCGACGTTGAGTGCGGCGTCGATGATCAAGATGGATGCCACGTTGGGCACCACATGGCCGGTGATGATCCGGCGGCTGGAGACGCCCATGTATCTTGCGGCTTGGATGAATTCGCGTTCACGCAAACTCATGGTCATGCCGCGCACCATGCGCGAGCTGACCATCCAGCCGAAGCCGGCCAGCAACAGCACGAGCAGCAGGATGTTGGCCGAGTTCCTGGTTCGCGGCGTGACGATGGCGATGAGGATGAAGCTGGGTACCACCAACAGCAGGTCGACCACCCACATCAGCAACCGGTCCCGCCAGCCCCCGAAATAGCCTGAGATCGACCCGACGGCGGCGGCGATGCCGGTGGAGATGAACGCCACACAGACACCTATTAACATCGACTTCTGCATTCCCCGCAGGATCTGCGCCAACAAATCTTGGCCCAGCGCGTTGGTACCCAGCCAGTGATCGGTGTTCGGCGGCTGCAGCAGCGCGTTGAAATCAAGATCGTCGTAGGAATACGGCAGCAGCGAGGGCAGCGTATAGCAGCCGACGAACAGCAGCACCAACAGTGTCAGCGACGCCACCGCAAGTCGGTTGCGCGCAAACCTGCGCAGCACCAGGGTGCGGCGCGAGGTGAAATCCGCTACTTCTGAACCGGATAGCCCGTGGGCGGTATCGGCTTGGGCCGCCGACGTCATGAGCGCCGCTCTCCCCCGCAAGCGGGTGGTACCCCCACCTCATCGCTTCGTCCCCCGCAAGCGGGAGGTGCCCCCACTGCATCGTCGCCGGCGCGGGTCATGACACCCGGACCCTGGGGTCAAGAGCTGCGTAGATGACGTCGGAGAGCAGGCCGGCCAGCAACACTACCGTGCCGGAGAACAGCGTTATCGCCGCGATGATATTGGTGTCCTGAGTCGCAATGCCCTGCACCAGCCATTCGCCCATGCCGTGCCAGCCGAAGATCTTTTCGACGAATACCGCTCCGGTGACCAGCCCGGCCACCCCGTAGGCGAACAGTGTGGCCAACGGTATCAGTGCGGTGCGCAGCCCGTGTTTCAGCAGCGCGCGCCGACGGGTGAGGCCTTTGGCGCGGGCGGTGCGAATAAAATCCTGGCCGAGGACGTCGAGCATGGCGTTGCGCTGATAACGGCTGTATCCGGCGGCAGCGACCAGCGCCAGGGTCAGCGAAGGCAGGATCAAATGACGCAACCGGTCGAGTACCTGTTGGGCGGCCCCACCGACCACGCCCGGTGACGTCTCTCCGGTGTAGTCGAAGAGATGGACGCCAAGGGCCCAGTTCACCCGCAGGGCACCAAGGATCAAGAGGCTGGCGATGACGAATGTCGGGGTGCTGAGCACGAGCAGCGCCAGCATGGTGACGACGCGGTCGCTGAGCCGGTACTGGCGGATAGCGCCCCACGCCCCGGCCGCGATGCCCAGCACGGTGCCCACCACAGAACCAATGACCAGCAGCCGCAGGGTGACTCCGACGCGGCGCCAGAGTGTGGCGCCGACGGGCTGCCCGGTGATGGTGGTCCCGAAGTCGCCACGAACGGCGTGCGAGGCCCAGTGCGCGTAGCGGATCGGTATCGGTTTGTCCAAGCCGAGCGCGTGGGCCTTGGCGTCGATAACGGCTTGTGGTGGCCGTGGACTGCGCTGTAACAGGTTGTCCAGTGGCGAGAAGGCTACCGAAGTGAGGCAATAGGTCAAAAACGATGCCAGCGCCAGCAGCACGACGTAGTTGAGCAACCGGCGCACCAGAAAGCGAGTCATGCTCGACCGTCCCGCCCGTGTCGCATTGGGACAGGTTAGCGAGCCGAGCGCGAACTGGCCGGGCAGCGTTGCCCAACCAGGTCGATCCTTGTGATCCGGCTGATTTTCATGCGTGAAATACGGGCGGCCGGTTGTTAGGGTCCACCGCGGCACCGACCTGTGCAGCAAATGCAGCAAAAATTCCAGGCCGCGATACTCCGAGGAGACTTGTGTGACGGTTACCGATGACTACCTGGCCAACAACGCCAAATACGCGAGTACCTTCGAGGGCCCACTGCCGCTGCCGCCGAGCAAACACGTCGCAGTTGTGGCTTGCATGGATGCCCGGCTCGACGTCTATCGCATCCTCGGTCTCAATGAGGGGGAGGCCCATGTCATCCGGAACGCCGGCGGTGTCGTCACCGACGACGTGATCCGCTCGCTGGCCATCAGCCAACGGCTGCTGGGGACCCGGGAGATCATCCTGATTCACCACACCGACTGCGGGATGCTCACCTTCACCGACGACGACTTCAAGCGCGCCATCCAGAAGGAGACCGGCATCAAACCGCCGTGGGCGGCCGAGGCCTTCCCGGATCTCGCAGAGGATGTCCGGCAGTCGTTGCGCCGCATCGAGGCCAGCCCGTTCGTGACCAACCACGTATCCCTGCGCGGGTTCGTCTTCGACGTCGCCGCCGGCAAGCTCGAGGAAGTCTCGCTGTAGCGCGAGGCGTCAACCGAGCTTGTCGGTGGCGAGGGCTTTGGCGACCAGCCTGCCCTCCGGGTCGACGACCTCGGCCTCGCAGTTGACCAGCGACCGGCCGCGCCGCAGCACCCGGCCCACCCCGATCACGTCGGTGGCTCGGGCCGGTGCCATGAAATCCAGCGCCATCGACACCGTCACGCCCCGCAGTTGTTGGGGCGCTTCCGCGCCGCACCAGCCGCCGCCATCACGGTGAGATCGGCGAGGGTGGCGATGGCGCCGCCATGGACCATGTCGCCGACGGTGACATTGGGGGGACCCCATGGCAGCCGCAGCCTGACTTCGTGATCACTGAGCTGGTCGGCAACTATTCCCAGCTTGGCGACAAACGGCGATTGGGGGAGGAACTGCGCGATGACTTCGCGGCCGCTGCGCGGTTCGGGAAGGCCAGAAGGGCCAGAAGGAATCGTCATCCGTCCATGCTTTCGCACCCCCTAGCCGCCGCAAAAGGGCTGCCGCCGCTCCTGGCGTGATGCGTCCCATGCTTGCCGCCCCGCGATCTGTCATTGACACCGGCGAGGCTGGCTGGTTGCATAAATCGCAATGACTATAATTATGGTCAGTTCGACCAGATTTATCGGGAATACGACAAGGAACCTATGACCACCGAAGTGAAGGCTGGCCCCGCCGCCGGCCAGTACGAATTGAGTCACTTGCGCTCGCTGGAGGCAGAGGCGATCCACATCATTCGGGAGGTGGCCGCGGAGTTCGAGCGGCCGGTGCTGTTGTTCTCGGGTGGCAAGGACTCCATCGTCATGCTGCACTTGGCGCTCAAGGCGTTTCGCCCGGGGCGGGTGCCGTTCCCGGTGATGCATGTCGACACCGGCCACAACTTCGACGAGGTGATCGCCACCCGGGACGAGCTGGTCGCAGACGCCGGGGTGCGCTTGGTGGCGGCGTCGGTGCAGGACGATATCGACGCCGGCCGGGTCGTCGAGACCATCCCGTCGCGTAACCCGATACAGACCGTGACGTTGCTGCGCGCCATTCGGGAGAACAAGTTCGACGCGGCGTTCGGGGGAGCGCGCCGCGACGAAGAGAAGGCACGCTCCAAGGAGCGGGTGTTCAGCTTCCGCGACGAGTTCGGCCAATGGGACCCGAAGGCCCAGCGGCCCGAGCTGTGGAACCTCTACAACGGCCGCCATCACAAAGGTGAGCACATCCGGGTCTTCCCGCTGTCCAATTGGACCGAGTTCGACATCTGGTCCTATATCGGCGCAGAGAAGATCAAGTTGCCGCCGATCTATTTCGCGCATCGGCGCAAGGTGTTCCGCCGCGACGGAATGTTGCTGGCGGTACATCGGCACATGCAGCCTCGCGCCGGCGAGCTGGTGTTCGAGGCGACGGTGCGTTTCCGCACCGTCGGGGATGTCACCTGCACCGGGTGTGTGGAATCGCAGGCCGCCACCGTGTCGGAGATTATCGCCGAGACCGCGGTGTCCCGGTTGACCGAGCGTGGGGCGACCAGAGCTGACGACCGGATCTCGGAGGCGGGAATGGAAGACCGCAAACGGCAGGGTTACTTCTGATGGCTACACCAACTACGCTGCTTCGCATCGCTACCGCAGGCTCCGTCGACGACGGCAAGTCCACACTGATCGGGCGCCTGCTCTACGACTCCAAGGCCGTGATGGAAGACCAGTGGGCGTCGGTGGAGCGAACGTCCAAGGAGCGCGGTCACGAATACACCGACCTGGCGTTGGTGACGGACGGCTTGCGGGCCGAACGCGAACAGGGCATCACCATCGACGTCGCCTACCGCTACTTCGCCACTCCCAAGCGGAAATTCATCACCGCCGACACGCCGGGGCACATCCAGTACACCCGCAACATGGTGACCGGCGCATCGACCGCCCAGCTGGTGATTGTGCTCGTAGATGCCCGGCACGGCCTGCTCGAGCAGTCACGCCGGCACGCCTTCCTGGCGTCGTTATTGGGCATCCAGCACATTGTGCTCGCGGTCAACAAGATGGACCTGATCGGCTGGGACAGAGAAAGATTCGAGGCGATCCGGGACGAATTCCATGCCTTCGCCGCACGGCTGGATGTGCAAGACGTGGCCACCATCCCGCTCTCTGCGCTGCATGGCGACAACGTGGTGACCAAATCGGCTCAGACGCCGTGGTATGAGGGACCGGCGTTGCTGTCGCACCTGGAGGAGGTCTACATCGCGGGTGACCGCAACCTGGTCGACGTGCGGTTCCCGGTTCAATACGTCATCCGGCCACACACCCACGAACATCAAGATCATCGCAGCTACGCCGGCACCGTGGCCAGCGGAGTGATGCGCCCGGGAGATGAAGTGGTCGTGCTGCCGATCGGCAAGACCACCCGGATCACCGCGATCGACGGACCGAACGGTCCGGTGGAAGAAGCGTTTCCACCGATGGCCGTCTCGGTAAGCCTTGCCGACGAGATCGATATCTCGCGCGGCGACCTGATCGCCCGCACCAACAACCAGCCCAGGATCGCTCAGGCATTCGACGCGACCGTGTGCTGGATGGCCGACAATGCGGCACTCGAGCCCGGCCGCGACTACGTCATCAAGCACACTACCCGAACCACTCGTGCGCGGGTAACCGCGCTGGACTACCGGCTGGATGTCAACACCCTGCATCGTGACAAGACCGCAACAGCGTTGAAGCTCAACGAACTTGGTCGCGTTTCGCTGCGCACCCAGATACCTCTGCTGCTTGACGAGTACACGCGTAACGCCAGCACCGGCTCGTTCATCCTCATCGACCCGGACACCAACGGCACGGTGGCGGCGGGCATGGTGTTGCGTGACGTCTCGGCGCAGGCGGCCAGCCCGAACACCGTGCGGCACAAGTCGCTGGTTACCGCCGAAGAGCGGCCGCGGGGCAAGACGGTATGGCTAACCGGCCTGTCGGGCGCCGGGAAGTCGTCGGTGGCGATGCTTGTCGAGCGGAAGCTGCTCGAAAAAGGCGTTCCCGCTTACGTTCTCGACAGCGACAATCTACGGCACGGCCTGAACGCCGACCTGGGCTTCAGCATGGCCGACCGTGCGGAGAACCTGCGCCGGCTGGCGCATGTGGCGACGCTGCTCGCCGATTCCGGTCACGTCGTGCTGGTGCCGGCGATCAGCCCGCTGGCCGAGCATCGCGAAATGGCCCGCCGGGTGCATGCCGACGCCGGCTTCGACTTTGTCGAGGTGTTCTGCGACACCCCGTTCGAGGTGTGCGAGAAGCGTGATCCCAAGGGGCTGTATGCCAAAGCGCGTGCGGGTGAGATCACGCATTTCACCGGCATCGACAGCCCGTATCAGCGGCCAAAGGATCCCGACCTGCGGCTCACCCCGGACCGCACCCTTGACGAGCAGGCGCAGAGCGTCATCGACCTGCTGGAATTGCTTCCCTAACACGAGGCCACAGCGCTTCTGACATCGTCGCCAGGACGGTGGCACAATCCTGAGAGTGCGCATGTCAGCCAAGGCGGAGTATGCGGTGCGGGCGATGGTCCACCTCGCCACTGCCGACAGCGGCACCTTGGTCAAGACCGACGACTTAGCCCAGGCTCAGCGCATACCGCCGCAATTTCTCGTCGACATCCTTACCAACCTGCGCACCGACCGCCTGGTGCGAAGCCATCGCGGTCGCGAGGGTGGCTATGAACTGGCCCGCCCCGGAAACCAGATCAGCATTGCCGACGTGCTGCGCTGCATCGACGGACCGCTGGCCAGCGTGCGCGACATCGGACTCGGTGACTTGCCTTACTCCGGGCCGACCGCGCCGTTGGCCGATGTCTGGCGGGCGCTGCGGGCCAGCATGCGGTCGGTGCTGGAAGAAACAACTTTGGCCGACGTCGCGACTGGCAACCTGCCCAAACATGTCGCACAACTCGCCGATGCCTATCGGGACCAGGAAAGCATCCGACACGGCTCACCGCGCGGCGGCGACTAGGCGGGAAGTCTCAAAAGGCTCAGCCATTTGAACCGTAGGGGCGAGTGAGGATCTCCATGGCATGCCCGGACGGGTCCGGAAAGTACACTCCACGCCCGCCGTGGTTGTGGTTGATCTCGCCGGGCCTTGTGGCACCCGGGTCCGCCCAGTGCTGCAGGCCGCGCGATTTGATCTTGCCGTAGATAGCGTCGAAATCCTCGTCGGAAACCAGAAACGCGTAATGCTGCCGCCGGATCTCTTCGCCCTCGAGAACGTCCGCGAAATCGAGATTGACGCCGTGCTCAAGTGTTACAACCATGAAATGGCCAAACGGCTTGGGGCTGGGCAGGCCGAACAGCTCGGCGAGAAACTCCGCGGACTCCTGCTTGTCGCGTGACGCGACGATGGTGTGGTTGAAACTGATGGTCATAGTTCTGTTCAGTCAACCACTCTTGGCACGTCGCGACAACCAGCAACTGCTACTTCGGCGCCGTGAGCTCCAAGGCGATGTTGTCGGGGTCGCGAAACTCCAAAATGTATGACGGCCCAATGTCTTTGACCGGCTCATGCCGGACGCCGACTTGGTCGAGATGCGCGGCCGCGGCATCCAATTCGACCTTGCTGCTGAGCCGGAACGCGATGTGGTCAAATGTGGCGGTGCGTGCTCTCGGACATTTTGCGGGGATGCTTTTCGCAACCGAATCCTCCAACACTCTTCACCGGGCCAGGCGAGCACCTTGCTCGCCTCGGCCAGGCCACCAGTGCTTTATTTCATCCGACATATACACCCCATTTCGGCTGACGCTGGCGTCCATTTGCTTTTACGACTACCGGGCACCGTGCGGGTTAGTGCCACCGGAGGAAGACTAAGCTGATGCGACGATCAACACCGATGTGCCGCAAGGGGAGTCGCGTAACAAACTCGTCGCCCAACTGAAACACGGGGGCAATGCCGATAGCAGTATCAATAACGTCGCAGTGCTCGCTAGGCCCGTTCGCGGCGATACTGGCGGTGTGCCTTACATCGACAACCTCGCGTCCCGCGAGATTTATCGGAACCCGTGGATGGTGCTGCGAGAGGACGACATCCGCCGCCCGGACGGCAGCCCAGGCATCTACAGCGTTGTGGACAAGCCGACGTACGCGCTGGTGATGCCGTATGACGGGCACCGCTTCCGGTTGGTCGAACAGTTCCGGTATCCCGTCGGCGCGCGGCGTTGGGAGTTTCCGCAGGGCACCGCGCCCGATCTGGCGGATGTCGAACCG
>DATJBA010000376.1:0-2103 GCA_035515675.1 Mycobacterium sp.
CGGGACCGGTGATGATTGACCGTGTGGGCCACCTCGGCCAACCCCACCCCGCCACCAGGACCATCCATCCACTCGGCCAACACACCCGCCGTGGCCGCCACCCGCTGCGGCGTCTTACCCGACACCACCAACGTCGACACCTCAGTGTCGGAGCAGCGCTCGATGACCGGCACCAGTTCTGGACCCTGCTCGACGATTGCATGGGCATTCGTTCCACCCAGGCCGAAGGAGGACACCGCTGCCCGGCGCGGACCCGAATCCGACGGCCAGGCAATGTTTTCGACGGGAACGAAAAGACGCGTTGACGACGCATCGATCGCCGGATTCCACCGCGAGAAATGCAGATTCGGTGGAATCTGGCCACGCTGCACGGCCAATACCGCCTTGATGAACCCGGCCACCCCTGACGCCGCCTCAAGATGACCGATATTGGTCTTCACGGCGCCCAGCGCGCACGAGCCCTCGCCGCGGCCGTAAGTGGCCGCCAGCGCCTCGAACTCGATCGGGTCCCCGAGGGCCGTTCCAGTCCCGTGGGCCTCCACGTAGTTCACGCTTTCCGGCGCCACATCAGCCGACCGCAACGCATCGGCGATTACATCGCACTGGGCCGAAGTGCTCGGCGCGGTGATGCCGTTGGACCGCCCGTCCTGGTTGACCGCCGAACCGCGCATCACCGCCAGCACCCGATCCCCGGCACGGACCGCATCGGTGAGCCGCTTGAGCACCACCACCCCGGCGCCCTCACCGCGCACAAACCCGTCGGCCGCCGCATCGAAGGTGGCGCATCGGCCCTGTGGAGACAGCAGCCCCCATGCCGAGATGGCGATTTGGGTCTCGGGAAGCAGGGTCACGCTGACCCCGCCGGCCAGCGCCAAGTCGCTTTCCCGCAGCCGTAGGCTCTGACAGGCCAGGTGTATGGCCGCCAAGGAGGAAGAACACGCCGTGTCGACTGCCACCGCCGGACCACGCAGGCCCAACAGATACGAGATCCGTCCCGCGGTGATGCTATGCGAGCTGCCGGTTCCGGTGTAGGCGTCCACCTTGTCCGGGCTGGAGGCCAACATAGACTGGTACTCGTTGAAGTAGACGCCCATCATGACGCCGGTGCGCGTGCCGCTGAGGGAATCCGTTGGGATCCCGGCATGTTCGAGGGCTTCCCAGGCAACCTCTAGCAGCATCCGTTGCTGCGGGTCCATCGAGGCGGCTTCGCGCGGGGTGATGCCAAAAAACTCGGCGTCGAATCCCGCGATGTCTGGTACAAAACCGCCCCACTTGGTCGTCATATGCCCAGGTGTCAATGGGTCGGGGCTGTAGAAAGCCTCCGCGTCCCACCGATCCGCCGGAGTCCCGGAGATCGCATTTCGGCCCTGGACCAATAACTCCCAGAAGCTGTCCGGCCCGGTCACGTCCCCGGGAAAGCGGCAGCCAATCCCCACCACCGCCACGGGCTCTGCCATGGTGGTGCGTGAGGCCCGGGAGAACTCTTCGGACAAGGCGGCGCGCTGCTGCGCCGACATACCCGAAATCCGGCTGAAAACGGTTCGCATTACGCAGGCCCCTCGGCGGTGATGGACGACGATTCGATGCGGTCGAACAAGCTGTCCAATGTGCTTCCCGCTGAGGCGGACAGCTCCGCGATCTCGTCTATCTCTGAATCTGCCTGCGGCGCGACAACTTTGGCAAGGTAATCCGCCAGTGATGCGACGGTCGGGTGGTTGAACAGCATGGTGGCCGACAGCTCGATACCCACGAACAACTCAGCTTCGCGCCGAATCGCCATTGCCATGAGGGAATTGAGTCCCAGTTCGGCAAGCGGCCGGTCGACTTCTAGATCCGACTCCGGAATCCGCAGCTCGCGGGCGACGATGCTCCGTAGCCCGGATTCGAACTCGTCGCGAACCTCCACCGCCGACAGATGCGACCAATCCCGCGCTGGGATCAGCGACGCATCGGAAGATCCCTGCAGTAGGTCGTCGACGATGTGAAGTGATCCGCGGGTCCGGTACGCGGCGGCCAGCAGCGGCCAATCTGCGTCGACGACAACGGAATGCACTCCGGCGGCGGGGCTCATCACCAGCGGCAGCGCGCCGATGGCGACCTCGT
>DATJBA010000377.1:0-11637 GCA_035515675.1 Mycobacterium sp.
ACCGTAACACCGGGCCTCGCCCGGCAGGTGGCTATGAAGCGCGGAAGGAAAGCAGGCACAAGCCTGCCGAACAACCCCGCCACGGGGTTGCCCGCCTGATGAGACTCACAATTGCTCACCAGAAGGCAACGGCTAAGCACCCTTCCGGGACCGCCAGGGGTTGTAAGCTACTCGGCATGGATAAGGAACGCGACATGAGTACCCTCGAAGACATTCTGGAGGAGCATCCACTCTTTAGTGACTTGGATCCGCGTTATGTTCAATTGGCAAGCGAGAGGGCGTCGGACGTCCGCTTTAACGCGGGCGACCTTGTCTTCCGCGAAGGTGACCAAGCAGACAACTTCTATCTCATTCGCCAAGGAAGTATCGCGCTCGAGATGTTCGCTCCCGGCCGCGGCAGTTTGACGATTCAAACGCTGGAAGACGGTGACATCGTCGCATATTCGTGGTTGATACCACCGCATCGCTATCGATTCGATGGGCGCGCGGTGAAGACGACCCACGCGATCGCCCTGGATGGCGCGTGGCTGCGTGCTAAATGCAAAGAGGATTACAAGCTCGGGTACGAGGTGATGTATCGAATCGCTACAATTTTGGCCCATAGCCTTGATGCGACAAGACTCCGACTCTTGGATATCTATGGCTATGGTGCCTGACCGGCCGTCACTCCGCCGCTGAACATGGCTGCCCGGTCACGGCGACAAATGGCCCCCTGCCGATGGGACTTTGGTTCCTACCGGCCGCCCGCGCAGAACTCGATAGCAGTAAGGAGTTCTAACACGTCGATGTGCTAATCCTGTTTGGGCTGGTCAGCGAGGCATCGCGGCTGGCTGGGTCCGTGGCGGCGGACGGGAGCACCTAGCGGACGGGAGCGGCCATGGCGTTGACGGTTGGCAGCGTTGTCCGATGTGGCCAGGTACTGGCCCCGGTCGGAGGATGGCGGCGTTGAGCACTTAGCCGTAGAGGCGTCGGCGGAGTTCTCGCAGGCCGGGTAGGCGGGTGCGTTTGTTCAGCGATTCGATGGCGTCGATGAGTTCGGCAACGCGGGGTGATTCGGCGAGTTCTTCGCGGGCGATGTGTTCGGCTTTGACGAGCGCTAGCAGGGCGTCATGGCTGGATCGTGTCGACTCGGTGCGGTTTGAGGCCCAACTCCTTCCATACCCGCTGCACGCTGCTCTTCGACACGCCGGCGACCCGGCCATCGTCCTTGTGCTCCAATGCGTCTGGCCCTGCGGGCGGCACTCCCGGGTCAGCGTCGCGATCTTTTCGATCGTGGCATCCGGGATCGAGGGCTTGCGGCCTCGCCCCGTGAATCGCTGTCCGAGTACACCTCGGCTATCGCTATGTGCCGTTGCGACGACAAGCGTTTGACACGGTGCCTTGTCGCGGAGGCGGGCATAACGGTGCCCCGTGCCCGCCAAGCCACCTTCGACGAAGGCGACTACGGCTTCCTGACCGAGGTCGGGGAGGTCGTCGTCAAACCGACTCGCGGAGAGCAGGGCAAAGGCGTCACCGTGGGCGTTGCCGCCGACAACGGTCCCGACGAGCTTGCCGCCGGCCTGACACGGGCGCGGGAGCAATGCCCGGAGGTGCTGATCGCGCAGCGGGTGGCAGGCGACGACCTTCGCTTGGTGGTGATCGACGGCCGGCTAGTTGCCGCGGCGCTGCGGATGCCCCCTGGGGTCATTGGCACGGGCGACCACAGCGTGCGGGACTTGATTGCGGCCGAGAGCAGACGGCGCTCTGCCGGGTTGCGGTGGCGGCGGCTGAGGCGATCGGTATCCCGGTGACGGGCGACCTACTCGTGCCCGACGTCACCGGCGCCGACTACGCCTTCATTGAAGCCAACGAGCGACCCGGTCTGGCCAACCACGAACCACAACCCACGGCCGCGGCTTTCGTCGACTGTCTATTTCCCGGTCAGCCCGGCCAGCCGCCCGGCCTGGACTCCTGAGGAGTCGCGCCCTGACCGTGGCTGATATTGGCGCGTCCCGTCGTGGTCCTGCATCAGCCAGCCAGCGCGCCTGCCCGAGAAGCCGCACCCGGCAGTGGCGCGTTAAGTTTTGAGGGGATGGACTTCACCCGGTCAGGGGAGACACATGGGGTCATTTGGCCGCGGCCGACGGGCAGCAGAACTCGAGGCGTACCAAGTGCTGTGGAACCTCTGGCGCAGTTCGCGGAGGACGGTGAACGTCACGAATTGGGAGTCGGCTTGCAGAATGCTGCAGACCTACTACATCGTTGCTAACGCCCGCCGGGACTCCGAAGTTTGCGCAATGAGGATTCGATACCTTGAGATCTCCGAGCCTCCACCCCAGCTCGCCGACTTCGTACACGCACCACGATACGATCGATTACCCGATGCCCCGCGGCAGCTGGCGCAGGCTCGCTACGAGTATCAGTTAGCGCGCCGGCGGCACCCCGAACGTGAACGGCTGCGCCTGAAAGAACTCGAAACAACCAAGGCGCTCTACGAAACCGTAAAGGCCGCTGAAGCGAGAGCAAGGGCTGCCGAGATAGCCTGCCGACGTGAATGGCAACAAAGCAAATGGCCCAAAGGCGTTGTCCTAGACAGCGAAATCTACAACCTCGATAGCGTGGCGGCCCAGGTGGACGTCCAGAACGCGAAAATCGAATCCCAAGTAAATGCGCTTGCCGATCTGCTCCGAGATGGACTACAAAACCTGCCGGACGTCTCGGAGTCTGATCTGACCGCCAGCTACCGCGCTGGCGATCCGGCCGGGATCGCGGCCCACGTCGAATCGGTCCTGACGGCACTACCGTTGCCGCGCTGTGTCAATCCAAAGGCCAAGGTTGCGTATTCTCCGGATAAGCGCCAGTTGGTCGTCGAGTATGAATTGCCCACGGTTGATGTCGTCCCGAAGGCCAAGTCATACCGTTACGTCAAGAGTCGGGAGACTGTTGTTGAGACGGCGCGACCGGCATCGCAAGTAAAAGCGTTGTACACCAGTACTATTGCGCAACTCACGCTGCTGTCTCTTGCGGCCATCTTCGAATTCGACAGCGAGTGCCAGGTCGATGTTGTGGTTTTCGATGGTGTTGTCGAAGCGTTGGACCCGGACAGCGGTCAACCGATCCGGCCATGCTTGATCACTGTGCGGGTCACCGGAGACACCTTCGCCGAAATCGACCTTGAACACTCCGATCCGTCCGCCTGCCTTAAACAGCTGTCGGCTGCTGTGTCGCGGAACCCGACGAAGTTCGTCCCTGTGCGGCCTTTGCTCGAGTGAGGTTGCCGCAGCGTCCAGGCGCCCGGTGTGCCCGCATCCGAGTCGCCGACGGTCCCGATTTACTACGATCATCGCCATGGTGCGACCGCTGCTGCGCCCTGTCGCGTTGGTGGTCTCTCAGGCAATCGGTGTGCTGGTGGCGTCGATGCTAAGCAGGCATGTAGGTGGCGGGGTCGGTGACGGCCGTGGACGTGTTCGTGCCGCCGACGCTCATGAAATGGTCGGAAGTAGTCAGTGATGCGGTCACGGCGTTTGGTCCAGATCCGCCAGATCCGGGAGTGGCTGGCGCTTTGCGCCGCGATCGCGTTGATCCCGTGGACTATCTATCTGGGGTTGACCCTGCCACAGAGCTACACCGCCCAGCATTGGCAGGCGACCTGGGTCGGCTTCGATGTCTTGCTGCTGGCCTTCATGATTGCCACTGCCGTGCTCGGCTTCACCCATCACCACTTGCTGACGCTGTTCGCGTTCACGACGGGAGTTCTGCTCGTGTGCGACGCCTGGTTCGACGTGCTCACCGCCAAGCGTGGCGACTTCGCTGTGTCGGTTCTAACCGCCGGGCTGGGGGAGTTGCCGCTTGCGGCGGTGCTGATCATTGGCGCCTTGCGCATCGCGCGCCTGCAGGTTCCTCCGTTAAGCCGGGCATGGTGGCCGTTCCCCCGGCGCCGCCGGGGGAACGGGGTGCGCCGCGCCTCGCGTGTTTTCCATCACCGTGACTTTTACGGCGGCGCGCTAAGAAGAGGCAAAGCCTGATGCCCGCCCAGGTCACCGCCGTCGATGAGACAGGTGGTTTCGTCGGACGTGAGAGAAATACACGGATCTTGGCGTTTGCGTCCGGGTGCCCGGCGCGTTACAGCTAACACGCGGAGGCGCATGCGCCCTGTTAGGCTTCGCGCCATGCACGTGGCAGCCGGCGTTTCGGGGCGCTCTGTCTTCGTGCTTTGTTGTCGCTGACTCATAAGCCCGTGCGCGGTCTGGTGAGGAATTGGCGAAATCTCCTGAAGTTCTGGGTGCCTTTCCGTAGCAACGGGACCGACATACCTAAGTCCCGTACTGGAACGCCACCAATGCTTAACGACATCGGGAGCGCATTGCGCTTGCGGCAGATCGTCGCGCTCACCCTGGCCGTCGGTGTCGTTGCGGCATGTCAGGGTGGCGCCAGCGACGCCGTGGGTGGCGGCGGATTGGCCAATGTGAACACGAAGATCACCCTGGTTGCCTATTCGGTCCCAGAACCCGGCTGGAGCAAGGTGATTCCGGCGTTTAATGCCTCCGAGCGGGGCAAGGGCGTGCAGCTGATCACTTCATACGGCGCGTCTGCCGACCAGTCACGCGGCGTCGTCGAGGGGAAACCGGCCGATATCGTGAACTTCTCGGCCGAGCCCGACATCACGCGATTGGTGAAGGCCGGCAAGGTTTCCGCGGATTGGGACAAAGAAGCGACCAAGGGCATCCCATTCGGGTCGGTGGTGACATTGATGGTGCGTAAAGGCAATCCGAAGAACATCAGGGATTGGGATGACCTGCTGCGGCCTGGCGTTGAGGTCATCACGCCCAGCCCGCTGAGTTCGGGCTCGGCCAAGTGGAATCTGCTCGCCCCGTCTGCCGCCAAAAGCGGAGGCGGCCGCGACAGCCGAGCGGGTATCGATTTCATCAGCAACTTGGTGCACGAACACGTCAAGCTGCGTCCCGGATCGGGGCGGGTTGCCACCGCTGTCTTCGTTGAAGGCAGCGGCGACGTGCTGATCAGCTACGAGAACGAGGCCATCGCTGCTGAGCGGCAAGGCAAATCCGTCGAACACGTCATCCCGCCGCGGACCTTCAAGATCGAGAATCCGGTGGCGGTGGTGAGCACCAGCCCGCACCTGGATGTCGCGACCGCCTTCAAGAACCTCCAATACACCGCCGCAGCGCAGAAGCTATGGGCGCAAGCCGGTTTCCGACCGGTCGATCCGGCCGTCGCCACCGATTTCCGGGACCAGTATCCCGTGCCGGTAAAACTGTGGACGATCGCCGACCTCGGTGGCTGGAGCACAGCGGATCCGCAACTGTTCGACAAGAACACCGGCAGCATCACCAGGTCTACATGCAGGCGACCGGATGACGGCCGCGATTATTCCGGGTCCGGAGGCGATCCGCCCCGAGCTCGCCCAGCCCGGCAGTCAACTTCCGGAGCCGCCGGCAAGCGCGCGCGACCAGCAGGCCGGGTATCACGTCACTTCGGGTCGGTGTGACGACGCTGTGGCTGTCGGTGATCGTGCTGCTGCCGCTTGCCGCCATCGCCTGGCAGGCCGGTGGCGGCGGCTGGCAGGCCTTCTGGCTGGCGGTCACCTCGCATGCCGCGGTGGAGTCGTTCCGGGTGACGCTGATCATTTCGGCTGTGGTCACGGTCCTCGACATGGTGTTCGGCCTGGTGACCGCCTGGGTGCTGGTGCGCGACGATTTCGTCGGCAAAGGACTGGTCGACGCGGTGATCGATCTGCCGTTCGCGCTGCCGACCATCGTGACCAGCCTGGTGATGCTGGCGCTGTACGGCAAGAACAGCCCGGTGCACATTCATCTGCAGCACACTCCTCCCGGGGTGGCGATGGCGCTGGCGTTCGTCACGTTGCCCTTGGTGGTGCGTGCCGTGCAGTCGGTGCTGCTGGAAATCGATCGGGAAGTCGAAGAGGCGGCGGCGTCGCTGGGTGCTACCGGCCCAAAGATCTTCACCACGGTCGTGCTGCCGTCGCTGACGCCGTCGTTGTTAACCGGTACGGGGCTGGCCTTCTCGCGGTGCATCGGCGAGTTCGGCTCGGTGGTGACGATCGGTGGCGCTGTACCGGGCAAGACTGAAGTGTCGTCGCAGTGGATACGCGCTTTGATCGAGAACGACGACCGCACCGGTGCCGCTGCGATATCCATTGTGCTGTTGTCGATCTCGTTCACTGTGCTTGTCTTATTGCGGATCGTAGGTGGGCGCGCGGCCAAACGCGAGGAGAAGGCGGCCGCATGACGTCGTCACTCTGGGTTCGCTACCTCACCCGATATGCGGTGTTGGCCTATGTCGGCGTGATGCTGATCGTTCCGGTGACGGTGATCCTGTGGCGGACATTCCGGCCTGGCCTTGCTCAGTTTTATTCCTGGGTCAGTACCCCGGCGGCGATATCGGCGCTGAACTTGTCGCTGCTGGTGGCTGCCATCGTGGTGCCGTTGAACGTGGTCTTCGGTGTTGCCACGTCACTGCTGCTCGCGCGCAACCGGTTCCGCGGTAAGGGTGTGCCGCAGGCCATCGTCGACTTGCCGTTCGCCGTCTCGCCCGTCATCGTCGGCGTGGCGCTGATCGTGCTGTGGGGATCGGCCGGCGCACTGGGCTTTGTCGAGAACAACCTCGGGTTCAAGATCATCTTCGGCCTGCCCGGCATCGTGCTGGCCAGCGTCTTCGTCACCTTGCCCTTCGTGGTGCGCGAGGTCCAACCGGTGCTGCTAGAGGTGGGGACCGAGCAGGAACAAGCGGCGGCAACCCTGGGTTCGGGCTCGTGGTAAACGTTTTGGTGGATCACGCTGCCATCCATCCGGTGGGGATTGATCTACGGCACCGTGCTGACCACCGCGCGCACCCTCGGCGAATTCGGCGCGGTCGTCATGGTGTCGTCCAATCCGCCGGGGGAGTCGCAAACGCTCACGCTGCTGGTCAACGACCGCTATAACCGCGGGGCTGAGTACGGTGCCTACGCGCTGTCGACACTGCTGATGGGTGTCGCCGTTGCGTTTCTGATCGTCAAGACGATTCTGCTCGTTCGCCGGGGGCGAGCGAACGCCCAGGCCTGACAACGAGCCTTGGACAGTGCCGAAAACGGAAGCGAGCGCGGACCTCGCGACCATCGTACCGACCTTCGTTGAGGATATTGCCTCGCGAAGGCCGTCGGTGGCGGTGTCGGGCAAATCGCCGACCCTCATGCACCACACGGGGAGTCCGGAGCACTCATCTCCGCTGGTGTGCAGAACGTGAAGACTTGTCCCTGAGGATCGATTCGATGCATGTACAGCAGTTGATTGCCCGCCGAATCGGGCTGGATTGTGGCGATGTATTGGTCGCCTACATTGCCCATCCCGGGTCCGCTCCGCGATTTCAGCGTCGCCAGCGTGATCGTGATGCTGTCGCTGGGATTCTTCTTCCAAGTCACCGCCCATTGATCGGTGTTGAGCGCCCCATCGCCCAGTGTGAGTGTTCCGGTGCCGTCCTGGGACAGCCGCATGCTGCGGTCATGGCCGGTCCAGTTGTCGAAGAACGTCACCGGGTCAGCATGGGCGACTGCTGAGCCACCGAACAGAACGGCCCCGATCGCGAGCAGGGCAGCGACCGTCCGTCGCGCTGCGTGGGTCCACAACTGCGAACCGGACCCGTGACGGCAGGCCCGCACCTTGAAGCTGCCGAGCGCGTGTGTGTGCATCATTGGATTCCTTAATCTATCGCGTCGTTGCAACCTTCGATGACATGTTGTCGCGACGATTCCGCCGTCGCCCGGCCTGCTGTCACTTGGTCACGACTGCCGAGTTGTGGCCTGCGGCCCACGCCTGCTCGAAGGTGGTGATGGGAACCCGCTCGTCGCGGCCGGTCTTGATGCCGCTGTCGTTGAGGTGCACCACACCGGCTTTGGTGTCGATGCCGGTGACAACCACGAAGTGGTCTGGGTAGTTACGCTTGCCAGGCTGGTTCCAGTCGGTCCGGCGCGGCCGCGATGACCTTGCTCCTCAAGGTGTTGGTCATGGGTGTCCCTTGCACGAGGTGCCACAGCGGCGTATTGGTGTCTCGAGGAAAGGCTCGGGGATTGGCCTATACGGATCCTCAAAGAAAGCTTGGCGAAATCTTGTGCCGCAGCGCGGACGTCTTTGGTCGCCCGACGACCGAGCTGTCCGGTCAGGCCCCTGGCGGACGCATCGACAGCAAGTCCTGGGCGCGTCGCCCGGCGAAGGCAGGGCGGCCGCCGTAGGGGTCGTGTCGGTCCACAGCGTGGTGGGTGCCTGTTTGCGGATGACTGGAACCACTTCAGTGGCGAAACGTTCGAGCATCTCAAGTTGCTGCTCATGGGGGAGCACCGTCGGTAAGCTGAAGGCCTGCAGGTCGTGTCCGAAGCCCTCGTGGAAGTAGCCGATCTTGTCGATGATTTGCTGCGGGCTTCCCACTAGTGCCGGTCCTTCGGCGATGGCGTGATCGATATCGCGGAACGTCATCTCATTGCCCGGAGTGTGATTGCCGGGTCTATTGAAGAACGCGACCATGCGCTCGTACACGGGCCCGTAATACTGCTTGGCCTGCTGAGTGGTGTCAGCCAGGTAAAGAAATCCGGATCCGGCCCCGACGTAGGCGTGCCGGGGACCGTAACCGTGGCGTTCGTATTCGGCGCGGTAGTGCTCGATGAGCACCCGATAGTTGTCGCGCGGTTGAATGGCGTTGGCGCTGAACAGCGGGTCACCCTATTTCGCGGGCCAACGCCGCCGATGTTCGGGTGGTCGCGGACCCATGCCAGACGCGCGGCGCGCCGGCGAACGGCCGCGGCAAGGTGGTGGCGTCGCGCAGCGGTGGGCGAAAACCTCCCGCCCAGGTGACGTTTTCCTCGCGCCAGAGCCGACGCAGCAGTTCGTACTTTTCGGCGAGCAGCTCCCACTGCTGGCCCTGTTCGACGCCGAACAGTGGCAGCTGGCGGACCTCGTTTCCCTTGCCGATGACCAGCTCGAGGCGGCCTCGGGAGAGCTGGTCGATGGTGGCATAGTCCTCGGCGACTCGAACCGGGTCAAGGATCGACAGCACACACACTCCGGTCTGGATGCGCACCCTCGTCGTAGTGGCCGCGATCGCGCCCAGTACGACGGTCAGTCCGGAGGAACAGGAACGGCCCAGCACGCCGCTCGCCGACGGCCACCGCGTCGAATCCGAGTCCATCGGCGCGGCGCGCAGCCGCTACGGCTTGGGCGTACCGGCCGGCGGGACTCGCGAGCCGACCGGTGACCGGGTTTTCGATGTGCGGCACGATGTCCAGCAGCTGAAATCTGATGACACAACCTATCTCGCTGCATGCCAAAGGATCACGTGCCGACCGTCGCTGCGCAGCATTCGACCGCAATCGACAGCAGCAGTTGTGGAAGATACGGCCCGCGTTGTGTGCTGCCGTATCCAGTCTCTACGAACAGCCTTTGCCCGCCTGGCTGCGCCGCAAAATGTCGGTGGCACGATCCTGATCGGGCGGCCAACGCTGCGTAGGCGGCTGACAGATCACCGCAGGTCGTATAGCGGTCCGCCGGATTCTTGACCATGCCGCCGGTGCGCTGCGCACCCGTTCTCATCGGGCAGCCGGTGAGCGGATTAGTGGCGTTCCTCGTCACCGGTTTTGCGCTCGTCGAGCACCTCCCTTGACAGCGCCCTGACGAAGCCGTAAGCGTGCATCCCAGCCGGGCCGGGATTTTCTATAATCCATTCGTTGATCTTTCCCAGCGCCTTGGCTAAGTCATCGCGCTTGACCCGTACGAGGTACGTCTTTCTATCGTCTTCCGGATTGTCACTGGCTTCGGCGACGGCGACCGGGTTCTTGAACGCGTACGCGATCCCATGCACGGCGTCGTGGTTTAGCGCCCAATGAAGTTCGCTGGGCCGCAATCGGTTCACCGCCAGATTACGGTAGTCGTTCTCATCGTTTGAATTGCTCAAGTGCCGATGGTCCTCCTCTGTGTGCCCGCGGGAAGTGGACGACGATGGACTGAAGGTGATGCCGCGCAGGCAATTCGATGAAAGTCTCAACCTGGTCTCATCATAGGAAGTAGCTTCACTCGCTGCATGCCGAGCGCTCGTCCAGCAATTGGTCGATAAGTGCCGTACTCGGCGCGCGGCGGAGTCGTGCGACGGTACTGACGTCAGCCGACTCGATCGTCGTAGAGTAAGCCACGACCTATTAAGGCTGGCTGCGAGGACTCATGACCGAACGCATCGAGACCCAGCGCACAATTGCGGCACCGGCGGCCGATATCTTCGCGGTGCTGTGCGACCCGCAGGGCCATGTCGCAATCGACTCATCGGGAATGCTCCAGGACGCCGAAGGCGATCCAGTAAAGGCCGCTGGTGACAGTTTCGTGGTCCACATGGACCGCGAGTCACTAAATGACTTTCCCCAACTGGGCAAATATGACGTCACTGTCAGCATCAAGGAGTTCGAACAGGATCGGCTTATCTCATGGACGGTTCTGGGCCAGATCCGCCCACCGATCGGCCACGTCTACGGCTACCAGCTCCGGCCGACCGACGACGGCGCGGCCACCGTGGTGACCTCGTTCTATGACTGGTCGAACATCGACCCGAAGTGGCGGGATGCCGGGATTTTCCCGGTTCTGTCTGAGGGCGCCTTGCGGGCGACTCTGGGCATTCTCGACCGGACAGTCCGCCGCGGTTATCCGCGGGGATAACTGCGGCGCTGCCGCCGCGCGGCAGCGCAGTCGTGATCAGCGGCGACGCTTCAAGAACACTAGTCGTCGTAAACCAACACGTGCTCGAGGCGCATCGCGACCGGCGCGGAGAAGTCGCGACGGCTGCAATCGATGGCCCACCGGCTGGCCCGCTGCGAGTTTGGGGCAGCGTCAGGCAGATCTCGGCGAGGGTGTCGGCGTTCACCAGCTCATCGAGCAGGGTCGGTCCGCCTTCCGGCGCCCGCCTAGCGACGGCGACGAGGGGTTTTGAGCTGGTGGGCGCGAAATGTGCGTGATCGCCGGTGTTGGTGAGCGTTGGTGAGTGCCTGTCGGCGAGGTTTGTCGGTGTGGTCTGGGATGGTTTGGTTCTGCACCGCGAATCCGCCACCTCACCGCCGGAGGTCGGGGTGTGGTGATGGCGCGGTTTGAGGTCCCGGAGGGCTGGACGGCGCAGGCGTATCGGTTTGCGCTGGACCCGACCCCGGCGCAGGAGCGGGCGTTGCGCTCGCATGCGGGGGCGCGCAATTTTGCCTTCGACACGATGTTGGCGGCGGTGAAGGCCAACCTGGATCAGCGCGGATTCTGTCGGCGACGGTCAGTTTCACCGGGGGGCGCGGGTGCTGCGCATTCCAGGTGATCGTGGCGGGCAAGACGCGTCCCGCGCATGCCCGCCGATGCAAGCATCCGGTGGTGGGTGCCGATGTCGGGGTTAAAGACCTGCTGGTGGTTGCCGGCCCCGAGGGGGCCGAGGTGGCGCGGGTCGCGGCACCCAATCCGTTGAGGCGGGTGCAGTCGCGGTTGCGGGCCGCCCAGCGGCAAGCCGCGCGCCGGTGTGGCCCCTCCGATGCTACGTGATCGCATTTATCGTTGCCGCAACGGATGCCCGCGCATTGATCGGGATTTGAATGCGGCGATCCACCTCGCCCGCCTCGGCGACCCCACCCACGGTGGG
>DATJBA010000378.1:0-13533 GCA_035515675.1 Mycobacterium sp.
AGACCGCCGCCATCGCCGAACTCTGCCAAGGCCTCAACACCACCGACACCATCTACCCCGGCACCACACTCACCCTGCGCTACAGCGTCAAATCCCACCCACGACCGCACACCAATTAATGAGCTATGTCAGGAGTCCTGGTGTCGGGCACCAGGTCCAGCAGCGGCCGGGCCTCTTCGGCGCTCAGCCACATCAGGGAGCCCACGAGCTGGTGCTCGGGGATACTCGTCGATGACCGTCTGTGTGCGCCATTCGTCGTCACCCTGGGGCACGGCATCGGTGTGGTCCGGGTCGGGGACGACTTCCAGTGGGGGGTGCAGCTTGCGGGCGGTCATGGTGCGTTCACTCCCCACCCGCGCGGTCCTCGACGATGCCTACCGGCGGGCCTTCGAAACCTGCGGGATGCGGATGCAGCAGCTAGACGGGTCCGGCGCCGACCGAGCCTAACTGGCCCAACGGTTCACCGGAATCCGCGACGAGCTCACCGATCTGTGGCGCCGCGCCGAAGCCGCCGCGAAACCCGACCGCAGCCAACCGGCGCAACACCCCGCACCTGCCAGTCCAACATCGTGATCGCCCGCCGCCCCGGCGCCGCCCTCGCCGACCACACCCAGCCATCAGGCTGCGCAGCGGCACCTGGCACAGCGGCGCGCCCAGCGCAGTGCATGCGAGCTTGGACGATTACCGTCAGCGGTTCCGGGACGATCGCGATCCCCGGCCCCGTAAGCCTCACGGCTGGTTCGGCTCGCGGTAATAGTCCACGTGGATGGTGGGTAGCTCGGTCAGTTCGACTCCCAGTCCTGGGCGGCGGCCGGTGTGTAGAGCCCGTAGGTTCCGGCTGGGTCGCCCTGCCGTACCAGCTGGTCTTGCTGGATGCATCGGTCGCGGAGGCCGTCGATTCGGGCCTGGCGTTCGAGGTGGGCGTCGCGGCGCTGGATGCCGGCCTGGCAGATCCCTTAGACCGCGAGGGCAACCAGGCCCATAATCCCGCCGCGCCGGAAGCAACGACCGTTGGCCGGCCTCATCTGCGCCTGGATCATCTGCACCTGGATCATCTTCGTATTCCTGGCACCGCACGCCGCCACCGCCACCCAGCCGTGGACGTGCTCGCTCATTGCGAGGCCGTCCAGTAGGGCTGTGCATCCATACCGGAAACTGTACCCGAAACTGTACTGACCGGAATTCGGCTCTATCCCAATCGATTTGGACCCCAACGCTATCCGTATACAACCGATACGTGAATCCACAGTTCGAGCTGATCGGCGTGTACGTCGGCGTCAGGGCCATCGTCATCAACTACCGCAATCAAACCGGCGCGCTGGTCAACGAAATGCTGATCTTCGGCGAGGACGTCCTGGTCAGCGAAGGGCACGGTACCTACGTCGCCGACATCCTCCAGCCGTAGGTCGACCACATCCCCCTCCTCGCTAAATAACCTGACCCTGAACGTATTTGGCCGACTACTGAAGGAGACAGGTGCCGGACGGCACTACCATCGAAGCGTTCTTGGACATCGATATCTGGGTGGGGCGGATGATCGGGGTCGATTAGTTCCCGCGGGCCCGCAACCCTGCGCACAAACCGTGGGTCGACTTCGGCGAGTTGGGAGTACACTGGTCCAGCGCCCAGATCACCGACCTATGTACCGTCGGCGAGCTGAAGGACCGCTTGGTGCTGGCGGTGGTCAATCTTCACCGCGGCAGGTCGCGGACTTTGTATCCGAGGTCCCCTACTTGGAGGTACCCACCGCCAGTGGCCGCAACATGGTGCTGGTCGGCCCTAATCGCGAGATATCACCGGGTCTCCGGTTGCTCTGAACCGCTGGCCGTCCAGCGGCTTACGTTTCTCGAATCTAGACAACCGAGGCCGATTAGTTGTTGTCTCACTTGGAGGGAGATGGCCGTCGGGCGTGCTCGCGGTGGTGTTGCCGCTTTAACCGCGCGCCCCTCCGCTCAGACCAACTCGGGTACCCGCAGACAGGCGATCGCCAGCTCGAATTCGCCGTCGTGCTGCTCGGCGCCGAGGTCGTGAAGCAGAGTGGTTAGGTGCGACCGTGCCTGATCGCCGTTCCGCTCCATCGCCTCAAGGCTGTCGAAACTCGAGGACGACACGGCACGCCCGGATGTGCGGTCAATCATCAGGCTGATGCTGCAGAACCCCTCGAGCTCCTGGATCGCGGGCAGCGTCGACTCCCGGTAGAACTGAATGGCTCGGCCGAGCCGATCGGGCCGCACATTGAACCAGGTAGCTCGAACGCAGGCACCCGCACTGGCGCGGTGATCACGGTGCAGGACCGCGATCTTCCACCTGTCGACCGTCACGCTGCCGCCGAATATCTCGGCCGCCCGTCGCTGTAGCGGCAGTACTTGCTCGCCGCTCGCGTGCATCGCCTTGTAGGTCTCCCAGGAGCTGGTCGCTATGCACCGGCCGGACCCGCGGTCGACCAACAGCGACAGCCCGATACAGCTATCCATCTGTCGGAGTGCAGGCATGACGACATCGCGAACATAATCAATGCCCGCGCCGATCGAGGACGGTTGTCCCTCGATAGTGGTGGAGCGCGCGTACACGATTCAGCCCTCCGCGGCTGGGGCAGCGCACCGGTCGGCGCCACCGGTCCACTCAACCCTATAGCGGATTGCGCGCATGGCAATGCACAGTGTCGATGCGATTACGAGAGGTTGGCAGGTTGTCAGAGTCGCTCCCGTGGATCGTCGAAAAACACGGTCACCGATCGAGACACCCGCACCGGATCAGCAGCCGCCTTTCCCTGCTCCATTCGCTGTCATCCTTTCCGGCATCGACTTTTACACTTCCGCCATCGACCGTCTCAGGATCGGGCATGCCTCGGCCATTCTCCCCCAGCAAACATTGCATCTTAAAGCGATCAAACGGCACGAGAATTGGAGTACCCATCGAGAAGGTCTACATGATCTCAGTTCGTTGCCTCACGCAGACGATCCGGGTCGTTTTCCGCACCGCATTCGAGCATCCGCCCGGTGCGACTACTCGGCGGACGGGAACTCGAACAGCAAGCGGCATTCCCGTGTGGTTGCCAGGCATTCCGCCGCAAGGAGGCTGGCCATACTGGGTGTCCGGGTTCTGCATGGTACTGCCGACCATCACCAGCATCGGCGCCATGCTGTTCATGGACAACATCCGCGAATACCGAGTCGATTCCGGCGGTATGCGGACCTTAGCGGCTTGGCCCACGCCGACGGCGCGAGCGACCTGGCTGTGGCCTACGTACACCCCCGGGGTTCGTCAACTCGCTCGGCGACCGCGGCCTGGCGGCTCAGCTCGCCCGCCCCAACCTGCGCTCGACTCGATCGACATCCGCCTCTACTGTGACCACAGTGCCTCCAAGAGAACGGCGACGTGAGCGACTGCAGCAAGGCTTGTACGACGCACCGGATCCGATCGTCGCGAAGCGATCAGCGGCAGGCTTTGGCGGCAAGCCGACGGCTCGGTTCCTGTCTCACGGTGCGAGCCTGACAAGGCCTGGCGGCATGGGTGGCGTCGGCGACGGCTCCGCCGGACCGCCACCGCCGTTGCCGCCGTTGCCGCCACCGCCGTTGCTACCATGCCGCCACCGCCGTTGCTACCACTGGCGCCACTGCCGGCAGCGCCCCCCGGAGGACCAACAGCAGGAGGCGGCGGCTGTTTTGGTGGAGGCGGTGGCTGTTTTGGTGGAGGCGGTGCCGCGATCGGCCTGGGTGGTGTCCGGATCTGCGCCGCCTGCGGCGGTGGTGCCGGAATCTGCGGCGGGTTCGGCGAGGTGACCTCTCCCGAGGGAACCGCTCCGATCAGCGAGGCGAGCACCGCGCCATGCGCGTCACGGTCCGACCGGTCATCCCCGTAGCGGCCCGCCCCGAAAACGACGCTGCCCATCAAGTGCGGCGGCCGCACCACAGTGCTGCCCGTCGGTTCCTGCCACGCCGACGCCATGTTGATCATGTCCAATGCCGGCGGCGGCTCCCGCAGATCGCTTCCCGAGTTGACCGCGTTGTGCGTTTACGCGGCGACACGGTGCATCGGCTCATTCGATCCCGGCGCGGGATTAGCCATGATGGAAGCTATCTTGCTTTGATCCCCCGGGCAGTAGGCCTCCACTGCCGCAGTGATGAATCGGGTGATGGTGGACGTGATTCGGCGGGCGGGGAATTGGGCGTCGCCCGGGGCTGTGAACGAATTCTCCCTCATGTCGTCCACTTAAGCGGAGTCTGGTTATGAGCGAAGAACATGCACTGGTCATCGTCGCCGGCTATCAGGACCTCGAAACGGCTCGCCGCGACTTTGAGACCCTCGCCGATCGGACCAAACACAAACACATTGCGCTGCGGGGGGCGGTGTTGGTCGGAAAGGACGCCGAGGACAAGCCGGTGTTGCTCGACACCGGGAATCGTCTGGGCCGGCGGGGCGCCGCCTGGGGCGCCGGGGCGGGTCTGGCTGTCGGCTTGTTCTCGCCGGCGCTGCTGGCCTCGGCCGCAGTCGGCGCCGCGGCCGGAGCGTTGGCGGGCACCTTCGCCGACCATCGGATAAAAAGCGGACTGGCCGACAAGGTCGGGCAGGCGCTGGCCGCGGGCAGCGGCGTAATGATTGCCGTCGTCTCGCCCCAGGGCCGGCTGGCCGTGGAGCAGGCATTGGCTGGCTCCTCGTTGAAATCGGTTGCGGAGCTGAGTCATTCCACGTTGAGAAGTTTGGGCGCAGCGTTGGAAGAAGCGATGGGTAAGTTCAACCCCGACCGCACCAGGCTGCCGTTATCGCAACGCAGCTTCGGCGGCACGATCGGTCGCACGATGGCGGAGTCAGTCGGCGACTGGACCATCGTTCCCGGGCCCAAGGCGCCCGACAGTGCACCGAATGTGCTGATCGTGCTGATCGACGACGCCGGGTTCGGCGGCCCAGATACCTTCGGCGGCGCCATCCGCACCCCCACACTTACCCGAGTGGCACAGAATGGGTTGACCTACAACCGCTTCCACGTCACCGCGGTGTGCTCGCCGACCCGTGCGGCGCTGTTGACGGGCCGCAATCATCACCGGGTGGGCTTCGGCTCGGTCTGCGAGTTCCCGGGCCCGTTCCCCGGCTATTCATCGGTCAAGCCGCGCAGTTGCGCCGCGTTGCCGCGCATCCTGCGCGACAACGGCTATGCGACTGGTGGTTTCGGCAAGTGGCATCTGACCCCGGACAGCGTGCAGGGGGCGGCAGGGCCGTTCGACAACTGGCCGCTGGGTTGGGGATTCGACCATTATTGGGGTTTTCTGTCCGGCGCTGCGGGACAATACGACCCGATCATCACCCAGGACAACTCCGTCATCGGAGTGCCGCAGGGTCAGGCCGGCAGACCTTACTACTTCCCCGACGACCTGACCGACAAAGCCGTCGAGTGGCTGCACAGTGTGCGGGCCCAGGACGCCGAGAAGCCGTGGATGATGTATTACTCGACCGGCGCCACCCACGCGCCGCACCACGTGTTCGCCGAATGGGCCGACAAGTACCGGGGTCAGTTCGATGAGGGTTGGGATGTCTACCGGCGCAAGACACTCGAACGGCAGAAGCAACTCGGGATCGTTCCGCCCGACACCGAACTGACCGAGCGACCAGATCTGTTCCCGGCGTGGGACGGCCTGTCGGAAACACAGAAGAAGCTCTATGCCCGGCAGATGGAGGTGTTCGCCGGGTTCTCGGAAAACGCGGACTGGAATGTCGGCCGGTTGCTGGACGCAATTGAGGATCTCGGTGAGTCCGACAACACGCTGGTCTTCTACATCTGGGGCGACAACGGCGCCAGCATGGAAGGCACGATCACCGGCTCGTTCAACGAGATGACGTTCCTCAACGGTGTGCTGCTCGACGCCGACCATCAACTGCAGCTCATCGAGCAGTACGGCGGGATCTCCGCACTCGGCAACGAGCACACCGCGCCGCATTTCGCCTCGGCCTGGGCGCACGCCAACAACACTCCGTTTCAGTGGGGCAAGCAGATGGCCAGTCATCTGGGCGGGGACCGCGATCCGATGGTGGTTGCCTGGCCGGCCCGGATCCGGCCCGACGCGAAGGTTCGTGGCCAGTTCACTCATTGCATCGACGTCGTGCCAACCGTGTTGGAGGCCATCGGTTTACCGGAGCCGACCCATGTCGACGGCATCGAGCAGGAACCCATGGACGGAACCAGTTTCCTGCACACCTTTGATGACCCGGCGGCCGAAGAGCGCCACACGGTGCAGTACTTCGAGATGTTCGGCAGCCGTGCCATCTACAAAGACGGGTGGTGGGCTTGTGCTCGACTGGACAAGGCGCCGTGGGACTTCTCACCGGAGACACTGCAACGGTTCGCTCCCGGGAAGTACGACCCCGACGGGGACGTCTGGGAGCTGTACTACCTACCCGACGACTTCTCCCAGGGCAGGAACCTGGCGGCCGAGCATCCCGACACGGTCGCAGAGCTCACCCAGCTGTGGTGGCAGGAAGCCGAACGAAACCGGGTATTGCCGCTGCTGGGCGGGCTCGCGGTAATGTTCGGCAGCCTGCCGCCATTGCCCACCACCACCCGGTTCACCTTCAAAGGCGACGTGCAAAACATTCAGCGTGGCATGGTCCCGCGCATCTTCGGCCGCTCCTACGCGATCGAGGCACGGCTGCACATCCCCGACGGCGGCGCGCAGGGCGTGATCGTCGCCAACGCTGATTTCATTGGCGGCTTCGCCCTGTGGGTCGATGAGGGGCGGCGCCTGGACCACACCTATTCGTACCTGGGGGTCCAGACCTACCGGCAGGTATCCACGGAGCCGATTCCCACCGGCGATGTGACGGTGCGGATGCTGTTCGAATCCGACCAGCCGGTCCCCGGCTCGGGTGGTCGGGTGACATTGTGGGCCAACGATCGGCCCATCGGTGAGGGTGAGATGGCCAAAACGGTGCCGCTAGCTTTCACGTCCTACGCGGGGATGGACATCAGCCGCGACAACGGGCTAGTCGTTGACCGCGACTACGAGGATAAAGCGCCCTACGCGTTCACCGGAACCGTCAAAGAGGTCACCTTCGACCTGAAGCCTGTCCATCAGGAAGCCGAGAAGGCGTTGCACCAGCACGCATCGGTCCAAGCTGTTGGACAGGGAGCAGCGGGGTGATTACTGCTGGCCTAGGGCGGCTCGCAGATCAGATTGACCCTGGTGGATTCCAGTATTTATCTGGTCCGTGACGGTCGGGCCGATGCCCTGCGTGCCCGGCGCCTGGCAGCTACAGCCGAGGGTACCGAACGGGTTAGGGTCAGCGGTGGCTGGTGCGGCTACCCCAAAAGCAGCACCGAGCGCGATAGCGGCGCCGACCAACACTTTCGTGATCATGTGATGGTTCTCCCGATAGTTGTCGCCACGATTCTACGCCGGCTGATCTGATGGCTGCACGCTTGACATACGCCGTCTAAAGGCCGTTTGGCGTCGCGGGCCTTCAGCCCACCGAACTGATTGCGCCACCGCTAATACGTTTGCTTCAAGACCCCCAGTTGGCGGGCCACTTCGGCCCCGTCAGCGCCCTCGGCCAACAGCCGATCGGCCTCCTGCAACTTGCGCACCACCTGCTCGGGCGTGCCGCGCTTCCGGTGCCCTTTCTGCCCCACGAGCTGCGAGCGTCAAAGACCCTCCCAAACCCCGGACCCCTCGGCGGGTCACGTCACTGTAATCAGTTGTTGGGCAACGATCGTCTGGCGCTATGGATGGAGCAGCCCGCTTGCCGCGACGGCATAAGTCACCCATCGACCGGCCGCGAATCGCTACCGGAGCTATCCTCTTGCGAAGCCTTGCTGTGTCCCCTCGCAGCGTCCTGGTCGGGGAGGTCTCGGGTGGACTGCGGATTGTCGATGCCGCCTGGTTCTGCGCCAACCGCCGCAGTCGCTTCCTTCGGGCCGGGGTGTCGTCCCGGGCGCTGCGGCAGGACGATCAGCAGCGCGACGATTACGGCCGCGATTACCGCTGAAGCAAGTGGGCGGCTCAGGTTCAGGCCGCCGTTGTTGACAGGCTTATCGAGGAAATCGCCAACGGTTGCGCCGAGAGGACGGGTCAGGATGAAGGCCACCCAGAAAAGGGCGACGCGCGAGATGCTTGTCCAGTAATACAGGCCTACCACCCCGGCCAGTCCCGCTGTGAAGACCAGTGCACCGCCTTCGTAACCAAGCCCGCCGGTGTCGGCGAGCCAATCGCCCAAGGCGGTGCCTAGCGTCTGCGAAAAGGTGATTGTGGTCCAGTAGAACGCTTCAACTTTCGGCGTTGAAACGGTGTTTACCGACACTGTTCCCTGCGACCAATGCCACAATCCCAGGGTGGCCAATAGGCAACACAGCAGCAGAAGCGATCCACCCGCGTAGCCGATCCCGAGCGATCGGTCGGCGAAGTCGGCCAAGGTCGTGCCGAAAGTCGTGGAGGCGACGATCGTCATCCAGTAAAGGATCGGATGGAAGCGATTTGCGAAGACCTGCGCGGCAGTTAGCGCCACGAGGGCGCCGCCGAAAAGCGCCACGCCCGCCAGATAGCCCCAGTTCAGCGTCATCGTGACGGTATCACCGCCCGTCTCGCCGAGGGTCGTCGCCAAAACCTTGACGACCCAAAATCCGAGGGTGACTGCTGGTACCTTGCTCAACGTTTGTTTCGTAATGTCGTTCATGGGTGATGGCCTCTGCGCAGGGGTGGGTGGTGACCGTCGTCGTGTTTGAACAAAGACAGACGCAGCGAGATCTATTGGCGATCTCTCGGCGGTGATCTATCGGCCCTTTCGATGCGTTGACACCGCGCCGGGCGCCAATATTTTTGGCTGCCGCCTCCGTGCTTACGAAGCAGAGTTTAGAAGACCCAGAGAGCAGCGACGAGTCGGCTGGAAAATAGTTGGAGTGCAACGCTTTCCGCTGATAGATGCGCGCTCGACGAAGGCGGCGTGGGTGTGCCAGGTCGTGGGCATGCCCAGGCGGCCATCGCTGATCGACACCCGTTGCGGCATCGCCTTCGCCCAGGTGTCGCCGGCACGATTCAAAATGAGAAACATCCGGATAAGCAACGGTGGTGCGCTCCGCGTCGGTACCCCGAACGAGGTGGCCACTGAAGGTCGGCCTGAACATCGCGTTCGGTGTGCGTCGAGTGGTGCGGTACGCGTTCGAGCCGGCGCGGCCCGTGCACTGGCTCCAACATCGAAGGGTTCCTCCGGGTGGCATCGCTATTGCTGCCACTATGACAAGCCCGTCCAGGCATTGAGTGGTCGAGCTGCCGCATCCTTTTCCTGGTGGTCGCCGACTGCCAGTTGACGCGGTGATAAATGGCGCTGACGGCGAACATCGCTAGGATCGCAGCGGTGTATGCCAGGGTCGAGTGCCCGGCCCGCTTGGATACCGCCGCCCACGACACCGCCACCAGCGCCGCACCCGCGATGGCGGCCGCGGCGGCGCAGTAAAGGTGGATCCATCCGCGCAGCCGTGGCTTGATCAGAACGTCGGCAACGCCCTCGGCAATGTGTTCGGTGAAGTCGTCGGCAACGGCGATTGGTCCAGAAGACTCGGTCCGCAAAGCCGGAGCTATCAAGTTATTCAATATCCGTCCCCTGACTCGCGCCGGAATTTGGGCGAATTTGGGCTGAGCGCTACCGTCCCCACGCCTTACATCCTCAAGCACATCGTTCCGGCGCGCCCTAAGAATCCGCTGTATCAAACCTATGAAGGACGTTTCGCTTCCCGGTTTGCCGATGGCGAATGCGGAACTCCGGTGATCACGTTCCTCGAGCGAGCTGGTGGCATAGCCCGTTCGACGGTTTCAGTCGATGACCGACGAGCGCGGTCACATCCGCTACCTGTGTGAAGCAGGCGCGCGAATGGTGAAGCATCCCCGGTTTCATGCACACCTCGTTACGTGTGACCGGTGTGCTTTCCGGCGTGGGGTCGAGCGTGGTACTCGGCCTTGGCTTCCGCGGGCGGACTGGCAACTACGCCTGACGAGTGAAATACCAGGGTGTTGCCTTGCCTGGCTTGGAGCCGTCCGGCAACACGGATACCGCACGCGCCTCAGGAAGGCTCGGGTACCGCCGCTGGCGCGGATTCACGCGGCCCGACGTCGAGGCGAAACGGTGGGTACTCGTCGCGCATCAGCCCCGCGTAGGCACGCACCCGGATGCCCCACCGGTTGATGCCGAGCACGAAGTCGTACAAGCCCTTCAGGTAGCGCCCGGTGAACAGCAAGCCCACCACGGCAATCACCAGCAGGATCACTAGCAGCGGCGGCAAGACGTAGGCGACAAAGTCGTTGGGGTTCACCATGAAAGCGTGCCAACCGGCCCTGAAGAAGGCGAAGAGTATCAGGTAGTGCGGGATGGGTAGTAGCCACCACTTGATCAGCACCAAGCCCCGGCTCAAGCGCTCGGGGTAGTCGATCTGCAGGTCGGCCGGGTACGAAGCTTTTGCCCGCAGGCTAAACGGAGGGTACTTGTCTGTACCGAGTGCGGTTAGCGCGTAGAAGGCGACCCGCCAGCGCCATCGCATGACACCGAGGCTGAAGTCGAACAATACGCGCGGGTACCTGCCGGTGATCAGGATCGCGAATAACGCGATCACCCAGACCACGACGGCCGCGATATGTAAGAAGAACAGCACGACGTAGTGCGGGACGGCCAGAATCCATTTGACCAGCCACTGCCAGCGTGACAACGCGGGGTCGAGGTCACCTCGGACCCGAACCGGGTAGCTTTCAGCTTGCATAATCGACTGCTCCTTTGGTGCGGTTCAGCAGCGCAAAAATATGATATTATTTTATATCATATTTCGAGGAGGTCGGTACTCGTGGACAGCGCTGAATCACCCAGCAACGCCCACGTCGTCGGACATCAGGGAGCCCAGGTCGACATCCATCAGCGTCCGGCCGGCGCCCTCAACGGCTGGTTCGGTGTGCTCGTCCTTGCTGCGAGCATCGCCGGAATCGTGTTCGCGGCCAACAACAATCTTGCCCTGCTGTGGCTGCCGATCGTGATCCTTGGCTTAATCATCACCTCGCTGGTGATCGTTCCGCCCGGGCAGAGCTCAGTGATCCAGTTCTTCGGGCACTACATCGGCACCGTGAGCCGTCCGGGGTTTTGGTGGGTGGCGCCGCTGACCGTGCGCCGCGGGGTCAGCCTACGGGTGCGCAACTTCGAGACGGCACGTCTGAAGGTCAACGACGCCGATGGGAGCCCGGTAGAGATTGCTGCGATCGTGGTCTGGCAGGTCGCCGACACGGCTAAAGCCACCTATGCGGTCGACAGCTACCAAGACTTCGTGTCGATGCAAGCCGAGTCGGCGCTGCGCCACGTTGCCACCAGCCATCCCTACGATGACCCCACCGGCGCCGGCAGTTCGCTACGTGGCTCCACCGACCAAGTCGTTGCCGACCTCGCCCACGAGCTCGCCGAGCGCGTCCAAATCGCCGGCGTAGAAATTGTCGAGGTCCGCATATCCCACCTGGCCTACGCCCCAGAAATCGCGCAGGCCATGCTGCGCCGTCAGCAGGCAGGCGCGGTCATCGCCGCCCGCACCCGCATCGTGGAGGGCGCCGTCGGGATGGTCAAGCTGGCGCTAGAGCGACTCACCGACACTGGCATCGTGGCACTCGACGAGGAGCGCACTGCCAGCATGGTCAGCAACCTCATGGTTGTGCTCTGCGCGGACCAACCGCCCTCGCCCGTGGTCAACACCGGCACGCTCTACACGTGAGCGACCGCCGACAGGTCCTGCTCCGGATCGACCCTGCTATCCACGACGCCCTCACTCGCTGGGCCAACGACGAATTCCGCAGCCTCAACGGCCAGATCGAAATGATCCTGCGCCGAGCACTCAACGACGCGGGTCGGATGCCAAAGCACGCGGCGCCCCCGCCCAAAAGGGGCCGTCCCAGAGCCACACGAGGTTAACGCGCCCCGCGATTGAAGCATCGTCACGCGTGACCGGTGTGTTTTCCGGCGTGGGGTCGAGCGTAGTACACGGCCTCGGCTTCCGCGGGCGGACGGGTCAGCGCTGACGCGGCGTCGCTGCCCGCTTGGTGATTCGTCTTGAGGTTGTGTACTTCGTCTGCCAGAACCGGCGATACCGAGAGGCTCCGCATCACGCCCACGACTTGCTCGATGAGATCTCGCGCGGTGGCCCTGTTCGGCACCGGCAGACCAAGGAAGTTGGCGAAAGCCAGCATCATCATCTTCGGCGTGGTCCCGGGAGGGACGACCGTGTGCACGACTGGAGCGAAGCTGTCGTCGTAGCGGCCGAGCTCGGCCCGCATCGTCCGTTCGTGACGGCGACCAATCAGCAGGGCAGCCGCGGACTTGCCGCGACCCGCTGACCCGGAGATCGCCAGTCCACGGCGCGCGGTGGCCGGCGGGGCGGAGCTTCTCGCCATCAACACACGGGTCTGATGTGTCAGAGCCTCGGTATCGGGAATCTCCAAGACGATATCGGCGCCCAGCCACGCAAAACGCTCCCGGTCGTATTGCTCCTTCTTGGCAGGGGAGAGGGCCTTGATCTGCTTCAGCGTGAGGTGTTCGGGCTCGATGTTGCGGCGGTTGACGAACTCCCGCCAACCAACCAGTGAATCAGGTACGGCCACGGCTTACTCCCCGTCCTCATCACCTATGCGTCGAGCAGGCCGGCGCCGTGGCATTGATGCCTCTTTGCCGATATGAGATTCGTCGGCCGCGGGTTCAAATGCGAGATCGTCTGGGGTCTCGCCAGAGACGATGGTGTGCGTCGGTACGACAGGTTTATTGACGCTGTCGCGTTTGGCCGCTCCCTGTTCCTTGACCGTTCGTGCACCGCCGGTTTGAATCCGGCCGATCTCGGCCGAGGACATCGGCTCCGGTGGCGTTGTCGGCGCGGTGCTGCACTGCGTGGCGGGCGGCGCGAAGAACATCGAGGGAGAACGGGGCCAGCGCGCGCTTAGCCAGGGTCCATTCGGCTTCGATCCATATCCCTCGGAAGTGGTCCCGCACGAAGATCGACTGCAATCCGTATGGGTTCTATCGAACTTCCCATTGGTCGCCCGCCGGGAGGGGCAGGCCACTCTTGACGCCGCGATAGGTGTGTAGTGCGGGGCTGTCGTCATATTGGTGGCGGTAAGCCCGCTGATGTCGTCGACGTTGCGTGCGATGCCGAAGTCGGCCGGCAAGACCCGCTGCTCGTCTTCACCGTCATCGAGGCCGGTGAGCATGATGTTCGCGGGCTTGACGTCGCGGTGCAGCAGGCCCTGCTTGTGGGCATAGTCGAGCGCACTGGCCACGGCGGTGATGATGCGCGCGACCTGATGTTCCGCAATCGGCTCACCGCGCAATCCAGCAGACACGGCATCCGCCTGCTGGCCGTCAACCCCGCCTACACCAGCGGAGCGGCCAGCATTGACGCAAGCCGTACAAGAACGTCGCCCGACACGCGGAAGCCGCGACCGTGATCGGCAGACGGGCCCAAGGCTTTGCGGCGCGGCGACAGGAAGGTGTGACACGCACGCGATCGGAGGATCGCGTCGTGAGAGCTACCAACTAGGC
>DATJBA010000379.1:0-6071 GCA_035515675.1 Mycobacterium sp.
GAGATCGTCACCGGGCTGGCGCTGTGGGGCGTCGAAGGGGTCGGCTGGGCGGCGTTTCTCACCGGCTGGCTGCGGGGGTGGCTCGCGCTGTCCACCATCCGCTTCGTCCACCACCTGATCATGTGGCTGACCTGGGGCTTCATGATCCACCACGTCTACAGCGCGCTGCTCGTAGACCGCCTTGAGGGTTGCGGCGAGATGACGTCGATCTTCTCCGGCTACAAGTTCCTGCCCCCGGGGCGCCCGTGAGCCTGGCGCCGATCCTCGTCCTGGGCATCGGCAACGAGCTGCTCGGCGACGACGGCACGGGGATCGCCGCCGCTCGCCGGCTCGCCCCGCTGCTGCCGCCGGAGGTGGACCTGCTCGACGGGGGCACGCTCGGCCTGCTGCTGACCCCGCTGATCGCCGGCCGGGACGCGGTCCTCGTGCTCGACGCCGTCGCACCGTCGCACGGCGAACCCGGCTCCGTCGTGCTCCTGCGGGACGCGGAGGTCCGTCGCGGCCACGGGATGCGCGCCACCGCGCACGACGTGAGCCTGGTCGACGCACTGTCTGCTGCCGAGCTCACCGGCCGCGCCCCGCACCGGCTCGCCCTCGCCGGCATGGTGCCGGCTAGCCTGGCCTGCGGAGTCGGGCTCAGCCCGACGGTCCAGGGCCGGCTGCCAAAATTGGTCCGGCTCGCGTGTGACGTACTGCACTCGTGGGGCGTCCCGGCGCGTGACGGGTGACACGGCGCGCGTGCGCCCGGCTGGGCCGTATTGGGGCGCGTGGTCTCAGGCGACGTCCGCGCGCGGACCCCGGATGACCGGCCTTTCGGCCTGGAGAGCAAAGCGGGTTACCGATCAGTCCCGATCCCCATGAAGGTCGCACCGGTGCTTGCTGCCCGGATCGTGGGGCAATTGCGCGGCGCGTGGCGATCCGATCCCCAAAAGGCGCGCGATTGTCCCGCGAGAATTGGGCGCGCGCGGCGCGGTTCAAAGAACAGACCGAGTTCCTCGGGTATCCGCACATGCCTATCCATGACCTTCGACATACCTACGCGTCTTTGGCCCGATCAGCCGGCGCCGACCTCAAACTGCTTCAATATCACGCGTCAATCACCGTCACCGCGCACACCTATGCCGACCTCTTCGACAGTCACCTGGATCGGGTGGCAGACGCGCTCGACGCCCTTAACGACCGTCCATACAACCTCGAACGCGATTCTGGCTGTCATTTGGACGGCAACGCCGGCCGACGACACCAGACATCAGCACTCGTATTGTGCCCAGTTCAGAAGGCATTTTCGCTGTTCATACGCCGATCACAACACCGGCCCATCCACGGATTCAGGCTAAGCAGCGCGCTGGGCTCAGCGTTGAGCGTAGTAGGCCGCCACGTTGTTGGTCAGCGCGGACCGCTGGTGTTTGCCGAGACCGAAAACGTGCCCACTGGGTTATATTGCTCTACGAGCAGTATTGCTCAATGGGCAATGATGGGCTACGTTTGGCGTCGTGACCGCCACGGGGGTGATGGGGCTTCGGGAACGCAAGAAGCTCGACACTCGGATGGCGCTGAGTGACGCGGCGCTGTTCTTAGCGTTCGAGCGGGGTCTCGAGAACGTGACTCGCGAGGAGATCGCCGCCCGCGCCGGGGTGTCGATGCGCACATTCACCAATTACTTCGCCAATAAGTACGAGGCCGTGGCCTACCGTCAGCTCGATCGGGTCCGGCACAGCCTGGCCGCATTGCGCCAACGCCCCCGCGACGAGCCGCTGTGGACATCGATCACCGAGGCGGTGCTGGAACCGTTGGAAGCCGACGGGGCCTCCGAATTCGTGCCGACTAAGCGCCAGCTGGCTGAGGCCCGCAAGGTTATCCAGTCGCCGGAGGCGCGCATGGCGGTGTCCAAGGAGGTCTTCGCCGACTGGGTCGAGGTGATTGCCGAGCGTACCGGCACTGACCCCTCCCGCGACATGTACCCGCACCTGGTGGCCGCAGTTATCCGTGCGGTGGCCGAAGCGGCGATCGACGCCTACGTAAGTGCTGATCCGCCGGTGTCGATCACCAGCCTGCTTCGGCGTGGTTTCGCCGACATCGTCGCGGGCCTTACACCTCCACCTGCTGGCGGCGGCGCGGCGCAACCGGTCCATATTTCCCCAACGAGAGGTGAATCGGATGCCCACCGCTGATGTCGACGTTGTTATCGCCGGTGCCGGACCCAATGGGCTCATGGTGGCCAGTGAACTCGCTCTGGCCGGCGTGCGCGCCCTCGTGCTGGAGCGGCTATCCGAACCGAGTGCCGAACCCAAAGCCAACGGACTTGTCGGCCAGGTGATTCGACAACTCGACATGCGTGGGTTCTACCAGCAGATAAGCGGAACATCCGAGCGACCGGCGCCGACACCCGGTTGGATCTTTAGCGGCATGCCGTTGTCGTTCGCCGAGGTGACCGACAACCCCATGTATGTACTGCCGGTCCCGCAGCCGCGGCTAGTCAGACTGCTGGCCGCTCATGCCCAGCGGCTGGGCGTGGACATCCGCTGGGGTCACGACGTCACCGACCTGGTCTTACGGGACGGGATCGCCGCCCTAAAGATCTCAGGCCCGGCCGCACACTACGATCTGCGCGCGAAATATGTTGTCGGTGCTGACGGAGCCCACAGCGTCATCCGCAAGAGCGCAGCTATCGCGTTCCCGGGCCACACCGCGCCCACTGTGGTCCGTATGGCCCACGTCCACCTGCCCGACGAGCTACGCGCCCAAGACGGCGGCCTCGACGTCCCAGGGTTTGGCCGAATCGGTTTCGGACACAACCGCTTTGAACGGGGCATGGTCGCCTACGCCGAACTTGAGCCCGGCCGTCCGATCCTGGCGACCATGGAATTCGGCGCCGACCCCGTCTCCGACGGTATCCCGATGACGTTGCAGGAACTACGCGACAGTGCCCACCGGATCCTCGGCGTGGACCTGCTCATCGAGGCGCCGACCGGGCCAGGCCCACACGCACTGCGCCGAATCGAAAACCAAAACACCAGACTGGCCGAACACTACCGCAAGGACAACGTGGTGCTGGTCGGTGACGCCGCACATGTCCATTCGGCGATGGGCGGACCTGGACTCAACCTCGGGCTGGCCGACGCGATCAACCTCGGCTGGAAACTGGCCGCGGTCGTCAAAGGTTGGACGCCACCAGATTCGCTGGACAGCTACCAAAGTGAACGCTACCCCGTCGCGCAACGGGTCATGATGCACTCGCTGGCGCAGACCGCCCTGATGGCACCCGGCCCCGAAGTCACCGCGCTGCGCAACCTATTCACCGAGCTCCTGCAAGCGCCGCGAGTGGCCACCCACATGGCGCATCTGCTCGCCGGCTCGGACGTGGGCTACGACGTCGACAACGGCCATCGGCTTGCCGGACGGCTGGTTCCCGAGTTCGCTTTGAGCACCGGGCAGCGCATCGCCGAGCTGCTACGCAACGGCCGACCCCTACTGCTGGATTTCGCCGGCGGACAGTTCGTCCAAGCAGCCCAAGCATGGGACACCCGTGTCGATCTCGTCACTGCCGCCGGCGAGCACGTGCCGGCCGCCGCGCTACTGATCCGACCCGACGGGTACATCGCCTGGGCCACCGATAGCCACGACGCACATGAGATCTACGAACTACACCACGCCCTGTGCCGCTGGTTCGGCTTGAGCGGTGGCGATTTCGCCGCTGTCGGCGCTGAAGGTGTGACGCGGTGATGACCGCGACTCGCGATGCCCTCACCCTTGCCGACTGGCGTTCTATCAATTCCTCATCCTGTGATGCGTTTCATGCGTCAACGCCGGTGCCGCAGATCGCGGCGCCGATCGACTCAGAATCTCTCGGATGCAAGACCCCATGTCCGGACCGATCTATGGAGGTAGGTTATGGCAAGAACCGATGACGACAGCTGGGATATCACTGAAAGCGTCGGCGCGACAGCGCTGCGAGTGGCCGCGGCGCGCGCAGCTGAGACCCGCAGCGCCAACCGGTTGATCAACGACCCATATGCTCAGCTTTTCCTGGAAGCAGCCGGCGACGGCATGTGGAGTGCGGACGATCCGCTCGATCAAACTGGCAAAGACCCTCAACTGTCGGCTATCGAGCACGTACGAGTGGGCTATACCGCTTCACGCACAAAATTTTTCGACGATTTCTTCGTCGCAGCGGTCAACTCCGGCGTGCGTCAGGCGGTGATCCTCGCTGCGGGGCTAGATGCCCGAGCCTGGCGCCTACCCTGGCCCGAAGGCGCCATTGTCTACGAAATCGACCTGCCGAAAGTGCTGCAATTCAAGACCGCGACACTGAAAGCCCATCATGCTAACCCCCGGGCCCAATGTGTCGCGGTCCCGATCGATCTGCGCCACGATTGGCCCAAAGCTCTACGGCAAGCTGGCTTTGATCCCTCACGCGCAACCGCGTGGGCTGCCGAGGGATTATTGCCCTACCTACCCGCCCACGCTCAAGACCAGGTGTTTGACCACATTCATGCGCTGAGCGCGACCGAAAGCCGCCTCGCCGTCGAAGCTTTCGACGAGGCCTTCTTCGACCCCGCCTATCTCGAACGTCACCTCGCGCTGCGACAGCAATACGCCGCTGGCGTGGCGCAGCCGGGTCAGACCACTCCTGACAACGCCGAGTTGTGGTACCTGCAAGAGCGCACCAACGTCGCTGACTGGCTGAGCGCACACGGTTGGAGCGTCAACGCCACGCCGGCACACGACCTGATGGCCCAAAACCACCGCCTACCGCCCACCGACGCCCAGGATGCCATACCAAAGATCATTTTTATCGACAGCCGACTCACCGCCAACGCGGCTCGTTGATCACAGCTCGAAACAATCATCGAACCGCGCCGTGTGGCTCGTCGCGAGCTACGTAGCTTCGTCCCACACAACCGCTTTGATTACCGGCCAACCCCGCGGGCCCATTGTTTCCCCGGCCCCGGTATCCAACAAGCGCTGCGTCGGGAACCGACTGACCCCGAGTACCTGAAGCCCACCGCTTTGAAAATCACTAATGCGAGCCAGCGGAACCTCCACCAGACCGCTTTTACACCGCTCGTGGGACACAACCCTGTTGAGCGTAGAAGGCCGCTCCCATGTACGATTCCCGCGCTGGCAAGAACTCTGAGAGCACCACAGACGACTTCGTCGAGGAATTGCTTGTAGGTACGGCGAAACTGATCGGATTGCTGGCGCTGTGGGCGATTCGCTTCCCACTTGTCAGCACGCCGATCACATTGTCGCTACTGGCCACTGCCGTGATCGATTGGCGACTCGGCATCGTCGTGGCTGTCGGGTTCGCAGTCGGCTACGGCGGGTGCGACAACGTACTCATCTACCGAGTCGAATTCCGGGGACCGCAACGCACCACCTCGGGACGAGCTCATCATGCGAGCCGTCGCCCAACGCATTGCCTGGAGAGCCGAATACGACCAATCATTACTTGCGGGCGGATTGCCTGGCGGGCAACAACTTTCGACGACGGTATAGGAAAGGCAGGCCCCCGCACAGTGCGCTGGACACACGGCGTGCTGCGGATGACGTTGCACCACGCCATCACGGGCAAAAAGCTGCGCGGCAAAAACCCCGCCTCGAACGTTCGGTTTCCGGCGATGGGCGAAACCAGTCATGTCTATCTGACCGCGGTGGAAGTGTCGAAGCTGGCCGAATTGTGCGACACGGCAATGGGCGAGGATTCAAGAGCCGTGAAACAGGGCGACGTGGTGCTGATCCTCGCCTACACCGGATTGCGGTTCGGTGAACTCACCGGCCTCAACGTCGAGGATGTGGACCGCGATGCCCGTCGCGTCCGCGTCCGCCGCTCGATGACTCAGGTCGGAGGGCGCCTCGTGGAAGGGAATCCAAAATCAAAGGCGGGCCAGAGATCCGTCCCGATTCCCGAACGGCTTGTTCCTTTATTTAAGGCGCGCATCGACGGCCAACCGCAGGGTGCGCCGGCGGTCGCATCGCCCAGAGGATCGCGGCTGGGCCTCGAGAACTGGAAGCGGTCGGTAGGCTGGCGCTCCGCGGTCGCCAAGATTGGCCGCGAGAAGTTACGCGTC
>DATJBA010000380.1:0-3578 GCA_035515675.1 Mycobacterium sp.
GGTGGAGCGCGCGGTTGAGCTGGGCAGCGCCGATGTCATCGGCGAAGACATCTTCGGGCCGGTCATGCCGAAGCGAGCAGACGAATTCAGGTGCTCGAGCTGCTTTCCCATCGACCACATAAGCCGTGTGGCGAGCTCGAAGGACGGTCAGCTGATCTGCACCGACTGCGCATAGGTGAGCCGCCACGGCCCACTTTCACCAACGCAACAAGGTGACATCACCAATCCACGGATGTCGAATCAGGACTGCAGGAGATAGTCATGTCAACTAACACGAAGGTCTCGGCGCTTGACCACGCGATGCACACCGCGCACACATGGATCAACGACGTGGCCAGGGAACTCGACACCGAGGATAGGCAGTTCGCCTACCGAGTGCTGCGCGCGTGGCTGCACACCCTGCGTGATCGGCTCACCGTGGAGGCCAGCGCCCACTTTGCGGCTCAGCTGCCCGACCTCATTAGGGGCGTGTTCTACGCGGGCTGGAATCCCAACGCAGTCCCCGAAAAATACGATGCCAAGGAATACACAATCCGATTTCTGCGTGAGGCCAACATCTCCCTCCACGACGTCGGCAAGGTAGCCGCGGCGACCACTGCGGCCGTATCGCACCATCTCCCGCCGGCCCACATGGACAAGGTCCTCGGTCAGCTCCCCCCAGAAATCCGCACCCTACTGCAGCCTCAGCGCTGAACTACTCACACTGCGGTTGGACATCAGCGAGCCGGCGAGCACTGCCGATGAGCTGACACCAATATCGCTGGGTAGCAAGGATTGTCGCAGAAACCGAACGACCCCATGGTGGCGTCGCTTCGACCCTGGCCATCCACGACGCAGCTCGGAGAAACCCTTGGTCGACTTCGGTAATGAGAAACGATGCGAATAGGGTTGCCGCGCGGGCTGTTTGGGCTGCGACCTCCTCTGCCACATCCTGGACCACCCGCACTGACCGGTTGAGCCCGAGAACGTTTTCGAGACAACGATCGCGCGGCCGGTTCGGTCCATCGCCTAGCGCGGTCGGCCATGAACATCTGGTGGGCCGTGAGGACTTCAGGCCTTATGCCTGCACGTGGTGCGCGGAAACCATGACATCAGTCTCCCGCCGCGGCTGGCGGTGATTACGCCCTATTCAATGCAGCCGGGGCAGGATGTTTGTGTGGTAGAACTCGATCGCTGTGGTGGGGTCATGTTGAACGAAGCGCACAAACGGCGTCGCGCCCGCGTCGAGGATGGCTTGGATCGCGCCGATGTGGGTGGCCGGGTCGGTGCCAGTCGTCCAGCCCGCGACGACCTTGTCGAGCGGGGCTAGCTGAGCGGCGCGCTGGATGTCGACCGGATTGGGTTGGTCGACGTTGGATCCGGTGCCGACAAAGCGCCACAGCTGGGCGCCGTAGTCGACCTCGCGTTGATCGCCGACGACGGCGAACAGTTCCACCCGTTTGCTCAGGGTTTTCGGGTCCCGGCCGAAGGCCTGCGCACCGGCGTTGAACGCGGCGACCAGTGTCGGGTTCTTCAGCGCCGGGGCCTCGGTGATCCAGCCGTCGCCGTATTGGCCGGCCAACCGGGCGCTTTTCGGGCCGCTGGCGGCCACGAATATCGGCGGGGGTGACGTGACGGCGGCAGGTCGTAGAGCTTGAACTGGTTCGTCGCAAAGTAGTTTCCTTGAAACGAGATCCGCTGACCGCTCCACAGTTGCCGGATCAGCGCGATGGCCTCGACCAGCCGGTCCTGGCGCTCGTGGTAGGGACCGAACTGCGTGGTGGCTGCCTGCTCGTTGAGTCGTTCACCGGTGCCAACGCCCAGGAAGACCCGCCCGGGCGCCAGCAGCGCCAGCGACGCGAACGCCTGCGCGACTATCGCGGGATGGTAACGATAGAGCGGGCACGTGACGCCGCTGCCGAAGACGATCTGGTTGGTTCGCTGGCTGAGCAGGGCCAAGGTGTGCCACGGGAACATCGAGTGTCCCTCGTTGTCTTGCCACGGCTGGAGGTGGTCGCTGGCCCATGCGTATCTGAACCCGGCGTGTTCGGCCGCTTGGGCCTGGTCGAGCAACTGGGCCGTGGTGAATTGCTCGTGCCCCAGCACATATCCGATGCCGGGGCCGGACGGCGCCGGTGACGGGGCCGCCGGTGTTGACCGCGAACCGGCCTGCGGCCGACCGCAGGCCGCTCCGCCCGCACCGACAACGCCCAACCCCGCCGCGAGCCACCCGAACGCCCGCCGTGACATACGACCCATGCGCGAGGTTTACCCGAATTGGGCTCCGTTCGCCATCGAGATCAGCCCCTATCCTGGTCCGGTTCCTCCGCCACCGGCGTGGGCAGCGGCGGGGGCACCGCCGACGTGTTTCGTCGCGCGAGGCGCACGCTCGTGGCTCGGCGGCTCGAGCAGCGGCGAAACGACGATGGCTGCGACTAGCTACTAGCAACGCGTTTGTCTTCTGATACCCGTCCTCATCGGCAAGGTACGCACGGGCCAGAACCGAGGAGTCCAGGTAGGCGATCACGGCCGCTCGAGCTCTTGCCCGAGCAACTGGTCGATCTGCGGACCGAGGCCGCGGGTCGACTCGATGATTCGCCGCTGTCGATCCGCACTCACTGGGCGCGCGTTCACGCGGCGTAACGTGCCCGCGGCGGCCGCCGCGGCGTGCAGCTGCGCGCGCCGATGGCCACTGTCGGCGTCGGCGGCCGCGTAGAGGATCTCGGTTGCGACCGCATTCAGGTTGCGCCCCTCGCGCGCAGCACGCGCGGCTAACCGGCGGTGAATGTCCTCGGGCACCCGCAGCAGAAGCTGCTTCACACCGCTAATGACAGCCATGCTGGTCATAGCATGCATGCGCGACGATGGCGTGTGAACCACTAGGTTTCGTGCATCAAATCCGTTGGGATGCTCAAAGCCCTTAGGTGAAGACGTCGTTGAGGGTGACGGTTTGTAGGTTGCGGCTGTGGATGAGGTCGAGCAGCTGGGGGAAGCAGTGGGTGACGGTGGGCAGGTTGGCGTGGCCGATCACGATCTGCTGGGGCTGAAACGATTTGCTCGCCGCACCGATAAGGCTGGGTTCGTTCTCGGGCGCCGAATCGCCGATGTCACCGCTCCACATGGTGATAGTGCTGTATCCGAGGTCGGCGGCCACGTGGTCGATGTTGGCGTTGTGCACCCCGTAGGGGGGACGCCAATACGGGGTGCCGTCGGTCCCGTAGGTGTTTTTCAGGAAATCGGCGTTGCGGCTAAGCTGATCGGCCACCGCGCTAAGCCCAATGCGGGTCAGGTAGGGGTGTGACCAGGTGTGGTTGCCCATCTGGATCTGCCCCGAATCGACCATGGGGCGCAGCGCCGGGGCGTTGACCGACCATGAACTGTTGACGCCGTTGACGAAAAACGTTAGCCGGGTGCCGCTATCGTGGCAAAACTGGGCGAACGCTGCCACCACCGCCACGCTGATGCCGTCATCGATGGTCAGCGCCAACTGGTTACCGCTGCCGGGCAGCCGGGTGAGCACACCCACCGGGGCCGCTGGCTTCTGGCTCCGGGCGAGCGGGGAGCAGCTTGCCGCCGCCAGCGCGGCGACCGCCATGCCA
>DATJBA010000381.1:0-43817 GCA_035515675.1 Mycobacterium sp.
GGTACGGCAAGTCCGGTCACCGTCGTCGAAAAGACGATGTCGACCTCCGAGGGCTTGACCTTTGCCTCCTCAAGCGCTGCGAGCAGCGCCTGCTCGGCCAAGTCGAGCGCGATTTTGACGTAGGCATCGTTTGCGTCGGTGAAGCCGCTGAGCTCACCGTATCGCGACAGCCGCAGCGCGGTGTTTCGGAACTTGACCCCGCTACTGAGAGCGAACCGCCGAAACTCCGGGCCGGCGAAGTCCGTCAGCGCGCCGACGGCTTCATCCTGGGTGTACCGGTTTGGCGGGAACTTCACGGCAACAGCTGCGACGGACGGATTTGCTGTCGTAACGCCCGTCGGTGTTTGCGCGCCGAGGCGCACCGCATTGCCCCCTGAGATCTTGTGAATGTACCGGGTCACGGTGCCGCTGCCGCATCAGTTCAACTGCTGCCCGGTAATCGCGTAGACCTGCCGACATTTACGATGACGCCCATGTCTGCGCCGTTGATCGTCCCGATTCGGGGTTATGCCCCTCAACTACATGCCGAGTCCTGGGTCGCGCCCAACGCCAGCGTGATTGGGCAGGTCAGCCTCGCTGCCAGAGTCAGTGTCTGGTACGCGGCGACGCTTCGGGCGGAGGCCGAGCCGATCGAGGTCGGCTTCGGAACCAACATCCAAGACGGGGTGACCGTCCACGTCGACAAGGAATTCCCGGTGCGAATCGGCACCGGGGTGAGTGTCGGGCACAACGCCGTCGTACACGGCTGCACCATTGAAGACGACGCATTGATCGGTTCGGGAGCGGTCATCCTCAACGGCGCGCTCGTCGGCACCGGCGCGCTGGTGGCGGCCGGCGCGCTGATCCCGCAGGGCATGGTGATACCGCCGCGATCGCTGGTGACCGGGGTGCCGGGCCGGGTGCAACGCGAACTCAGTGCGGCCGAGGTCGCCAACAATCGGTACAACGCCGAGGTATACCGGCGGCTGCTCGACCTGCACCGCGCCTCGGCAGAATCAGCCGGCCGCTAAACGCGGTTGTGCGGCCCCGCCGTTGGTCGGCTATTAGGGTCGAAGGAATGCGGATTCTGGTCGCCGGTGCCACTGGTTATGTGGGATCGCGCTTGGTCACGGCGCTGCTCGCGAATCAGCACCAGGTCGTGGCCGCCACCCGAAACCCGGCGCGTCTCAAGCGTCTAGGTTGGTTCGACGACGTCGCACCGGTCACCCTCGACGTGTTCGATCCCAATTCGGCGCAGGCGGCCTTTGCCAGTTCCAGGGATGCCGTGGGCCCGCTTGCCGGTGCGCTACGCACCGGCCTCGACATCCTGTCCACTTTGACTCCGAAGGTACGTACGGCATGAGCGAGTCGACCAGTCCGTACCACAGCAGCGCCTTCTCCGAATTGCGCCGCGCGATCACCAATGTCGCTGTACCCCATCATGAATCGCCCGCAGTCGTGCGACGCCGGCGGTTCGTCGTCGCAATCACGCTGGTGATCGGCGCCGCGGTGCTGGGGTTTTCGTTGCGGCGCCATCCGGGCGAGTCGAGCTTCTATTGGTTAACCCTGGTGCAGGCCGCGGTGTGGATCGCCGGCGCGTTCGTCTCGGGCCCGCTGCATCTGGGCGGCATCTGCTGGCGCGGCCGCAACCAACGCCCGGTCATCTCTGGCACGACCATCGGCCTGCTACTTGGCGGGGTCTTCGTGCTGGGCGGACTGATCGCCAGGGAGATTCCGGCCGTCTCAGCCCTGATCACCAGGGTGGTGCAATTCGCTCATCAGGGGTCGTTTCTGCTGGTCGTGGTGATCACCGTGGTCAACGGCATGGCCGAGGAAGTGTTCTTCCGCGGCGCGCTCTACACCGCGCTGGGTCGGTATCACCCGGTGGTTATTTCGACCATCTTGTATGCATGCGTGACCATGGTCAGCGGCAACCCGGTGCTCGGATTGGCCGCGATCATCCTCGGGACGGTGTGTGCGTTGGAGCGCCGCGCCAGCGGCGGTGTGCTGGCCTCGGTGCTGACCCACTTCGTGTGGGGTCTGATCATGGTGCTCGCACTGCCCCCGTTGTTCGCCGTCTAACGCCAAGATCGGTCCAAGAGCCGCCGACGCGACGCCGTCGGGCATCAACCCGACCTGCGTGAAGGCAAGCATGAAAAAGCTTTCTCAGAAGCCAATACGATGTCGCATGCCAAGGCCAGGGAAACACCCACGCCGGCTGCCGGTCCGTGAACGACGGCAACAACCGGCCGCCGCAGCGCGGTGATGGCCCGCACTGCTCGGTTGGCCTCCGCGATGATCTCGGTCCCCGGGCCGCCGCCGGCCAGGTCGTCGGGCGCTGATGCCCACTCCGGAGCAGAAGCCGCGACCAGAACCGCCGAGCCGCACCACCTTGACCCGCGGATCTGTGGCCGTGCGCTCCATCGCGTCGGCGATACCGGCCAGCACCGGGGTGGTCACCGAGTTGAGGCTGCCGGGACGGTCGATGGTCACCGATAGCACGCCCTCGGACAGCATGACGGCAAGACCTTTGAGGGGGGTCAATGTGTCGATCGCGGATTCCGGCATGGGCTCACCCTAGGTGACCGGGGTGCGCGGCCGTCGAGGGCGGCTGCGAAGATGCGAACGGCCGGTTGTTCGATCTGGAACAAGTCGAGGGCGTCAAAGCAGACGAAAGGTCGGTAGATCGTGGCTGGACCGCTGAAGGGACTGCGTGTTGTCGAGTTGGCAGGCATCGGGCCCGGCCCACATGCCGCGATGATCCTAGGGGATCTGGGAGCCGACGTGGTGCGCATCGACCGGCCCCCGAAAAGCGGCGCTGGTGCGGGCGGCGTCGTCAAGGACGCCATGATGCGCAACCGGCGCATCGTCACGGCCGATCTCAAGTCCGACAAGGGACGCGATCGTGTGCTAAAGCTCGTTGCCCGTGCCGACGTGTTGATCGAGGGCTACCGTCCCGGCGTCACCGAGCGGCTCGGCCTCGGCCCCGAGCAGTGCGCCGAGGTCAACGACCGGCTGATCTACGCGCGGATGACTGGCTGGGGACAAACCGGCCCGCGTAGTCAGCAAGCAGGCCACGACATCAACTACATCTCGCTGAACGGGATCCTGCACGCCATCGGCCGTGTGAACGAGCGGCCGGTGCCGCCCCTGAACCTGGTCGGTGACTTCGGCGGCGGCTCGATGTTCTTGCTGGTCGGCATTCTGGCCGCGCTGTGGGAGCGGCAGAGCTCCGGCAAGGGTCAGGTCATTGACGCCGCCATGGTCGACGGCTCCAGCGTGCTGATTCAGATGATGTGGGCGATGCGGGCGACGGGCATGTGGTCGGAGGTGCGCGGCACCAACATGCTCGACGGCGGCGCGCCCTACTACGACACCTACGAGTGCGCCGATGGGCGCTACGTCGCGGTCGGCGCCATCGAGCCGCAGTTCTATGCGGCCATGCTGGCCGGACTGGGTCTGGACGCCGCCGACCTGCCGGCGCAGAACGATGCCACCCGCTGGCCCGAACTTCGGGCGGTGCTGACGGAGACGTTCGCCAGCCGTGACCGCGACCACTGGGCCAAGGTGTTCGCCGATTCCGACGCCTGCGTGACGCCGGTGCTGGCATTCGGCGAGGTGCACACCGAGCCGCACATCACCGAGCGGCACACCTTCTACGAAACCAACGGCGGTCTGCAGCCGATGCCGGCTCCGCGGTTCTCACGCACCGCACCTGACACACCCCGCCCCGCGGCGGCGCCGGTGACCGACGTCGAAGGGATACTCAAGGAATGGGTATAGTCCCCAACCAACGGGTTGGTTGGCCGGATCGGCTGAACGACAGGTAAGGCGAGGGCGTCGCTGGGCAAGCAGGTGCCGCACCCGTCGCGGTTGGGCAAACCGGACGAGTATGGGGCACTTGCGGTGCACATCATCGAAAACCCGATCCTCAACGGCGAGGTCATCCGTCTGGACGGCGCCATCCGCATGGCGCCTCGCTGAGCCAAGTGGTCAGGTCGGATAAAACGAAAGCCCCCGGTCTAGCGGAGGGCTGACTTCGCGAACAAGATCAAAGCTATCGACGAAACCATCGACTGACGGCGGGTTCGGCCATGAGTAGCCGCGCGAGCACACTCATGAGCGTCAGCTCGCCGTTGGCAGCGGGTGCCAGTCTTCGAACTGCTCCGAGGTCTCACCTTCCACCAGCATGTCGCCGTGGTAGAGGGCCTCGAAGTCAGCCTTGATGACGTCGGCACTTGAATCGTCGATCCACATGACAGTGAGCCTATGGGTCGGCATTAAGGAATCTTTGAGTCATGATTCGGAAAATCGTGGCAATTTACCGACGGGTAGGTTTGCGGGTCATTCGAGCGGCGGGTCGGCCCGCCAGCGGCTTATTCGGCGCCCATTTTTCTAGCCAGACCCTTAATGTCGCGCCGGTTTGCAGCCGTGGTGAACCATCCGGTGCCCGCATCCGTAGTTAGGGAAACGGTTGTTTGACACCTGTAAGTTAGCGTCGGTAAGTTTCCGCGGATCGGTGTGGGGCTCGCGCGACCGGCACAGGGGCGGAGGGACGCGAACATGCTGCAGGGGTTCGCTCGACTGGCCATCGCGGCGCCGCGCCGGATCATCGGGTTTGCGGTCTTGGTCTTCATAGCCGCCGCGGTCTTCGGCATCCCCGTCGCCAAGAGCCTGTCTTCCGGGGGCTTCCAGGATCCGGACTCGGAGTCGGCCCGCGCCATCCAAGCATTGACCGACAAGTTTGGCCAGAGCGGTCAGCAGATGCTGATCGTGGTGACAGCACCCGCAGGCGCCGACAGCACACAAGCCCGCAAGGTGGCCACCGATCTCGTCGCTGATTTGCAACAATCGGCGCTGGTCTACAACGTGTCCTCGGCCTGGACTGCACCTGGCCAGGCCTCAGACGATCTGGTCAGCACCGACGGGAAATCGGGGTTGATCGTGGTCAACCTCAAAGGCGACGAAAACAACGCGCAGAAAAACGCCCAAACCCTGTCGGACGAAGTCGTCCACGATCGTGACGGCGTCACCGTCCGCGCCGGCGGCTCGGCGATGGAGTACGCCCAGATCAACAAGCAGAACCAGGACGACCTATTGGTGATGGAGGCGATCGCGATCCCGCTGAGCTTCCTGGTCCTGGTCTGGGTGTTCGGCGGGCTGCTGGCGGCGGCGTTGCCGATGGCCCTTGGCGCACTGGCCATCGTCGGCTCGATGTCGGCATTGCGGCTCGTCGCGTTTACCACCGAAGTGTCGATCTTCGCGCTCAACCTGAGCACAGCCTTGGGCATGGCGTTGGCTATCGACTACACGCTGCTGATCGTCAGCCGCTATCGCGACGAGTTGGCCAAGGGCAGTGGCCGAGACAAGGCACTCATCCGGACCATGGCCACGTCGGGCCGAACAGTGCTGTTCTCCGCGGTCACCGTGGCGTTGTCGATGTCGGCGACGGTGGCCTTCCCGATGTACTTCCTGAAGTCGTTCGCCTACGCCGGTGTGGCCACCGTGGCCTTCGTCGCGACCGCGTCCATCGTGATAACTCCGGCCGCGATCGTGCTGCTGGGTTCCCGGCTGGACGCACTGGACGCGCGCCGGTTGGCCCGTCGGATCCTGCCCAGGGCAAGGGAGGGCCCCGATCCGGTGCACAAACCGGTCGAGCAACTGTTTTGGTACCGGTCGAGCAAGTTCGTAATGCGCCGTTGGCTGCCGATCGGTCTGGCTGTCACCGCGCTGCTGGTGCTGCTCGGACTTCCGTTTTTCTCGGTGAAGTGGGGTTTCCCGGATGACCGGGTGCTGCCGCATTCGGCGTCGGCGCACCAGGTCGGTGACCAGTTGCGCAACAATTTCGCACACGATTCTGCGATGGCGGTGCCCATCGTCGTCCCGGATGCCCGGGGCCTGAGACCGGCGGATCTTGACAAGTACGCAGCCGACTTGTCTCGGGTTCCCGACGTGTCGGCGGTGGCGGCCCCGAGTGGGACGTTCGTCGGCGGGAAACGGGTGGGGCCACCGGCCGCGGCCACCGGGTGGGCTGACGGCAGCGCATTCCTGACCGTGAGCAGCACGGCGCCGCTGTTTTCGCAAGCCTCCGACACCCAGCTCAAGCGGTTGCACGAAGTGGCCGGGCCCGTCGGCCGATCCGTCGAGATGGCCGGTGTCGCGCAGGTCAACCGCGACAGCGTCGATGCGGTGACGAACCGACTTCCGCTGGTGCTGGGGCTGATGGCCGCCATCACCTTCGTGTTGCTGTTCCTGCTCACCGGCAGCGTGGTACTGCCGGTGAAGGCGCTGGTGTGCAACATCCTCTCCTTGACCGCGGCGTTTGGCGCGCTTGTCTGGATCTTTCAGGACGGCCATCTCGGCGCACTGGGAACAACCCCGAGCGGCACGCTGGTGGCGAACGTGCCGGTGCTGTTGTTCTGCATCGCGTTTGGCTTGTCCATGGATTACGAGGTGTTCTTGGTCTCTAGGATCCGCGAGTACTGGCTGGGTTCCGGAGCCGCTCGACCGGCACGACCGAGTGCAGCCCAGGCGTACGCCGCTAACGACGAAAGTGTGGCGCTAGGTGTAGCCCGCACCGGCCGGGTGATCACCGCGGCTGCGTTGGTGATGTCGATATCGTTCGCCGCCCTGATCGCCGCCCACGTGTCGTTCATGCGGATGCTCGGTCTCGGCCTCACACTTGCCGTGGTTGCGGATGCGACCCTGGTGCGGATGGTCCTGGTTCCGGCGTTCATGCATGTGATGGGCCGATGGATTTGGTGGGCGCCCAAGCCCCTGGTGTGGCTGCATGAGCGCTTCGGCCTCAGCGAGGGACCTGCCGCAGAGATGACGCCCGTCGAGCCGACCGGGGAACGGTACAGCTCCACGGGCGCCCGATCGGTGACTCGGTGACGAACGTTGGTTAGCGTGTCGATCGATGGTCTTGGTCGCGCCAGGGCCCCGCGTGGGTCCAGCTGGGAAGCGACTACCTCAGCAGGGCGGGCAGCCGCTGCAGCAGCCCGGGCAACGCCTGGCTTGCGGTCTCGCGGATGCTGATCGTGGCGCTTCTGGACAGCGGTGTGACCTCGGGGTTGACCTCGATTACGGCTGTACCGCGAGACAGCGCCAGATCGGGCAGCCCGGCGGCCGGGTAGACGATCGCCGAGGTCCCTACCACCACCATCACATCGGCGGCTTCCGTCGCCTCGACCGCGCGCTGCCACGGCTCATCGGGCAACGGCTCGCCGAACCAGACGATGTCGGGCCTGATCAGGCCGCCGCAGTGGCAGACCGGAGGTTCCACCTCCAGTGCCGGATCGGGCATTTCGGGCAGCGCGTCGGTGTAGGGCATACCGCAACGCGCACAACGGAATTCGAAAAGGCTTCCGTGCAGGTGGTACACCGGCCTGCTACCGGCGCGCTCGTGCAAGTCGTCGACATTCTGAGTTATGACGTTGACCTCGCCATGGTCTTGCCAGGCGGCGATGGCACGGTGCCCTTCGTTGGGTTGGACGTTGGCCACCAGGTAATGGCGCCACAGATACCATCCCCAGACCCGCTCCGGGTTCTTGCGCCATCCTTGTGTGCTGGACAGCTCGTAAGGATCGAAGCGGGCCCACAACCCGTTCTTGTCGTCACGGAAGGTGGGCACGCCGCTTTCCGCGGAGATCCCCGCGCCGCTGAGCACCGTTACTCGCATCCCACAAACATAGTCATGCTTGCGAGATACTGGGTCTGTGGACCTGCGGGACTGGCTACGGATCGACGCGAAGGCGGGCAAACCGTTGTTCGACCAGCTCAGAACCCAGGTCATCGACGGAGTCCGGAGCGGCGCGTTGCCGCCCGGCGCCCGGCTGCCGACGGTGCGTGACTTGGCCGGCCAGCTTGGCGTCGCGGCAAACACCGTCGCCCGTGCCTATCGTGAACTCGAGTTGGCGGCGATCGTCGAAACGCGTGGGCGCTTCGGCACTTTCATTTCCCGCTTCGATCCGACCGACGCCGCGATGGCGGCCGCAGCCAAAGAGTACGTCGAAGTGGCCCGCGCGTTGGGGCTGACCAAGTCCGACGCGATGCGCTACCTGACCAACGTGCCCAACGATTGAGAGCAGATCGAGTCATCCGCCCGCCGGGAACGGCTTGGCGCGCTGGGCAATCAGCGCAACACCTTGCCGAGCGTGCGCAGGTTGCGCGTCGTGGTCGAGGACTTGTAGCGCGGCTTGCCCATCGTCTTGCCGATCGTGCTGTCCAGAGTGCTGCCCTTGGGTACCTGCCAATAGACGACGCTTGTACCGCGGCTGATCTTCTCGTCCGGACCGGCACCCTCGCCCAGCGTGGCGAGTTCGTCGAGCACTGTGGCATCGGCGACGAACGTGATGTAGGACTGAAACCCGTCCACCTCGCGGTCGAAAGGGTAGGCATCGACGACGGCGCGCACCGTATCGATGTCATAGGCCAGCACCCACGCGTCGTAGCCGAACCGGTCGCGCAACGCGGCTTCCGCTTTCGTGCGCACAGCGGCCACGCCGTCCGACGACTCCAGCACCACGTTGCCGCTGGCCAGGATGGTGCGTACATTGGCGAATCCGGCGTCGGCTAACGCGGTCGCCACCTCGACCATTTTGAGATTGACGCCACCGACGTTGACGCCGCGCAGGAATGCCGCGTACTTGGTCATGATCCGATTTCACCAGGCCGACCGGAAACGACGCGATGCAGGACCGGACCTGCCGGCATGCGACGTAGGCTTTCGGCATGGGACGCCAAGTCTTCGACGACAAGTTGCTGGCCGTGATCGCTGGGAACTCCATCGGGGTGCTGGCCACCATCAAACGTGACGGACGCCCCCAGCTGTCGAACGTGCAGTATCACTTCGACCCGCGCGAGTTGGTGTTGCGAGTGTCGATCACCGAACCGCGGGCCAAAACCCGCAACCTGCGCCGTGACCCGCGGGCGTCGATCCTGGTCGACGCCGACGATGGATGGTCGTATGCGGTCGCTGAGGGCACAGCGGAACTGATGTCGCCGGCAGCTGCGCCCGATGACGACACCGTCGAGGCGCTGATCGCGTTGTACCGCAACATCGCCGGTGAACATCCAGACTGGGACGAATACCGGCAAGCGATGGTCACCGATCGGCGGGTGTTGCTGACACTGCCGATTTCGCACGTGTACGGCCTGCCCCCGGGTATGCGGTAGCCGGCTGTCTGCCAGACCGGTCCGGCGAGTCCAGGCTAGGCTGCTCATATGGCTGCATCGAACTCTTCGCAAGATTCGAAGTCTCCCAGGTCTTCGGGGTCTTCCGGGTCACAAGGGTCAGAGGACGAGACCAAGCGCAAGTACCGTGAAGCCCTCGACCGCAAGATGGCGAAGTCGTCGGCCGGATCCGATCACAAAGACGGCGGCGGCAAGCAGTCGCGGGCGCACGGTCCGGTGGAAAGCCGTCGGGAATTTCGCCGCAAGAGCGGCTAGGCCCTGATCACGGTCGCTGGCAGACAAGGCTTTTCGTTCCGGCCGACGCCTTCTCTGCCATCTGCATCGACGCCCTCAACGCGGTGCTTCCACCGGCAGATCTAAACTGACTGGGTGCCGAAACTGCAGCTTGTCCAAGATCCGGCCGCTGACGCGCTGCTGGGTGACAATCCGTTCGCGTTAATCGTCGGCATGCTGCTCGACCAGCAAGTACCGATGGAAACCGCCTTCGCAGGACCGAAGAAAATCGCGGACCGGATGGGCGGTTTCGACGCCGGCGAGATCGCCGAATACGACCCGGATAAATTCGCCGCCTTATGCTCGGAAAAGCCTGCGATACACCGCTTTCCGGGGTCGATGGCCAAGCGTATCCAGGCCTTAGCGCAGATCATCGTGGACCGCTACGACGGCGATGCGGCCGGGTTGTGGACGTCCGGCGAGCCCGATGGGAAGGAGCTGCTGCGGCGGCTCAAGGAGCTACCCGGTTTCGGTGAGCAGAAGGCGCAGATCTTTCTGGCGTTGCTTGGCAAGCAGTACGGCGTAACGCCGACGGGCTGGCGGGCTGCGGCCGGGGAGTTCGGTCAACCCGGCACACACATATCCGTCGCCGATATCGTCGACGCCCGATCGCTTGGGCAGGTGCGATCACACAAGAAGCAGATGAAGGCGGCGGCAAGGGCGGCAAAGTAGCGGGCGAGCAGAAGGGTTGCGCACTGCTCGGCTAGTCGTGAGTGAATGTGAGCGATACTGCACGAAAGTGAGTCGGCGGCGCGTAGATGCGGACCTGTCGGATGTGGAAGCTATAGTGACCGCACAACTGAAACCCCGCGTGATCGGCCGCGACACTGAGCCGATTGCGGTTTAGTCGGGACCGCGGCGCTGTTCGTCAGCAGTTCCGGTGGTGGCACCGGAGACGGCAGGTCAGACCAGCTCATGAGGGTTGGCCTGGCGAGTTCCCATAAGACCGTTGAAGACACGGCCGGGAGCAGTGAAGCCAGAAACAAAACTCCGCAAGGAGAGCCGGAGATGTCAGTGCTGAGCCTGAAGCGTCAGCGCTCATACAAACGCTCACATTTCGGGTAAACGGAAAGGCGGCAACGTGAAGACACACATAACGTGTCCGTGCGGCGAAGCCATCGTCGGCAAGGATGAGGACGAGTTGGTCGAACTGACCCAGGCTCACCTTGCCAGCGTTCATCCAGGCCTCGAGTACGACCGCGACGCGATTTTGTTCATGGCGTACTGACCGGTGCCCACCTGACGCGAGCGCGCATGTTGCCCGCAAGCAGCTAGCTGCGCCCCGGGCGGAGAAGCGCTACGGCACCACCGTGGAGCCGATCGTGGGCATGAACTGGCACTGCTTGTCCTTAGTGGTGACCTGCCCGAAGATCGTCGACATGATGCTGCCCGAACCAGTGTCGGCAATTACGCTCAACGTCGTCGGCCCATCCGGGTTGATGTCTGAGCGCGGCTTGAGCGTGGCGCTTCCCGACTTGCCGGTGGTCAGGTTCACCCAGGTGACGTTCAATGGCAGCTTCTGCACCTCGGCAGGTCCAGGGGTGCCCACAGCGGTGAAGACGTAGGCGGTCTGGCCGGGTCCGGGACCGGGCGTCGGGACCTTGGCCGGCCCCGCGACCGACAGCGCGGTCGCTATGGAGTTACTGCCGTCCGCAAGGCAATTGGTGCCGATCGAGGGATACATGAAGTCCTGCGTGGGCGGGGCGTCAGGGCCGAAACCCGGAGCCGCCGCTGGCGCAGGAGCCGGCGCAGAAGAGGGTGCCGGTGCGGCGTCCGGCACGGGCGGAGTGGCCGCAGGTGTTGCTGCCGGCGCAGGCGGTGTGGGTGCTGGGGCTGCGCCCGGTGCCGCAACGGGCACGACGCTCCCCGGTGCGGGTGCGGAAGCGGGCGGGGTAACAGCCGTCGGCGCCCCAGCGGGGGCGGGACCCGCCGCGTGGGTCGGATCGATTCCCGTCGGCAGGTGAGCCTGTGCGCCCGGCTCGATACCTGCCGGTGGCACGTGCGGCACCGGGCCGGCGTCAGGCGGGGTGACTCCATTCGGCGCCGGAGCCGGTGCCCCGGGAACCGGTGTTCCTGGCTCTTGCACAAACTGGTTCACCGACGCGGCCACGTTCTTGGACTCGGTGGGCGCGGTCGGATTGTGGGTGAATGCTTGCGCTGCGGCCATCAGCAGCTGTGTTGCCTGCGCAGGGTTGCTAGCCGCTTGCTGGATTATCGGACTCAACTGCGATAACGCTGGCAGGCCCGGTAGCTGTTGGGCGGGGTTCGGCGGCGGTGTCGCGGGGTCGGCCGCCGCGCTCGGGCAGAGCCGAAACGCGGCAGCCGATGCCATGACGACGGCGGCCAAACCTGTGGACAGATTCCGAGTGCTTGCCATGGTGTCCTCCGGTCCTCAGTAGTGGGCTGGCCGTCTCACAGGCTGCTCAGGGCAGCGCGGAAAGCAGCGTCGGAGAGGAGGCCGGCGCAGCGGGGGCTGGTGCCGGGCTGCCCGCCGGCGCACCAGGGGCGGGTGCCGGGCTGGCCGCCGGCGCACTCGGGGCGACACCCGGGGCGGCACCCGAGGCAAGCGCCGGCAGGTCGCCCGGCAGCGTAAATTGCGGGGGCACGTTCACCGGCAGGCCCGGCAGCGCCGGCATATCAACCTTCGCCTGTGGCAGCCCCGGAACCGCTGGAGCCGCCGGAGCGGCCGGTGCTGTCGGCGCCGATAGCCCCGGGATCAAAGCCGGCAGGCCCGGAATCGCCGGAGCAGCCGGTGCGGCGGGTGCCGCAGGTGCCGATGCTGTCAACCCCGGAATCGCAGTGTTGATCCCCGGGATGGTAGGGGTTGCCGCCGGCGCAGTGGGTGCAGCTGCCGGCGGCGTCAGGCCGGGAATGGACGGGATAGCCGCCGGGGCCGACGCGGGTGTCGCCGCTGCGGCCGGGGTCAGTCCCGGAAAGGTGATGCCCGGAGCCGCCGGCGCGACCGGCGGGATCGCGCCGAGCGCGGTCGCGAGGTTTTGCAGGATTTGAGGTGCGTTGGCCGCCGAACTGATCAGCTGTTGCGGAATGTTCGGCACAGGCTCCGGTGCCGGCGCGGGGTCAGCGTGGGCGATGCCGCCCGTCAGTAGTGCTGCTGACGAACCGACTACGACGGCGGTTGCGCGCAAGTAAGTCCAGATGGTTGGCATGACTCTCCCTGGTTATCGACGACAGGTCCCGACCCGAAGTTACTTTGATACGGGTGTGACTCAAGTGACACGTGTGGCATTTATTTGATCGTTACTGATACGAGTGACAGCGGTGACCGGGCGCTCGGCCGACCCCTCCGTAGCCGTGCGTCACCGGCAAAGTCCGCGCCCGCAGAGAGAGCCATGGTGACGATGGACGACGTCACGGCGCCGCCGCGATCGCTAAAGTCGGGCAGATAGACACCACCTCGGCCGCTGCGGCGGCACCCACCACCCGGCAGCTGGCGAGTCGGCTCAACACGGCCGCGCCGGTGCTGTTGATCGTGAGCATCGCCGCGCGACTCGCCTGGACATACCTGGTGCCCAACGGCGCAAACTTCGTCGACCTGCACGTCTACCTCGGCGGCGCCGCCGCTATCGACCATCCCGGCACCCTGTACAGCTACGTCTACGCCGAGAAGACGCCGGACTTTCCGCTGCCGTTCACGTATCCGCCGTTCGCGGCGGTCGTCTTCTACCCGCTGCATCTGTTGCCGTTCGGCCTGGTTGCTTTCCTGTGGCAGATCGCGACGATGGCCGCGTTGTACGGCGCGGTTCGGATCAGCCAGCGTTTGCTGGGCATTCCCGCTGGTGGCGGTCAGCGCGTCGCGATGTTGTGGACGGCGATCACCATCTGGATTGAGCCGCTGCGCAGCACCTTCGACTACGGGCAGGTCAATGTGTTGCTGATGCTGGGGGTGCTGTGGGCGGTCCACAGCACGCGGTGGTGGCTATCGGGGCTGCTGGTCGGCGCGGCGGCCGGAATCAAGTTGACGCCGGCGATCTCCGGTGTTTATTTCATCGGCGCTCGGCGGTGGGCCGTGGCGGTGTTTTCGGCGGTCGTGTTCCTGGCCACCATCGGGGTGTCGGCATTGGCCGTCGGCGATCAGACCCGCTACTACTTCACCGACCTGCTGGGCGACGCGCACCGGGTTGGGCCAATCGCGACCTCGTTCAATCAATCCTGGCGCGGCGGCATTTCCCGGATCCTGGGCCACGACGCCGGCTTTGGCCCACTGGTACTGGCCGCCATCGCCATCACAGCAGTACTGGCCATCCTGGCCTGGCGCGCGCTTGATAGGTCCGATCGGCTCGGCAAGTTGCTGGTAGTCGAGCTGTTCGGGCTGCTGCTCTCACCGATTTCGTGGACCCACCACTGGGTGTGGCTGGTGCCGCTGATGATCTGGGTGATTCACGGGCCACCACGCGAGCGCCCCGGCGCGCGGATTGTGGACTGGGGCTGGCTGGCGCTCACCATAATCGGCGTGCCGTGGTTGCTGAGCTTCGCTCAACCGAGCATCTGGCAGATCAGCCGACCCTGGTATTTGGCCTGGGCCGGGCTGGCCTACATAGCGGGGGCGGTGGCGACCTTGATCTGGATTGCCGTCACCGGCCGGTACGACGCCGGGTCTGATCGCCCGGCACCGCAGCAGCCCGCTGCGCGGGCCGTAGAAGCTCAAGCTTGATTGCCCACTCCCCCGCAAGCTGTCCGCCGCGCGGGCTGCATCGTCGCCGAGCTAGTCCCCGACGATCCCGTTGATATCGCGCGCCATCGCTATGTCATTCTTGGTGATACCACCCGCCGAATGCGTAACGAGAACGAAAGTTACTGTCCGCCAACGGATATCGATATCCGGGTGATGATCCTTGCTCTCGGCGTGGTCCGCCACCCGGCGCACGGCGTCGATCCCGGCGAGAAACGTCGGAAACTTGATCGACCGGCGCAGGGCGCCATCGGCACGCTTCCACCCGTTGAGATCGGGCAGTGCGGCGTCTACTTGCTCGTCTGTTAACACAGCCATACTCCGACGGTATACCGTCACTGGCCATGCCGACCCAGATCGTCGTCGCCGGGGCGGTCATCTCCGGCTCCACGGTCTTGGTGGCGCAACGTGCGCGGCCGCCGGAGCTGGCTGGCCGCTGGGAACTGCCCGGCGGCAAGGTCGCGCCGGGCGAATCCGAGCGCGACGGGTTGGCTCGTGAGTTGGCCGAGGAGCTGGGCTTAGAGATTGGCGACGTCGCGGTGGGTGACCGCCTCGGCGACGATATTCCACTGGACGGCACGACCACGCTGCGGGCATATCGCGTGCGGCTGATTCGCGGTGAACCGCACGCGCATGACCACCAGGCGCTGCGCTGGGTGACGGCGGCCGAACTGCACGACGTCGACTGGGTGCCCGCCGATCGCGGCTGGCTGGGAGATTTGACTCGAGTCCTTTAAGCGCGTTCCTGACAAGTCCACAGTCCTTACCCAGCCAACATATAGGCCCGTTGAAGGTTACTACAGTCAAACTTGTATATAACAACGTCACAAAACCAAAACCTGGATTTCCATGCCGGTAGCGATCCCAAAGGTTCCGCGGACGCCCCGGGGGGTCACGGCTTCCACGTCGGAGGCTGGCGTATTTGCGTGCAGAAACCCGGGGATGTACGAAGCCGGTCCGTTCGGCGAGGGCAGCGGTCATCCGGTGCCGGTTGCCGTGGAGACCTTCCATGCCCTCAAACAACGTCAGCACGGTGAAACCGCCGGAACCGCTGGGCTAGAAGGGCATAGTGGGCGCGGTGGCCACGGGCATCGTCGCTCTAGGGTCAACCTGCTCAATTGGGATGGCAACGGCGCGCCCGCGGGACTGTTCCCGGAGTCTAAGCGATGAGGTTGCTGTCCCAGCTCCGGGACCGTTCGAGCACCGGGACGATGCAGGACCGACTGGTGTGGCAGGCGGCATCGCTGCTGCTGGCCTACCCCGATGACGGGCAGTCCGAGCGGCTGGACACCGTCGACGAGCTGCTGGCTCATATCAGCGGGTCCGCGGCGGCGCTGCTTGGACAGACGGTCTCTGCGCTGCGTGCTCGCGATCCGATGGCCGCCGCGACGGACTACGTCGAGACCTTCGACATGCGCCGGCGCGCCACGATGTACCTGACCTACTGGACCGCCGGGGACACTCGCAACCGCGGCCGGGACATGCTGATGTTCGCCACCGCCTACCGGGATGCTGGTGTCGAACCGCCCCGGGACGAGGCGCCGGATCACCTTCCCGTTGTCCTGGAATTCGCCGCGACTGTCAATGCCGAGGTCGGCCGGCGGCTGCTCATTGAGCATCGGGTCCCGATCGACGTGTTACGGGGCGCCCTGGCGGACGCCAAGTCGCCCTACGAGCACACCGTGGCAGCGGTCTGCGAGACGTTACCGCTTGCCACCGACCAGGAGGCGCGCCGCGCTGAGCGGCTGGCGAAGGCTGGACCGCCCGCAGAAGCCGTTGGGCTGCAACCGTTTACCTTGACCGTCCCGCCCAATCGCACCGAAAGAGCCTGATGTTGGTCCACATGAAATTAATCGAGATCTTCTGGGACGACGTGCCCTACGTCGTGCTGGCGATCGCGATCGTCGGCACCTGGTGGCGGTATCGCTACGACAAGTTCGGCTGGACCACCCGTTCGTCGCAGATCTACGAGTCACGGTTACTGTCGATCGGCAGCCCATTGTTCCACTTCGGCAGCCTGCTGGTGATCACGGGCCACGTCGCGGGCCTGCTCATTCCGGAATCCTGGACCCGGGCGCTCGGGATGAACGATCACCTGTATCACCTGCAGGCGCTGCTCCTCGGCGTGCCCGCCGGGTTCGCCACCCTGATCGGTATCGGGTTGCTGATCTACCGGCGACGCACCCACGCACCGGTTTTCCTGGCCACCACCCGCAACGACAAGCTGATGTACCTGGTGCTGGTGCGCGCCATCGTGTCGGGTTTGTGCTGCACCCTGACGGGCGCCACGCACTTTGGCGAGCTGCACGACTACCGGCAAAAAGTGTCGGTCTGGTTCCGCTCGATCTGGATCCTGGATCCGCGGGGGGATCTGATGGCGCACGCAGCGTTCTATTACCAGATTCACGTGCTGATCGCGCTCGCGTTGTTCGCCCTGTGGCCGTTTACCCGACTGGTGCACGCGTTCAGCGCACCGATTGCCTACCTGTTCCGGCCCTACATCGTGTACCGCAGCCGCGAGGTGGCGGACAAACAATTGATCGGTTCGGCGCCGCACCGCCGCGGCTGGTAGGTCGCGGCCCAGTTCGCCAGTCCAGTTCGCCATCGGTGGCCCCCGCTGCCACAATCACCGACGTGACATTCCGCAACGTCGCCATCGTCGCTCACGTCGATCATGGCAAGACCACGCTGGTCGACGCGATGCTGCGGCAGTCCGGCGCGCTGCACGAGCACGGTGAAGTGCAGGAACGCGTGCTGGACACCGGCGACCTGGAACGGGAAAAGGGCATCACGATCCTGGCCAAGAACACCGCCATGCACCGCCATCACCCGGATGGAACCGTCACGGTGATAAACGTGATCGACACCCCTGGGCACGCCGATTTCGGCGGTGAGGTGGAACGCGGGCTGTCGATGGTGGACGGGGTGCTGCTGCTGGTCGACGCGTCCGAGGGCCCATTGCCGCAGACGCGGTTCGTGCTGCGCAAGGCGTTGGCCGCCCATCTTCCGGTGATTCTCGTCGTCAATAAAACAGACCGGCCCGACGCCCGCATCGCCGAGGTGGTGGAGGCCAGCCACGACCTATTGTTGGATGTTGCATCGGATCTTGACGACGAAGCGGCCGCGGCCGCCGAGCATGCGCTGGGCCTGCCGACGGTGTACGCATCCGGGCGCGCCGGGGTGGCCAGTACCACGCAGCCGGCCGACGGCCACGTTCCCGACGGCACCACCCTCGACCCGCTGTTCGAGATCCTGGAAAAGTACGTGCCGCCGCCGAAAGGCGACCCGGACGCGCTGCTGCAGGCGCTGGTCACCAACCTGGACGCGTCGACTTTTTTGGGCCGGCTGGCGCTGATCCGCATCTACAACGGACGCATCCGCAAGGGCCAGCAAGTCGCGTGGATCCGCGAAGTGGACGGCCGGGAAACCACTGCAACAGCCAAGATCACCGAATTGCTGGCCACCGAAGGTGTGGAACGAACCCCGACCAACGAAGCCATCGCCGGCGATATCGTCGCCGTCGCCGGACTGCCGGAGATCATGATTGGCGACACGCTGGCCGACCTGGCGAATCCCGTTGCGCTGCCAAGGATTACCGTCGACGAGCCGGCTATCTCGGTGACCATCGGCACCAACACCTCGCCGCTGGCCGGCAAGGTGCCCGGCCACAAGCTGACCGCCCGAACGGTCCGCAACCGGCTGGACGCCGAACTGGTGGGCAACGTGTCGATCCGCGTCGTCGACATCGGCGCGCCCGACGCCTGGGAGGTGCAGGGCCGCGGCGAGCTGGCGCTGGCCGTGCTGGTCGAGCAGATGCGCCGGGAAGGCTTCGAATTAACCGTGGGCAAGCCGCAGGTGGTGACCAAGACCATCGACGGCATGCTGTGCGAGCCATTCGAGGCGATGACCGTCGACTGCCCGCAGGAGTACGTCGGCGCCGTCACGCAATTGATGGCCGCACGCAGGGGACGCATGGTCGAGATGGCCAACCACACCACCGGTTGGGTGCGAATGGATTTCGTGGTTCCCAGCCGCGGCCTGATCGGATGGCGCACCGACTTCCTCACCGAAACCCGCGGCACCGGCGTCGGGCATGCGGTGTTCGACGGCTACAAGCCGTGGGCGGGGGAGATCCGGGCCCGGCACACCGGATCGCTGGTATCCGACCGGTCCGGCGCCATCACGCCGTTCGCGCTGCTCCAGCTCGCCGATCGGGGCCAGTTCTTCGTTCAGCCCGGCCAGGACACCTACGAGGGCATGGTCGTCGGAATCAACCCGCGCCCGGAGGATCTCGATATCAATGTCACGCGCGAGAAGAAGCTCACCAACATGCGGTCGTCGACCGCGGACGTCATCGAGACATTGGCCAAGCCCCTCGAGCTCGACCTGGAACGGGCCATGGAGTTCTGCTCGCCCGACGAATGCGTCGAGGTGACTCCGGAAATCGTGCGGGTCCGCAAGGTCGAGCTGGACGCCACCGCCCGGGCCCGCAGCCGGGCGCGGGCCAAGGCCCGGGGTTAGATACTTGGCGCCTCCAGCCCGCGAGCGTAACGCCGTTGCGAAATCCGGCCCGATTTTTCGCAGCCACGTTACGCTCGGCGCGTGCCTGATTAGCGGGGCTGCCGGAAAGGCACTCGATACCCTGGTGGGCGTGCCGAGACGAGCCCGCCGCTTTTTCATGACGGTCGGCGTGGCGGTCTCGCTGGCGGCGTGTACAGTCAACCCTCCGCCGGCGCCGCAAAGCACCGATACGCCGCGCAACTTACCGCCGCCGCCACAACGGGTCACGCAGATCATCATGGGCATCGACTCGATCGGCGCCGGGTTCAACCCGCATCTGCTGTCCGATCTGTCGCCGGTGAATGCGGCGATCAGCGCGCTGGTGTTGCCTAGCGCGTTTCGGCCGGTGCCCGACCCCAATACGCCGACAGGTTCGCGCTGGGAGATGGACCCGACCCTGTTGGTGTCCGCAGATGTGACCAACCAGAACCCGTTCACGGTGATCTACAAGATCCGGCCCGAGGCGCAGTGGACCGACAACGCCCCGATCGCCGCCGACGACTTCTGGTACCTCTGGCGGCAGATGGTCAGTCAGCCGGGGGTCGTCGACCCGGCCGGATACGACCTCATCACCGGCGTCCAGTCGCTCGAGGGCGGTAAGCAAGCGGTGGTGAGCTTCGCGCAGCCGTATCCGGCCTGGAAGGAATTGTTCAGCAATATCCTGCCGGCGCACATCGTCAAGGACGTGCCGGGCGGCTTCGCTGCGGGGCTGGTTCGGGCGCTGCCGGTCACCGGCGGGCAGTTCCGGGTCGAGACGATCGACCCGCAGCGCGACGAAATCCTGCTAGCCCGCAACGACCGCTATTGGGGGCCGCCGGCCAAACCTGGGCTCATCCTCTTCCGCCGTGCCGGCGCGCCGGCTGCGCTGGCCGATTCGGTGCGCAACGGCGATACCCAGGTGGCCCAGGTGCACGGTAGTTCGGCTGCCTTCGCGCAGCTGTCCGCTATTCCCGATGTGCGGACCGCCCGGATCGTGACACCCCGGGTCATGCAGCTCACGCTGCGCGCAAACGAACCCAAGCTGGCCGACACGCAGGTCCGCAAGGCGATTCTGGGGTTGCTCGATGTTGACCTGCTCGCGGCTGTGGGCGCGGGCAGCGACAACACCGTCACGCTGGACCAGGCCCAGATCCGTTCGCCGAGCGACCCGGGCTATGAGCCGACCGCGCCACCGGCGATGACCAAGGCAGCGGCGCTGGGCTTGTTCACCGCATCCGGATTCAAGGTCGAGAGCAACCTGTCGGCGTCGCCGGCGCCACCGGCGCCGACACCGGCGAGTACCGGACCGCCGGAAGTCATCCGGGGCCGGATCAGTAAGGACGGCCAACAGCTGTCCTTTGTTATCGGAGTGGCGGCGAATGACCCGACCTCGGTCGCGGTGGCCAACACGGCCGCCGACCAGTTGCGCAACGTCGGCATCGCCGCGACCGTGCTGGCGCTGGACCCGGTGTCGCTCTATCGCGACGCGCTGAACGACAACCGCGTTGACGCGATCGTCGGCTGGCATCAGGCCGGCGGAAATCTGGCGACGCTGCTGGCCTCGCGTTACGGCTGCCCCGCGCTGCAGTCGACGCCGATATCGACCTCTAATCCGCCTTCCAATACGCCGGTGTCCACATCCGCTGGAGCGCCGCCGCCTACCGGGCCGGCCACCACCTCTGTGACGCCAACGCCGACGCCGCCCAGTCGCCCGCCCGACCCTGCGGCGCTGGTGCAAGCGCCGTCGAACCTCACCGGAATCTGCGATCGCAGCATCCAATCGAACATCGATGCCGCCCTCAATGGCACCAAGAACATCAACGACGTGATCAATGCGGTCGAACCGCGACTGTGGAACATGTCGACCGTGTTGCCGATCTTGCAGGACACCACCATTGTCGCGGCCGGCCCGAGCGTGCTGAACGTCAGCCTGTCTGGTGCGGTACCGGTCGGCATCGTCGGCGACGCCGGCCAATGGATCAAAACCGGGCCGTAACGCCGGCCCTCGGTCAGTCGGCCAGTGACCCCGGTGCTCGCGGCGGGATCACGGTGTCGACTATGAGTGCCAGCTCACGTCGGTTCGGCGGCGATCCGGTCAGCAGGAACTGCTGGTTAATCAAAGCCGGCCCGATTCGGGCGGTAAACGGTGTGATCGTGGCCCGGTCGATGTCGCCGGCGTCGACGGCGGCTCGCAGGATCGACTCGATCATTTTCAGGCGCGGGCCCACCACGGCGTCGGCGAAGATGGCACGCAACTCGGGCTCGTGAATGAGCTGGCCGATGATATCCACGCCGGGGAAGGCAGTCTTTCCGGCCAGGAGATCACGGTGGGCGGTGAACATCGTCAATAGATTTTCTCTGGCCGGCCGGCCGGAACGCGGCTCGGGCAGCGGCGGCAGGGCGAAGACCAGAGCGGCTTGCACCAGGTCATGCTTGCTGCACCAGCGCCGGTACAGCGCCGCCTTGCCGGTGTGGGCGCGCGCCGCGATACCCTCCATGGTCAGTCCGCCGTATCCGACTGCAGTCAGTTCGGCCAGCGTGGCCTCGTAGAGCGCACGTTCGAGGACCTCGCCTCGCCGGCGGCTCCGGCTTCCATTCGGCGGTGTTTGGGTGAGCTGCGGCATTTGTCGATAGTAGCCGTCGGCGTTCCTATTTTGCTGCGGCTTCAAACAATAACCGCGACGGCAGTTATGGATAAGAAACGATACCGACTACTAATACCAACTATCGACGAAGTCGGCGCCGCGGGTACGGTGCCTCCATGCCTGAGATTCCACGGCTGCTGTTCGTCCACGCACATCCCGACGATGAGAGCCTCAGCAACGGCGCCACCATCGCGCACTACACCGCCCGCGGGGCACAGGTGAGCGTCGTCACTTGCACGCTCGGGGAAGAGGGCGAGGTCATCGGCGACCGCTGGGCCGAGCTCGCCGTCGATCGCGCGGACCAACTCGGCGGCTACCGAATCGGCGAGCTCACCGCCGCATTGCATGTGCTGGGCGTCAGCGCGCCGATCTATCTCGGCGGCGCGGGTCGCTGGCGTGACTCGGGCATGCACGGCACCGCGAAGCGGCGCCGTCAGAGGTTCATCGACGCCGACGAACGTGAGGCCGTCGGGGCGCTGGTCGCCATCATTCGCCAACTGCGCCCCCACGTCGTCGTGACCTATGACCCCAACGGCGGCTACGGCCACCCCGACCACGTCCACACCCACACCGTCACCGCGGCCGCGGTGGCTGCGGCCGGCGGCGAGGACTATCCAGGTGAGCCCTGGACCGTGCCGAAGTTCTATTGGACAGTCATCGCGCTGAGCGCATTCGAGGCGGGCTGGCACGCGCTGAATCGCGATGACTTGCGGCCCGGGTGGACGATCCCGCCGGAAGAAGAGTTCACGTTCGGGTATGCGGACTCCGACATTGACGCCGTCGTCGAGGCCGCCCCGCAAGCGCGCGCCGCCAAGACCGCCGCGCTCGCCGCGCACGCCACCCAAATAACCGTCGGACCGACCGGCCGGGCCTGCGCCCTGTCGAACAACATGGCGCTGCCGATTCTGGGGCAAGAGCACTATGTTCTGGCCGCCGGCGTCGCGGGGGATCGCGATGAGCGCGGCTGGGAAACAGATCTGCTTGCAGGACTGGGTTTTACTGCGGCCGTAACACGGTAGGCTGCCACACAGGCAGCCGCGGAAGGAATTCGGATGGACCCCGACCTGGACCCTAACCTGCAGCACTGGCAGGACCGACTCGACAGCCTGCAGTGGGTTATCGGCTCGATACTCTCGCAAGTCGACAGCGTTCCGACCTGACCGAAACCAAGCCACGCGCCGCGTCTGTTGAAGACAGCGCCGCGACAGATCCCGCGATTCGTTTCGTTGTCTTGGCGCTGTTGGCTGTCGACGGGGTCCTATCCGCACTAGCCGGGGCTCTGCTGCTGCCGTTCTATGTCGGCTCGATTCCGTTTCCCATCAGTGGATTGATCAGTGGATTGCTCAACGCGGCACTGGTATGGGCCGCCGGGCGATGGACCAGGTCGGCGCGGGTGGCCGCGTTGCCGTTGTGGACCTGGCTTTTGACGGTGGCGGTAATAAGCATGGGCGGTCCCGGCGACGACGTCATCCTGGGGGGCCAAGGCCCGATGGCCTACGGAGCTCTGCTGCTGATCGTGCTTGGGGTCACGCCGCCGGTGTGGGTGTTGTGGCGGCGCAGTCACCACGGCTGACGGGCCGGGTTACGGCAAGGGCGGGAGCGGCGGGAGGAAGCTCAAGAACCAGTTGATCTCGTTGTTGATGAACGTGTTGATCGACGCCGCGGTGGCCCCAAAGAAGTTGTTCAGCCCCTGGACGAAAGTGATTGAACCACCAAGCCAGTCAAGTATGTTGAACAGACCGCTCTGCACGATCGGCTCGAACAGGTAGTAGAAAATAGTGATCTGTGGTGCCAGGAAGCCGATCCAGGGCAGGTAACCCACCGCATACTGCGCCAGTTGGAAGCCGTAGAGCACCCACGGCTCGATCGCGTTGTACAGGGACTTGATCCCGTCGCCGAACGCCGCGCTTGTCGGCGCGAGGGCAGCGTTAGTCATGGCGGCCGGCGCGAGTAGCGCGCTGGCCGCGGTGAGAGCCCTGACCCCACCGGTGGGCCCTAGCAGCGCGCCGGCGGCGCTTTGAATCGCAGCCGCGCCGTTACCGCCGAGGAGACCGGACCCGCCCAGGAAATTAGAGCCGAGCAGCCCGGCGCCACCTAGGACATTGGGGCCCGGCACGACGCTTTCGAGGCGGCTCACGGCATTGGACAGGGCGCCGCCGGCGGCACCGGCGATACCGCCCGCCGCTCCGGCACTGACACCACTTCCGAGCAGCGGATGACCCAACACCGCCGTCGCGGGCGCATTCATCGCGTTCGTCAGGGTCTGCGCGGCATTGGCCTCGGCCGCCGCATACGTGCTCCCACCCGCGCTCAAAGCCTGGACGAACTGGTCGTGAAACGCCGCCACCTGTGCGCTGAGCTGCTGATACCCCAGCCCATGCTCGGAAAACAACTTGGCGACCTGCGTCGACACCTCATCGGCGGCTGCAGCCAGCGCTCCGGTCGTCGGTGCCGCCGCTGCGGCGCTGGCCGTGCTGAGCGTCGACCCGATACCGGCCAAGTCCGAAGCCGCGGTGACCAGCGCCTCCGGCGCCGCGAGCACGAAAGACATCTCGCACCCCCTGCTTGACGACAGAGCCGCTGTCGGTCGTCATCGATTGGTAGAACCGCACGGATCGTATCGCGATCACAGCTGATTAGCGGGGGTGTCCGTCAAACAGCCGGCCGAGTATCCGCCTGCCATGTTTTCGCCGGGATGGTCGACCGCTTGCCAGCCCGGGCCTGGCGCTACTGTTGCGCATATGGCACCGTTGCCCAGGGTTTCAGGTGTTGGGACGCGCGGATGAAATTCGATCGTGGGGGAGTTACACCAAGGTGCCGCTGAGTCCGGGCGAGGAGCCCACCACTCTGCCCAACCCTGTCGTTCCGCCCAAGGCCGGTGCGTCGGCGCTGCGGCGGGTGCTACGACGGGCTCGAGATGGCGTTGCGCTGAATATCGATGAGGCGGCCGTCGCAATGACCGCGCGCGGTGAGGACCTCGCCGATTTGTGCGCCAGCGCGGCACGGGTGCGCGATGCGGGTCTGGAGTCGGCCGGGCGGCGCGGGCCTAACGGCCGGCTACCGATCACCTATTCACGCAAGGTGTTCATCCCGGTGACCCACCTGTGCCGCGACAGCTGCCATTACTGCACCTTTGTCACCGTCCCGGGCAGGCTGCGTGCCCAAGGGGCCGGCATGTATCTGGAGCCTGACGAGATTCTCGACGTTGCCCGCCGCGGGGCCGAACTCGGTTGCAAGGAAGCATTATTCACCCTCGGCGATCGGCCCGAGGATCGTTGGCCCGAGGCGCGCGAGTGGCTCGGTGAACGAGGCTACGACTCCACGCTATCCTATGTGCGGGCAATGGCGATCCGAGTGCTGGAGGAAACCGGGCTGTTGCCGCACTTGAACCCCGGCGTGATGAGCTGGTCGGAGATGTCACGGCTCAAGCCGGTAGCGCCGTCGATGGGCATGATGCTCGAGACGACGTCGCGGCGGCTGTTTGAAACGAAAGGGCTTGCGCACTATGGCAGCCCAGACAAAGATCCGGCAGTCCGCCTGCGCGCTCTCACCGATGCGGGCCGGTTGTCCATTCCGTTTACTACCGGTCTGCTGGTCGGCATCGGCGAGACGCTGCCCGAACGTGCCGATACCTTGCATGCGATTCGCAAGTCGCACAAGGAGTTCGGGCACATCCAAGAAGTGATCGTGCAAAATTTCCGGGCCAAGGAACACACTGCAATGGCCGCTGTCCCCGACGCCGGAATCGAGGACTACCTGGCGACGGTGGCGGTTGCACGGTTGGTACTCGGTCCCGGCATGCGTATCCAGGCGCCGCCTAATTTGGTGTCTCGCGACGAGTGCCTGGCGCTGGTTGGCGCCGGAGTCGACGACTGGGGCGGTGTTTCACCGCTGACGCCCGACCATGTCAACCCGGAACGGCCTTGGCCCGCTTTGGACGAGCTGGCCGCCGTCACCGCCGAAGCCGGATACCACTTGGTGCAGCGGTTGACCGCGCAGCCCAAATACGTACAGGCCGGCGCAGCATGGATCGACCCGCGGGTGCGGAGGCACGTTGTGGCGCTGGCCGATCCGGCGACTGGCCTGGCTCGTGACGTCAAACCGGTAGGCATGCCCTGGCAGGAGCCCGACGACATGGAGTCCTTTGGCCGGGTCGACCTCAACGTGGCGATCGACACCGAGGGCCGCAATACCGAAGCCCGCAGCGATCTCGACAGTGCCTTCGGCGATTGGGAATCGATCCGTGCGCACGTGCACGAGCTGGCCGCGCGCGCTCCCGAGCGCATCGACACCGATGTGCTTGCCGCGCTGCGGTCGGCTGAACGGGACCCCGCCGGCTGCGCCGACGAAGAGTATCTGGCACTGGCGACCGCCGACGGTCCTGCACTGGAAGCGGTTGCCGCGCTGGCCGATTCGTTGCGTCGCGACGTGGTTGGTGACGACGTGACCTTCGTGGTGAACCGAAACATCAACTTCACCAACATCTGTTACACCGGGTGCCGGTTCTGCGCGTTCGCGCAGCGCAAGGGCGACGCCGATGCGTATTCGTTGTCCACCGAAGAGGTAGCCGACCGTGCTTGGGAGGCGCACGTCGAAGGTGCCACCGAGGTATGCATGCAGGGCGGGATCGACCCCGAGCTGCCGGTCACTGGATATGCCGAGCTGGTGCGCGCCGTCAAGGCCCGAGTGCCGTCGATGCACGTGCACGCATTTTCCCCGATGGAAATCGCCAACGGCGTGACCAAGAGCGGGTTGAGCATTCGCGAGTGGCTGATCAGTTTGCGCGAGGCGGGACTGGACACCATCCCCGGCACCGCCGCCGAGATTCTGGACGACGAAGTGCGCTGGGTGCTCACCAAGGGCAAGTTGCCGACGTCGATGTGGATCGAGATCGTGACGACCGCACACGAGGTGGGCCTACGGTCGTCGTCGACCATGATGTACGGACACGTCGACAGTCCACGGCACTGGGTCGCCCACCTCAATGTGCTGCGCGAAATTCAGGACCGTACCGGCGGTTTCACCGAGTTTGTGCCATTGCCGTTCGTGCACCAGAATTCGCCGTTGTATCTTGCCGGGGCGGCTCGTCCCGGGCCCACCCATCGCGACAATCGAGCGGTACATGCGCTGGCGCGGATCATGTTGCACGGCCGCATCTCTCACCTTCAGACCAGCTGGGTCAAGCTCGGTGTGCAGCGTACACAGGTGATGCTCAACGGCGGTGCCAACGACCTTGGCGGCACGCTGATGGAGGAGACCATCTCGCGGATGGCCGGTTCGGAACACGGGTCGGCCAAGACCGTCGCCGAGCTGGTCGCCATCGCTGAGGGGATTGGCCGTCCCGCGCGCCAGCGCACCACCACTTACGCGCCATTGGCCGCGTAGCTTGCACAGACAGCGGGTAGACCCCCATTGTGTGGCGACAGATCGACCAAGACCGATTTCCCGAATGGCAGCCGTTCCTCGATGCGGTGCAGCGGCGACGCCCCGACGCCGGTACGTGGTGCGAAGCCTGGACGGTGCGCGACATCGTTATCCATCAAGCCGGAAACGCCGAGGAGCTTGCCCGAGTGCTGGGCGCTCACCTAGAGGGCGAACCCGTCGGCACGCGCAGCTTCGAAGAACGTGAGGGACCGCTGCGTGCCATGAACGACACGGACCTGTGGGACGCGCTGTACGAGCGGATGGCCACTTTGAACGAGGTCGCAGCGGCGGGCGACGAGATGCCTGCGGATATCGACGTCGCCTGGACAGGTCGCACCATGAAGGTGCCCTGGTTCGCCGAACACATGCGCGAAGAGCTGGTGCTGCACGGCTGGGACATCACCGGAGACGAAGCAGCCGCCCAAACGCAGCTGGCGCAGCCCTGGATGACGACGCACAGCGTCGTCGCGGTGGGACGTCCGCTGCTTGCCAAGGGCGCCAAGCAACTGCGGCCCGGCAAGCGCATCGAGGCTCGGCTGCGAGTTCCCGGCACCGAGGACGTCGTAGTCAGTGCCGAGGCCGACCGCACCGCGATCGGGCTCGCCGACCCCGAAGGTCCGGCCACGCTGGAAACCGATACCGCCGCGCGGGTATTGCTGCTATGGGGTCGTCGGCCTGCCGACCCGTCGCGGATCTGTAGCCGCGTCGGACGCGAACCCCTAGGGCAAGTGCGCCGACTGCTCAGTGGCTACTGAACGCTTGGTGCGGTCGCTCAGTAGTTGTTGCAGCTGCCAGCCACCGCTATCACGTCGTTGAAGTACGGCGCGGCCTGTGGCATGGCCTGGATCTGGCGGGCCATCTGCAGCCGCTGGGGCGGCGCCGAGGCGAGGAAGTTGCGCAAATAGGACACCGCGACCGGCGATGCGGTCAATTGCGCAGCAGCTGCCGGATCCGTCGCGTTCAGCGCGGCCATTACTTGCCCGTAGTTGCAGGTTGTGTTGACAACCGGATCCAGCGGATCTGCCGATGCGATCCCGGAGCCAGCCGTCAACGCGAACGCCGCGCCGCCAACTGCTGCGGCCAATTTGGTCAACGACAGCCTCACCATCTGTGGACACCTTCCCCAATTCAATGCACCGTCGATAGACGGCGACGACATCTGCCCAGCGGTTGCCGTCTTTGACCGAGGTTACCAGGCCCCACTGGGCCCCGCGGGCTTTCTTCCATCGCACGGTTATCGCAGACCACGCTGCGGATGTAACTATTTGCAGGTCAGCGGCTTGGTGACGGTGTGACGTTCGGTGAAATTGTGAAGAAATTGTGAGATGGGGTTTACAGTCTGGGGCCGCCAGCTCGGTGCCCTGTTTGATGGCGCGCTTGGCGTCCAGGGCAGCATAAGTGGCACCGCGCGCAGCTATGCAACCAGGTGCCTAACATGGGCAATCCGACGGGCATGCCAAGTGGTTGACGTGTATGTGCAACGTCTAGTATCAGTAACCGAAAGCGTTGTCGTAAGCGGCCCGAAGCGCCGCGGCGAGACGAACAGCAGCCCATACCGAGCAGTACATGGAGGAGACCTTGAGGAGGCGTCTGTGACGTACACGATCGCCGAACCGTGCGTCGACATCAAGGACAAGGCATGCATTGAGGAGTGCCCGGTCGACTGCATCTACGAGGGCGTTCGGATGCTATACATCCACCCCGACGAATGCGTCGACTGTGGGGCCTGTGAGCCGGTCTGCCCCGTCGAAGCGATCTACTACGAAGACGATGTGCCCGAACAGTGGAGCCAGTACACACAAATCAACGCCGACTTCTTCGATGAGCTGGGATCGCCGGGCGGTGCGGCCAAGGTCGGTATGACCGAGAACGACCCGCAGGTGGTCAAGGATCTGCCACTGCAGGGCGAAGGCGACTGAGCGGGTCGGTGCTGCGTCAGCCCGGGAGGAGCCGGCCCGCCGTGTCCGCGTCCCTGCCGGAGTTTCCTTGGGACACCTTGGCCAACGCGAAAGTGCTGGCCGGTGCTCATCCGGACGGAATCGTCGACTTGTCCGTCGGCACCCCGGTCGACGCGGTCGCGCCGCTGATCCGAGAGGCGCTGGCAGCCGCCAGTTCCGCGTCGGGGTATCCCGCAACCGCCGGCACTGCCCGATTGCGCGAATCGGCGGTGGCCGCGCTGGCTCGCCGCTACGGCATCACCGGGCTGACCGAGGCGGCGGTCTTGCCGGTGATCGGCAGCAAGGAACTGATTGCCTGGCTGCCGACCCTGCTGGGCCTGGGCCCCGCGGATGTGGTGGTGGTACCAGAGCTGGCGTATCCGACGTATGACGTCGGTGCCCGGCTGGCCGGAGCGCAGGTGCTACGTGCGGACTCGCTGACCCAGCTGGGCCCGCAAGCACCGGCGCTGGCCTACCTGAACTCCCCAAGCAACCCGACCGGACGGGTACTGGGCGTAGACCACCTGCGCAAGGTCGTCAGGTGGGCGCGCGACAGAGGCGTCATAGTGGCTTCCGACGAGTGCTACCTGGGTTTGGGCTGGGACGCCGAGCCGCTGTCGATTCTGCATCCCTCGGTCTGCCACGGCGACCATACCGGGCTGCTGGCGGTGCACTCCCTGTCGAAGAGTTCGTCGCTGGCCGGATACCGGGCCGGTTTCGTCACCGGAGATCCAGGCCTGGTCGCCGAGCTGTTGGCGGTGCGTAAACACGCCGGGATGATGGTGCCGACCCCGGTGCAGGCTGCCATGGTGGCCGCCCTGGATGACGACGCTCACGAAAAGCTGCAGCGGGAGCGCTACTTGCGACGGCGTGCGAGGCTGCTGCCGGCGCTGCGTTCAGCGGGTTTTGCTGTCGACTATTCGGACGCCGGCCTCTATCTGTGGGCCACCCGCGGCGAGCCCTGCTGGGACAGCGTGGCGTGGTTGGCTGCGCGCGGCATCCTGGTGGCGCCCGGCGATTTCTACGGCCCGGGCGGCGTGCAGCATGTAAGGGTGGCGCTGACCGCTACCGACGAGCGCATCGCCGCCGCGGTCGGACGGCTGCATTAGCCTCGCTCCGTATCGCGTCACCGCCGCCATAGCCTGCCTGTCGCCGGTGAACGGGTGAACGTGCAGAATGCATCGGAGACGTTTGGCCTGCGCTCAACCTCGGTTCGTAAGGAATGGTCGTGACAACTTCGGCTGGCAAGCTGCGCATCCCGCCGTCGCTTGGGGACATAGCCAAGCGCGTCTTTCTGGGAAAGCCGCTGATCACCGAGGAACTGACATCCGAGAAATTGTCGAATACTGTTGCTCTCGGGGCACTTTCGCCGGACGCGATATCATCGACCGCCTATGGCCCGGAGCAGATCCTGGTCGAACTGCTTCCCCATGCGGGGCTGGCGGCTTTTGCGTTGTTGCTTCCCATCACCGGCGTCATCTTGTTGATTCTGGCGCTGGTGGCCGCATCGTATCGGCAGGTTGTCATGGCCTACACCCGAGCGGGCGGGTCCTACATCGTCGCCCGGGATAACTTCGGACCCCGGGTGGCGCAGATCGCCGCCGCGGCACTGTTGATCGACTACGTGGTCACCGTGGCGGTGCAGGCGGCGGCGGGCACGGTCGCAGTGGTGTCGGCGATCCCGGCATTAGGTCCCTACGACATGTACATCACGCTGGGCGTGGTGCTCATTATCTGCTACCTGAACCTGCGCGGATTGCGCGAAGCCGGCTGGCAATTCGCGGTGCCGACCTACTTCTTCGTCATCATGATCGGCCTGATGATCGTGGTCGGCGTCATCCGCGAAATCTTTTGGGGGCTACCGACATACGATCCAGAGCACATCGCCGGGGCGGTGCCGGTCCATTCGGGTAACGGGTTGGTGATGGGCGCGACGGTCCTGGTGTTGTTGCGCGCGTTCGCCAACGGCGGCTCGTCGCTGACGGGGGTTGAGGCGATCTCCAACACCGTCGACGTCTTCCGAAAGCCCCAGGGCATCAACGCACGTCGAGTGCTCACCGCTATGGCCACCATTCTCGGGCTCTCGCTGGCGGGCGTCGCCTATCTTGCCCACGTCACCCACGCCGCCCCGTTCGTCGCCGAATATCCGTCGGTGCTGTCGCAGGTTGCCCGGGCGGTCTTTGGCAACGGGGTGATCGGCGACATCCTCTACTTCCTCGTCCAGGCATCGAGCGCCGCAATCTTGTTCACCGGCGCCAATACCAGTTTCAACGGCTTTCCCGCGCTGGCCAGTTTTGTCGCCGAAGACCGCTTCCTGCCCAGGCAGCTGATGAAACGCGGTTACCGCCTGGTGTTCTCCAACGGCATTATCACGCTCACCGCGCTGTCGCTGGCATTGCTGGTGGCGGTCCACGGCTCGGTCAACGCCCTGATCCCGGTTTTTGCGATCGGCGTGTTCACCGGATTCTCGATGGCCGGTTACGGAATGACCAAGCACCATCTGACTCATCGGGAGCCCGGCTGGCGACGCCGGCTGGTGATCAACCTGTCCGCGGGGATCGGGTCGTCGGTCGTGGTCGGCATCTTCGCGGTGGCGAAGTTCACCGAGGGTGCGTGGCTGGTAGTCGTCCTCTTCCCGCTGCTGGTGTTCGTGCTGATGCGGCTCAACCGGGAATATCGGGCCGAGGCCGCCATTCTCGAGATGTTCCGTACCGACCGCCCCGAATTGGTGAAGTACGCCCGGCATCGGGTGTTCGTCTTCGTCAACTCGGTTGACCTCGCCGTGATCGAAGCGCTGCGGTACGGGAAAGGCCTGCGGGCCGACGAGCTGACCGCGGTGCACTTCATGGTCGACGCGGCCCACGCCGCGCAGTTGCGAAAGCGTTGGGACCACTTCGGTCTCGATACCCCGCTGCGGATCGTGGACTGCCCGGACCGGCGGACCAACCGTGCCGCGCAGGTGCTGGTCGCCAAGGCGCGCGACGAACATCCGGACACCAACGTGACGGTGCTGTTGCCGCGCCGAATATACGCGCCGCTGTTGGGGCGACTGTTGCATGACCGCACCGCGGACAAGATCGCCAAAGCCGTCAGCATGATCCCCGACGCGGCGGCGACGATCGTGCCCTACGACGTGGAATCGCGGATCAAGGAGGCCTACCCCGACAGCTTCGAGAAACGGATCTCTCACGAAGTCGACAAAGTCCAAGCGTGGGTTTTAAAGGGCGAGGACCAGAACGTCGAGGCCTATGAACACCCTGAGCGGCCGCCGTCGGTGATCATGGTGGCTGGCTTGATTTCCGGGCAACGCGCCACCGTCGAAGGACGGGTCAGTCAAGTCCAGGACAGCACCGACGGCAGGCGGACCCTGCGGCAAATCGTCGTCGGCGACAGCAGCGGGGAGATAACCGTCACCTTCCGTCCCGGCCACGGGGGCGCCGACATCCAGCCCGGTCAGCTATTGCGCATCACCGGGAAGGCCCGCCAAACCGGCACCCGGCCCATATCGATGCTCGACCCGGCATATCACGTGGTCGAGGAACCCGCGAAGGCTGCCGAGTCTGGGAGCCCGGGCAAACCAGCAAAGCGTAATCCTCGCTGAACAGCGGCCAAGCCCGAATGGTTGCAAAGGGTGGCGACGCGCACAGTCCGTGTTCCAGGCTGTGGCCGACGATTCCGGGCTGTGAGCCGGCCGGGTAGCCGTTTCACGTTGTCGAACGACCGCAATCCGGCTTGACTGTCGAGCAGCTAGTTGAGTTGCGTTGCCACGAGGGGTGCACCGCGCCATGGGTGGGCTACTCGGTCCCGGGCGGTGCCCTTGGGGGCCCATGACCGTTGGCTAAACCCCGCTCAGACCGGTCCCATCACGGTGGCGGTCGACTTTGTTCGGCGTGGATGCGCGGGTGGTTTCAGCTCAGTGCACTGATCTTGTTCACAGATCTGGGATGCGATTCCACGTGGCAGCACCGCCTGTTTAGCGATTACTGAGATCGCACCCGAACACCAGCCCGCGAACTAGAAGCGGTAGAGAGGAAGCAGAAAGATTGCATAATGCTAGCATTATGCAACATGAAGACTTTGTACCTACGGAATGTGCCCGACGACGTGGTCGAACGCCTGGAACGCCTAGCCGCCCGCGAACGCGTCTCACTCAACACACTCGCCATCCGTGAACTCGTCGAAGCGTCCCGGCGAGCCGACAACGCCTCACTACTCAACGCGCTACCTGACCTGCGCATCGACACCTCGGCGTTGGTCGATGACATCGATGCGGGCCGCGCTGGGCGATGATCGTGGTCGATGCGTCCGCGGCGTTGAGCGCGCTGGTCAACGATGGCCCAGCCCGCCAGCTGCTGGGTGAGGAACGACTCTGCTGCCCGCATCTGGTGGATTCAGAACTGGCGAACGGTTTGCGCCGCGCGGTGCAAACCAAGCAGTTTGCGGCCGACGCCGCATGGGCCGCACTGGATGCCTGGCGAGGCTTGGCTGTTCGCCGGTTCCCGGTCCATGTGCTGATGGACCGCGTGTGGCAATTACGCGACAACCTCACCGCCTACGATGCGAGCTATGTGGCGTTGGCTGAGTCGCTCGAGTGCACGTTGGTAACTGCCGATGCCCGTTTGAGTCGGACAACAGGAGCCCAATGCCTGATCACCGTCGTGCCCCGCTAACTGCACCGGCGCCATCTGGAGAACCGACACGGACCTCCATCGGGCCGAGAAACGCTGCCGGTGCCGCATGGGCGCAACGGGAGCCGGCCGCCAGGCCGGGGGGAGCGGAGAACGGGCGAGTCCGCCAGGTGTGGTTGACATCGACGGGGCCCCGCCGCCCAAGATCGGCACGATGACGCCGAGCACCAACCCCATGTCGTGGTAGAACGGCAGCCACGACACGACGGCGGCATCCCGTGGCGGGATTTCCACGAAGTAGTCGGCCATCAGCTGTTGGAAATTCAGGTGAAGGTTCCGGTGCGTGATCATGACTCCGGCCGGATAAGGCGCCCTAGATTCTCTCTAGGTGCTTACGCCCCAATGGAACACGCGAGAGGTGAGCAGGACGAGGCCCAGCGAGACCGACGCGACGACGGCGAGGCCGATGACCGCGACGACGAGCGGGCGCCATCCGGTGCGCGCGATTTGGCGGATGTCGGTGGTGAGGCCGACACCGGCGAAGGTGAGCAGGAACGCCCATTTCGACACGTTGGCGAGGTTGGCCGCTTGGCCCTTACTCAGCCAGCCTGCGGTCGCGATCGCTGAGACCGCCAGGAAGCCGAGGAAGAATTTCGGGAATTTGTCCCAGATAAAGGCGGCCTTGGCTCCCGCCCCGGGCGCGATCTCGTCGGCCTGCCCGCACCCGGCCCAATACAGCGCGAAGCCCAGGACGACAAAACCGATCAGCGCATTACGGGTCGACTTGACCAGCACGGCGATCTTGCCGGCTTGGTCGGAAAACAGGTAGCCGGTGGCGGTGGTTTCGGCGGTGTTGTCTACCGCCAGTCCTGCCCACAGGCCGAATTCATGATCGGTGAGCCCGATCACGTGTCCTAACGGTGGCAGCGTGAATAGCCCCACCGCGCCCAACGCCAGGATTGCCGCGATGGCGTAGCTGACGTCGGCGTTGCGGGCCCGGATCGCGCCCTTGGCGGCCACGATGGCCGACACCCCGCAGATGGAGGTGCCTATCGCCAACAGCGAGCCCAGCTTGCCCGATAACCCGAATGCGCGTGCAACGACGAGGATGATGGTTCCCGCGACCGCCATGTCCACCAGAATCTGGACCAGGCTGGTGGCGCCGAGTTTGGCTACATCACCGAGCACGAATCGCGAACCCAGCGCCACGATCCCGACTTTGAGCCAAAACTGGTATGTCAGCACGCCGGGGCGAAAAACCCGATGCAGCCCAACGGTGTTGGTGATCAACAGCCCAATCACGATGGCCCACAAAACATATTCGATGTCGGGCACCGTCCAGTGCTGGTGTCGGGCCAGGGTATTCCACCAAATCTGGGCGTACTTGCCCAGCACCCCCACCGCGATCAGCAGCCCAATGCCCGGCACATAGTCGAGTGGGCGGGCACTGGTGAAGGCGGCTTCGGCCGACTTTTCATCGGGTTCGACGCTGGCCGTGCTCACGACGTCACCAGGGAATCTTGGGGAGCGCGTCGGCGACCGCCAACGCGACGATCACACCGGCCAGCAGCGTCGCCCACCAGTCGTCACCGACTCGCTCAAGCCAACCCCGCCACTGCGGCGTGCCCGTCTCTTCATCGCTTTCGGCCGGCAAGCCATCGACCACAACCACTCCTCAGCTTTCCGGGCGGGCTCTGTCCCGCAATGGTCGCGTGGCCGATCCCGGCGGACCAAGTGATTAGCTCGCGCTGAATTTAGGTCTGCCGGCGCGGGCTGACCTCGTTGAGGAGAGCGATGACCTGCGCAGCGAGGTCGTCGATATCGGCGTCGGTGGTATCGAGCACGAGGTCCGGGTTCTCGGGTGGCTCGTACGGCGCGTCGACACCGGTCAGCCCGGTGAGCTCGCCACTGCGTGCACGCGCGTACAGGCCTTTGGGGTCCCGCTTTTCGCATTCGGCCAGTGAGGTGGCGACATGCACCTCGATGAAGGGCAGTTTGGCGGCATCATTGAGGGCGCGGGCGGTCTCGCGGTCCGACTTGAGCGGCGACACCAGTGATGCCAGCGCGACCACGCCCGCGTCAGCCAGCAGCCGAGTCAAATGGCCGACCCTCCTGATGTTTTCGGTGCGGTCGCCCGGCGAGAAGCCAAGGTCGTCCGACAAACCGTGGCGCAAGTTGTCACCGTCGAGTAGGTAAGCCACCCGTCCCGATTCGACGAGTGCGCGCTCCACGGCCACCGCGATCGTCGACTTGCCGGATGCGGGCAGGCCGGTGAACCAGATCGTCGCGCCCGACTGTCCGGTGGCCCGCCACCGGTGGCCACGGTCCAGCGCCGACGGATGCCAGCGGATGTCGGTGCGCGGGTGCGTGCCCGGCTTGACCTCCCGCGCCTCGATGATGGTGCCGGCACCGACGGTGTCGTTGGTGGACTCGTCGATCAGGATGAACGCGCCGCTGTCGCGATTGTCGGCGTAACTGTCGGCGATGACCACAGAGCTGGTTCGCAATGTCACAGTGCCGATGTCGTTGAGCGCCAGCTCAACTGGCCCGTCGAGTTCGTCGAGCGTTTCCGGATCCAGCCGCGAGTGCAGCTCCTGCACGGTAGCCCGAACCGTCTTGGTAGTTTGCTTGACCGCCAGCCGGTCGCCCGCCCGAAGCGGGGAGTCGATGAACCAGCACACGGTCGCGTCGAGCTCCCGGGCCAGCACCGGCGAAACCGCGTCGTCGGCACCACTGACCAGCACGTCGCCGCGGCCCACATCGATGTCATCGGCCAGCTCAATCGAAACCGACAGCGGCGCAACGGCTGTCGTGCGGTCGCCGTCGAGGGTGTCCAGCGCGGTCACTGTCGAGCGGGTGCCGGCGGGAAGCGAGACCACCGGATCGCCGACGCGCAGCGTTCCTGCCGCAAGCCGCCCCGTGTAGCGGCGGCGCACGTCGGCGGTTGGCCGCGACACCCACTGCACCGGCAGCCGCAGCCGCGATGCCTCGGCCTGTGGTGCGGCCAGTTCGACGCTTTCCAGATACTCCAGCAGCGTTGGGCCGCTGTACCGCGGCGTGCGGTCGGAACGGTGCACGACGTTGTCGCCGTGCTTGGCTGCGATCGGGATCACCGTGATGTCTACGTCGCCGAGACGTGCCGCCAACTGAAGCAGCTGGTCTTCCACCTCGGTGAACCTGACCTGGTCGAAGTCGATGAGGTCGATCTTGTTCACCGTTGCGACAAAGTGCTTGATGCCCAACAGTTTTGCGATCCGGGCGTGCCTGCGCGTCTGACGTAGCACCCCAGCGCGCGCGTCAACCAGCAGGATGGCCACATGCGCGTTGGAGGCGCCGGTGAACATGTTGCGGGTGTACCGCTCGTGGCCGGGAGTGTCGGCGAGGATGTAGCTGCGGGTGTCGGTGGAAAAGAAGCGGTACGCGACGTCGATCGTGATGCCCTGTTCGCGTTCGGCGCGCAGACCGTCGGATAGCGCTGCCAGGTCCGCGTTGCCCTCTTCGTCGGTGACGGCCGCCAGGTGGTCCAGCGGCAGGCTGTCGGTGTCGTGCAGCAGCCGCCCGATCAGGGTGCTTTTGCCGTCGTCCACCGAACCCGCGGTGGCAATGCGCAGCAGCTGACGCGTTATGCCCTTGGGAGGCAGGGTCGTTTCTGTGTTTTCGGTCGCGGTCATCAGAAGTAGCCCTCTCGCTTGCGGTCTTCCATCGCGGCGGCCGAGGTGCGGTCGTCAGCACGGGTCTCGCCGCGCTCGGAGACCGTGGCCGCTGAGATCTCGGCGATGACCCTGGTGATGTCGGTGGCCCTTGAGCGCACCGCCCCGGTGATGGTCAGGTCGCCGACGGTGCGGTATCGCACCCACTCCACGGCGGAGGTTTCGCCGGTCTGCGGCCCGGCGTACTCCGACACCGCCAGCAGGATGCCGTCGCGTTCGAACACCTCGCGTTCGTGGGCGTAGTAAATCGACGGCAGCTCAAGGTCTTCCAGCTGGATATACCGCCACACGTCGAGCTCGGTCCAGTTGCTCAGCGGGAACACCCGTACCTGCTCGCCTTTTTTGATCCGGCCGTTGTAGAGCGACCACGGCTCTGGGCGCTGCGCACGGGGATCCCACTGGCCGAACTCGTCGCGGAAGCTGAGAATGCGTTCTTTGGCGCGGGCGCGCTCCTCGTCGCGGCGGGCGCCGCCGAAGGCCGCGTCGAAGCCACCGGCCTCCAGCGCGTCGAGCAGTGTGCGGGTCTGCGCCCGGTTGCGTGAAGCCCCGGGACCGGGGTCGGGCACGCGGCCGTTATCGATGGATTCCTGTACCGAGGCGACGATCAGCTTGTGTCCATGGCCGGTGACTCTGCGATCGCGGAACTCGATCACCTCGAGAAAGTTGTGGCCGGTATCGACGTGCATCACCGGAAATGGCAGCGGTAGCGGCCGAAATGCCTTTTCCGCCAGGCGAAGTAGCACGATCGAGTCCTTGCCTGCGGAAAACAGCAGGACCGGTCGTTCCAACTCGGCGACGACCTCGCGGATGATGTGCACCGCTTCGGCTTCCAGCAGCCGCAGTTCGTCGACTCGCTGTGGTTGGATCGGCACGGTTACGGTCATGTTGGTAGCCCCTCTCTCGCGGCATCCGCACGGTAGCGGTCCACCCACTCGTCGGAACGCTGGTCTGCTTGGCGCTCCAGCACCGGCTTGGGCGCCAGCAGAGGGTCAAGCCCCAACGCCTCGAGGATGGTGCCCACCACCTGAGTCAGATTGCGCCACAGCACCGGATATGGAATCTCCATCGGTTTGATGTCTTCTTCGGCAAACCAGGTTCGCCAGCCCTTCTCCTGGCCACGCAGCATGGTGACAACGTGGGCGATCGCTCCGGCGTGATAGGTGGCACGCTCATCGCGGACCGGATCAGGCCTGCCCCGCCAGACCCGCGTCTGCACCGCCCGCCAGAACGACACCGCCTGCGACACCACATCGGGCCGGTAGACATAAACCAGGAGCGGTTCCTCGCCGATGACATCGCGGATCGCGGCCAGCAGACCGTGGCCAGATCGATTCGGCAGTTCGCTCGCCCGGTTCAACAGCAGCGGTGTCTGGTTCCACATCAGCTTGCCGCCCCACACACCGTTCGGTGTTCTTCCGACGGTGCGGATGTAGTCGCGCCAGATCTCAGCCGGCGCGAGGTCCGGCTTCCCTGGGTCCAACGGATCAAGCAGCCTCAGGATCGACTCGTCCTCAACGCCGGCGAACCACTCCCGCGGCTGCGGGGCCTGGCTCGTCGTCGGCAGGTACTGGAAGAACTCCTGGGGCTCGCCCGCCACACCGGTCGCACGCAGCGATTCGACCAGCAGCGTGCTGCCGCTGCGCTGGGAAGCCAGCACCAAATATGACGACGGGCTTTCTGCCACCAAGGAAGCCTAACCGGACGGAAATCCGGTGGAACACATTGAGTTACCTTCACACTGAAGATAACTATTGCGTCAAATCGAATGCTGCTTCGATGCTACCGCGCGGTGGCCAGCGCCGAATGCGATCATAACCGTGCGTGACACACGTGGATTCAGGCTAAGTTGGTTCAGGGTCGTCGGCGCCACGACGTTCGGTTGCGGCCATCTCACGCCCGATGTCGTCCTGTTCGCGCTGAGCACGGGCTCGCGTGCGCTCCGCCCGGTCTTTGGCGCGCTGCCGTCGCTCGCATTCCCGCTCGGTAGCGGTGCCCTCGCGCTCGTCCGCGTTTGCCTCTCGTTGGTCTGCTATCTGTTCACGGTGGTTTGCGACTCGGTCCCGCTCGTCAGCGATCCGATCGCGTTCGTCTGCGAGCCACTCGCGTCTGGCAAGCCGCGCCTGGCGTAGCGCGAGATCCTGCTCGCGCTCAGCAAGCTCGGCCGCCCGCCGATCGAGTTCATCAGCCTTGTCGGCACCGTGCTCAGCCGCCACGACTCTCTCCTTTGACAGTGGGCCTGCGAGGCAGGCTCGTAGCCTGTTGTCTTGCCTGCTCGCGTCCGCTCTCGGCCCGTTGCTTTGTGAGCTCGCGCTCTTCGGCGATCCGCTCGCGCGCAATCGCTACGTTCTCACGCTCTGGTGCGGATGACTGGCATGGTCATGGTCTTCCCCATCGATCGGTGGTTCTTCAAGCGCGCTGTTCGATCCGAACACATCACGGCTGCGTTCCGCTAGGGACGAAGTCCCCCCGACCGGTCATTCGTCGCATGCCGAGACCGGAGTGGTGCGGGACGGATGGCCCATCGGAGAGAATCGCATCCGCCTCATTCGTCACACGTCGGCGTGGGTCGTCGGTCGTGTCGGTGGTCGCCGGTACCGTCCGGCGCAAGTAAGCACGCACCAGGTCGTAGGGAGGCCGCATGACCGTTATGATCGCCGACGGCGAGACGTCCGCAGCGGACCTGTCCGCCTACCTACCATTGCTGGCGCGGCTGCGCAATGGCGCACTGCCGCAGCCGGATTGGTCCGCGATCGTCGATGATGCCGTCCAGGTGTGGACACGGCCGGGGTTCGACACCTTCCTTGCGTTACCGCGGTTGCGGTTCGAGCCGTTCGACTACCAGCTGCAGGCCGCGCGGGCCGTGCTGCGTCGGATGCGCGGCCGGGGCATCCTGGCCGACGAGGTCGGGCTCGGCAAGACGATCGAGGCCGGGTTGGTGCTGTCCGAGCTGCGCATGCGCGGGCTCGCCGACCAGGTGCTGGTAATCGTTCCGGCGGGACTTGTCGACCAATGGCGCGACGAACTCGAGCGGAAGTTCGGGTTGCCGACCACGATCGCCCAATCCGGGTCGACACCTGCCCGCGAGATTGGGATGGACCGGCCGGTCACTATCGCGTCGCTCGCCGCCGCTCGTCGCGATCCGCTGCTGGGCAGGCTGACCGACATCAACTGGGACCTGGTGATCTTCGACGAGGCGCACCGGCTCCGCAACCCCCGAAGCGCGTCGGGCAAGCTCGCACGCAGGCTCCGCGCCCGTTATCTGCTGATGCTGACCGCAACGCCGGTGGAGAACAAGCTGTCAGACCTGTACCAGCTGGTCAGCCTCGTCGCGCCCGGACTGCTCGGCACACCCGCCCAGTTCCGCGCCAATCATGGCGCGGCGTCGGTCGAGTCGAGACCGCACAACCTCGAGGAGCTGCGTGCACGGACTAAAGAGGTGATGGTCAGACATCGCCGCAGCGAGGTTGCCGTGATGCTGCCGCCGCGCCTCGCCGAGACGATCTTGGTGACGCCCGACATCGACGAGGCTGGCCTCTACGCCGACATCGTCCGGCGAGTCAGGGCAGCGGCAACCGGGTCGGGACATACCCGGCTGGCCCTGTGCGGCCTGACCCGGCTGGCCGGCTCCAGCCCCGCGGCCGCCGCACCGACGCTGGCGAAGCTCGGCTGGAACGACCTCGCGGAACGGGCCCGAGCCATCCGGGAACCGGACAAGGTGCGTGTGCTCGTCGAACTCCTTCGGCGCCACGTCAACAGGGACGAGAAGGTGTTGGTATTCACCGGGTTTCGGCAGACCCTGGATGTGCTCGTCGCTGCGGTCGAGCGTGCCGGGCTGTCGTCGGCGTTGTATCACGGCAGCCTCACGCGGACGGAAAAGGAGTCGGCGATCGCGGAGTTCCGTGCCGAAACGCCGATCCTGCTGTCGACCGAGTCGGGGGGTGAGGGTCGCAACCTGCAGTTCTGCCATGTGATGGTGAACTTCGATCTGCCGTGGAACCCGATGCAGATCGAGCAGCGGCTCGGCCGGCTGCACCGGGTCGGGCAGGAACACGACGTGACGCTGACCAACCTGGTCTGCCGGGGCAGCATCGAACAACAAGTCATGCACGTGCTCGAGGCAAAGATCAACCTGTTCGAACTCGTCGTCGGTGAACTTGACATGATCCTCGGCCAGGTCGATGACGACTTCGATTTCGAAAACGAGGTTTTCGATGCGTTCGTCGATGCTGTCGACGACGACGAGTTCGAGCGACGGCTCGACGCTCTCGGCAACGCGCTCGCCGAGGCGAGACGCAGCTATGTGAAAAGCAGGGAACGTGTCGACCTCTTGGTGGGTGAGCCGTCGTGACGAGCACCGATGTGGGGCTGGACTTCTGGCTGCGGTATGTCGAGGCGAGCGGCGGGCTCACCGAACTCGGCGGCGATACGACGCTGGTGATGCTTCCACCGGCCCTGCAGACGATGCTGGAGCTGCCGGAGGTGCTACAGGTCACCGCCGATCCCGATGTCGCTCGCGAGGACGGTGCGACCCTGCTGTCGGCCGGGCATCCCGCGCTGGGTCGCTCCGCCGACGAGGTGCTGGCGATGGGTGACGTCGCCGCGATGGCCGTTCCGGTGCCCGCCACGCCGCCACCCCCGGCCGAGCACCTGCAGGCGATGGCGCGCGACCAGTTCACCGTCGATCACGGACGGATCGACGCCACGGGCGCACCTACGCGGTCGGTTCGCGCGATTCTGCGGGTCGGGGCGCTGGTCGACTACACGCTGTCCAGCGACGACCACTACCAGGAATGCGCCGAATGCTGGGTGGATGTGCAGTCGCAACGCCAGCTCCCAAGCCATGTCAGCATGAAGCTCGCCGCCTTGTCGACAGTGCCGAAAGATGGTTCGCCGTCGCTCACCGGCCTGACCGCGGCGATCAGATTTGCCGACCGGGTTATCGAGCAGTGCGCCGAGCGGCGGCGATCCGAACTCGGTGATGACATCGCCAAGGCGTGCGACGCGGAGCTTGAACGCGTCGAGGCCTATTACCGCGATGCGCTCGCGACGATCGAGCGTCGGCGCGGGCAAGCACCGGCCGATCGCCGAGAGCTGCTGGACGCACGCGCCGACAGCGTACGGAACGAGCGTGCCCGGCGGATCGGCGAGACTCGGGCGAAGTACCAGGCGAGCCACGAGGTCCGGCCCTATCGACTGCACGTCTACGAGGTGCCGGTGTGGCGGTTGCCGGTCGACGTTCGCCGCGGCGACCGACGTTACCCGCTGACGCTCGATTGCCTCATCCCGCTAGCCCGTTTCGCCGACATCGCCTGCCCACACTGCGGTGACGATGAGCGACTGGTCGCGACGAAGACGGGGCTCGGGTGCGCCAGCTGCGTTCCGCGGCGGACCGCCCGGCTTGCGCCTGAGCCCACCAGACCGCCGGCGAAGCCAGCCGCAAAGGCCAAACAGGTTGTCACACAACCGCCGACACCGAGGCAGCACCCATCGCCGGCGCGCACCGATCCCAGCCCGACGCCGGCCAAGCTCGGGAATCTCGGCGACAAGCTGACCGGGAAGGTGTGGGACGCGGTGGTCCGCAACGACCGCCGGCTGGCGCGTATCTGTGCGCCGGATTCGCCTGCGGCGGCGGCGATCCGGCTGTACGGTCCGTCGGGCGCCGCCTGGGCGGTCGGGATCCCGCCGACCGAGGACCTGGTTGCCGTCGCTGCCCGCACCATAACGGCGTCGTCGGGCGTACGCCATGTGTCCAGCGGGCACGTGGATACCGCGGCGGGACATCGCTTCCCGTTCCTGCTCTGGTGGCAGATGTCGGGGGGCACAGGACAGATCGACGAGATCCTGCCCTACGACTGGACGTTCGAGCCGGCGCACCTGAGCCGGTGGGTGCCGGGACCCGGCCGGACAGGTGTTTACGCGCCGCCGCAACCCCGGGTCCCGCTCGGCCCTGTCGGCGAACTGCTGTGGCGGCGTGTGATTCCCATGTTTGGCCTGCCCGGCGTTCTGCGCTGCCTCGCCGCGCTGCGGCGGCTGCCCGACGAGGACGTCTTCCTCGATTCGCACGGCCCCGCGGCGGTCGCAGCCGCAATTGAACGAATGGTGTGCCAACGAGCCAACCTGACAACCGGCCGCTTCGCTGACATCGCTGCCGCCTGCCGCGTCAAGGAAGCCGCGGTGCGCGCCGCCGACGCCGACTTGCAGAAGTGCCTCCGACTCAGCCCGGAGAGGTGGTGGTAGCAGGGCCGGGGCCCGTCGGCGCATGGCACCCTAGCGACCGGTCACCATATCCAGCGTAAATTCCATTTCTATCGGCTCGTTCACGTGGACCCGATCTCCGTCGAGCGCCGTTACCCGTCGATAGATTTCGCCATCGAGGCGGTACACGATAAATCGGTCATCAGCCGGTGCGTCGGGATCGACGATCCAATAGTGCTCGATGTCCGCCGTCGCGTATCCGTGCAATTTCATGACGTGGTCTGTTCCGCGTGAGCCCGGCGAGACGATTTCGACGACGAGTACAACATCCGCTGCAGGGACTCGGGCAGATCTGCAAGCTCCGACACACGGCCCACCTCCTCCCGGTGAATTCTCTGGCGGCTGGATGCCGCCGGCTTCTTCTCACGCCGCTTGGCCGTGAAGGGCCAGTCCGGCCCGTAAGCCTCAAAATTTCACGGTCGCCCAAGTTCATCCCTGATGGCTGCTGAGATCACGAGTTGATGTTGATTTCCGACTTCGTGGTAGGCAGCGTCGCCGCGTGTCGTGCGGTGACGCCCGGTTCCTTGGTCCCGGGCTGGTTA